>JACQZH010000013.1 GCA_016213925.1 Candidatus Omnitrophota bacterium | reverse complement strand
AAATATTTGCTTTGCCTTGAAAAATACCGCACAAAATCCTTATCCCCATTTAAAATACCTCCGGCATGTTCTACTGAAAAAGCGTTTAACCATCCCTTGGTAGGATTATATATATTATCGCGGCTGTCATGAGTAACATCCAAAATCACGCTGCTTATATAATTTTTTCCCTCCTTAGCCTTAATATCCCTGCTCGCATCAGAAACGATATCCGTAATTCGGATACTTTCATACCGATGGGTCAATTTACCATTCCAATATTCATCAAAATCCTTGCTGACAAAAACATCTCCTCCTATACGCTTTTCATCATATTTGTCCCAATCTCTAGTACGGCTAAAAACATTAAATCCAGTTGATACTGGATATCCTAAAAACCATGGTTCAACAAAACCCAACTCATAATCTTTACGGTCTGAACCGAATTCCATTCTAACCCGCAGTTTCTGTCCTGCACCGGTAAAAGTAGGGAAATTCAGTATATCGAAATTTCTTTGAGTCAAGTCAACAAAACCGATAAATCTATCCACCGAACTATACCCTGCCCCAAAACTAAATTCTCCGGTTTTTGACTCTTTCACAAAAATGTCCATATCATGCTTATCCGGCAATGTTGTTGGTTCAGCAGAAGTATCAAAAGTAACTTCTTCAAAATAACCTAAATTATAAAGACGCTCACGGCTCCTTCTTAATTTTTCCCCATTATAACGATCCCCGGGGAAAAGCCTCATTTCCCTTCGGATAACCACATCTTTTGTTCTGGTATTGCCCTGAATATTGACTTTGTCCACATAAGCAATATTATTCTCAATAATGCTGTAAGACAAATCAACTCTCCCAGTCTGCGGATTAAGTATCGTATCTGCTTTTACCGAAGAAGAAATGTACCCTTTATCAAAATAAGAATTTTGGATACTCGAGATATCTTTTCTAAGCTTATCTTCACTAAAAATCACTTCCGGTAATAAAACAAGCTGCTCTTTTATAGTTTCTTCCGAAAAAATAGTATTCCCCGTAAAAGCAACTTTACCCACTTTATACTTTATCCCCTCTTCAAGCAAAAAATTAATACTCATTAAAGTTTTGTTTTCATTATATTCAATAAGAGAATTAACTTTTATATCCAGGAACCCTTCCGAGCGGTAAAAAGCAATAAGACGCTCCACGTCTTCTTGCAGCACATCATCCTTTAAAAACCCAGACCCCATAAGCCAGCGTTTCTTAGTTTTAATCAGTTTTAAAAGACGTTTGTCTGTATAATTTTTATTATTGATAAAATCAATTTTTTTTATCCTAAGCCTCTTTCCTTCATCAACTATTATTTTTAATTCAATAATATTTTCTTTTTCTTCAATTTCATATTTTATATCCGCCAAAGAATAACCTTTTTTAGCATAAAAATTTTTGAGTTCTCCCACATCTTCTTTTAACTGAAATTGATCAAATATTTCTCCTTTTTTTACTTTCATTTCAGCTAATAGCTTCTTTGTTTTAATCTTACGATTACCGAAAAAAATGACTTTCCCCAATTTCGATTTCTCGAAAACCTTGAAAATTATTTTTACGCCTTCTTCCTTTTCCTGCACGTCCGCGCTCACATCACGAAAAAGCCCTGTAGCGTAAAGCCTCTTTATATCGTCGCTCAAAGTAATCGGTGAATATTCTCTGCCTTTTTCGGTTTGCAGCTTAGAAAGAATGGTTTGTTTACCGATTATTTTATTATTTTGGACATCGATATCAATGACCAGACGCTTTTGATCATTACCAAACGCACAATTAGAAAACATAAAGAAAATAGCCAAAACAAAGCAAACCATTTTATTATTCATGTGCTTTATGCCTCTCTTTGCGTATAATTTTCAAAACGGCTAAATTCGCTCAAAAAAGTAAGCTTCTTGCTCCCAACAGGACCGTTTCTCTGTTTAGCGATAATCACCTCTGCCATCCCCTTATTTTCTTCGGTAGGATTATAATATTCTTCGCGAAAAAGCAGCATTACTAAATCCGCATCCTGCTCGATTGCTCCGGAATCTCTTAAATCAGAAAGCCTCGGACGATATCCTTCACGCTGCTCTGTTGCCCGGGAAAGCTGACTAACCGCAATTAAAGGGACATTTAATTCCCTGGCTAAAGCTTTTAAAGCCCTGGAAATTTCTGAAATTTCCTGCTGTCTGCTTTCTGTGCGCATACTATTTGCCTGCATTAACTGCAAATAATCAATAATTATAAGCCCAATATTATATTGTGATTTTAAACGGCGGGCTTTTGCTCTCAATTCAAGCACGGTAATTCCTGGCGTATCGTCTATCAACAATGACGCATTAGAAAGTTTTCCTGCCGCATTAACCAAATGCCCCCAATGCTCCTGTGACAAAAATCCCGTACGCACATTTTGCATGTTAACCCGGGCATATGAACACAACATTCTCTGCACTAACTGTTCCTTAGACATTTCCAAACTAAAAATTGCAGTAGGAACCTTCGCCATTAAAGCCGCATGTTCCGCAAAACCGCACATAAGCGCACTTTTTCCCATCGAAGGCCTTCCGGCAACAATAATCAGGTCTGATGTTTGAAATCCGGCAGTTATTTCATCTAAATCCTGATAACCTGTTGATATCCCTGTAACCTGGGTCTTTTTCTGATATAGCTTTTCAATCGTTTCAATACTATCTTTAATTAAATCCTTGACCGCGACAAATCCACCCTTTATTTTAGACCCAGTTATTTCAAAAATCAGTTTTTCAGCTTTATCCAGCAATGTATCAACTTCCTGATCATGCTCATATCCTTCAGTTATGATATTAGTTGCTGTAGTAATCAGATTTCTAAGCAATGATTTTTCTTTAACAATTTTTGCATAATGCGCAACATTGGCCGCAGTAGGAACAATATTTGCTAATTCAGTAAGATATCCTGCTTCACCAGCATCCTCAAGATTATTATCCCGGCGTAACTGTTCGGTAAGAGTGATTAAATCAACTGCCTTATTTTCATCATAAAGGCCGACAATAGCTTCATAAATCATCCTGTGGTTATCCCGGTAAAAACAAGCAGAATTTAATATTTCCACTACTTGAGAAATCGCTTCTTCCTCAAGCATCATCGCTCCTAAAACAGCCATTTCCGCTTCAATGTTCTGAGGAGGAACTTTGTCGGTAATTAATGCATTAGGCTCTTCTTTATCCTTATGCCTCTGTCTTATTTTTTGACTACCCATACTTTAACCTGCTGTTTAACTTCCGGATGAATTTTAACTGTAACCTGGTAGACTCCTAAGGCTTTAATCGGCTCTTCCAAAAGAATATCTTTTTTATCAATAGTAATACCTTCCTGCTGCAAGGCTTCAGAAATATGCGCATTAGTTACTGATCCATACAACTGTTCTTCATTTGCCGGCATAACAATTGTACAAGAAACCCCGGAAAGCTTTTTAGCTGCCTGCTCTGCCTGTTCTTTTTCCTTCTGATATTTCTTCATTTGAATTCGCTTATAATCTTCAAATAACTTTAAATTCCCCTTAGTTGCTTCCAATGCTTTGCCTTTAGGAATAAGATAGTTCCTGGCATACCCTGCAGAGATCTCAATAACATCTCCTAAATTACCTAAATTTTTAATATTTTCTTTTAAAACTACTTTCATACCTATATCTCCTTAAATAAAGCTTTAGCTAAAAATACTTAACTGCGATGATATGACCAAGTAACAATATCTTTAACCAAAGAATTAAGCCTCTTTTTTATTCAGCTGCATACGGTAAAAGCGCAATAAACCGCGCTCTTTTAATTGCCTGTGCTAGTTTACGCTGATGTTTCGCGCAATTGCCGCTTACCCGGGAAGGAACTATTTTCCCCCGTTCAGTTATAAACTTTAAAATGCGGTTAATATCCTTATAGTCTATTTGAGTTGTCTTTTCCGAGCAAAACCGGCAAATTCTTTTTTTTAAAAAAACCGTCTTCTTCTTGCCTTTTTTCTGCTTAATGTTATTCCTTTCATTTACCATTATTTATAACTCCTTTTTATTTGTTTGATTTTAAAATGGAACTTCATCATCCTGCTTTTCAGCAAGAGAAAATTCCTCTAACTTATCATTGTTCGGCACATCTTCTCCAGAAGCCACTTCATCGGCTCCGGAAACCGGTTCCTGATTTTTGCCTTTTCCTAAGAACTGAATATTCTGAGCTATAACCTCCAAAGTATTGCGCTTAGTCCCATCAGATGCCTGCCAAGAACGGCTCTGTAGCCTGCCTTCAACAAAAACCGGACGGCCTTTAAATAAATATTCACTGCAAATCTGAGCCAGTTTTGCCCAACATACTACCCGCACATAACAAACATCTTCTTTTTTTTCCCCACTGACACTATTAAAAACCCTGCTCATCGCTAAAGTAAACGTTGTAACCGCAGTGCCGTTAGGAGCATAGCGTAATTCCGGATCACGGGTAAGATTGCCCATAAGCAAAACTTTATTAAGGGTTGCCATTTAGCCTCCTTACATTTATTTACGTATTATCATCACACGTAAAATTGACTCATTAAGTTTAAATAAATTATCGATTTTTTTTACAAGTGCCGGAATCAATTTAAATTCAAGAAAATAATATATTCCGTCACTTTGTTTTTCTATCAAATATGCAAGTTTTTTTTTCCCCCAAGGCTGTACTTGAGTAATCTCACCGTTATTTTTTGTAATCGTATTTTTAATTTCTTCTAAAAGCTTTTCCTGAGCAGTTGAATCCAGTGCTGCTTTCACTATAAAAACACTTTCATAATTATTCATGATCAGAACTTTCCCTCCTTTGTCTATTATACCTATTCATTGCCACACTAATGCCATCAGCTATCCAGCAAAGCACCGCTTCTTTTGATACTTCCACTATATCCTTTGCCAATTCAATAGCTTCCTTATTTTTAAAACAACTTAAGACATAATCGGATAAATCCTCTGTTCTTGAGGGTAAATCTATCCCAAAACGCAACCGCGCAATATGATTATCCTGCAAAAAATCCAATATCGAAGCTAGACCTTTATGCCCGCCCGCAGTCCCGCATGAACGCAGCCTAATTACCCCCAAGGGCAACGCAACCTCATCAAATACTATTAAAACATCAGCCAAGGGAATTTTGAAATAATTAATAAAATTCCTAACCGTTCTCCCGCTTAAATTCATAAACGTAGCTGGTTTTGCTAGAATAATACTCTCGCCCTTATATATACATTGATTCCATTGAGAATCAAATGTGTTTTTTGATAAAGAAACATCAAGGTGACTGGCAAGCTTATCGATAACCCAGAAACCCGCATTGTGTTTTGTGTTCTTATAACGAAGACCAGGATTGCCTAATCCGACAATTAATTTCATTTTTTTACACAGCTTATAAATGTCCTAACTCCATCCCTGTTTATGAGCAATATTCAACCACGCCCATATTCCTGATATTCTGCAAGCGGGACAACAGCTTTCCTGTCTTTTAAGCCGACTCTTTCTTGATACCAATACATCAGATAACCAGATGATATTATTCCTCTTCAGATACTTCTTCTTCAGCTTTGCCCTTCTTAATAACCTCCGGCTCAGCAGCAGCTTCTTCTTCACTTTCTACTTTTTCTTCTTCGAGTTTCTCTTCTGCCTGCATTTTCACAACAATAACAGTTTGGCCAGGATCATTAATAATTGTTATACCCTCGCCGACAACTAAATCTTTTATATGTATCATATTACCAATTTCCATTGAAGATACATCAACTATCAGTTCTTTAGGCATGTTTGTCGGTAAACATTCGATTTCTACTTCACGCAATACATGTTCCATTATACCGCCAGCCTTTACCCCGGGAGCCTCACTATCACCTCTAACCATAAGACGCACATGCATACGTATTTTATCCGTAAGCTTGATCTGTTGAAAATCAATATGAAATATACCGCCTTTAAGATTATCATATTGAATCTCTTTAATAATCGCTGTTTTCTCAAGTTCCTGACCTTCGCCTTTCAACTTTAAATCAATAATTACATTTTCGCCCTGTTTATGCAAAAGCTTTATAAAATCACGGCGATCTGTAGTTATATGTATTGGCGCTTCATTCTTAGCGTTAACAACTGCAGGAATTTCTCCTTTGCTGCGTAATTTTTTGGCAACTGCCTTGCCAGTATCTTTCCTTATTTGAGCAACTAATACTTCACGTTCCACAGAATTTTCCTCCTTTTAATAGTTCTGCCCTCTCAACACACAGAACTTTCCCTGTATGAAAAAAGCAGATTCTAATTCGGCATTAAATCAGCCTTATCTTTATTTAACAAAATACAGATTTTTAGACAAATAGTGAACTTACCGATTCTTCATTATGAATACGTTTTATCGCCTCTGCCAATAAACCTGCCACGCTTAAAACTTTAATTTTCGGATGTTTCTTATTGTTCTCCAAAGGTATAGTATCTGTAACTACAATTTCCTTTAACACACTTTTATCCAATCTTTCTAACGCTGGCCCGGAAAAAACACCGTGGGTTACTCCGGCATATATAGCTTTGGCGCCTTGTTTTTTTAAAGCACTAGCCGCTTCAGTAAGAGAACCGGCAGTCGCACACATATCATCAATCAATACGGCTATTTTACCTTCCACTTCACCTAAAACATTCATCACTTCGGCACTCTGGGCATCAATACGCCGTTTATCGACAATTCCTAAAGAAACCCCCAGCCTTTTTGCAAATGCTCTTGCCATTTTTACTCCGCCTACATCAGGAGACACAACTACTAAATCCTGGTTTTTGAACGTGCTAAAATAATCAATTAAAATCGGCGCGGCATAAAGATGATCCACCGGAATATCAAAAAATCCTTGTATCTGACCGGCATGCAAATCCATAGCTAAAATCCTGTTTGCCCCGGCATTTGTCAATAAATTCGCTACAAGTTTTGCTGTAATTGGAACACGAGGTTGATCTTTACGGTCTTGCCTGGCATAACCATAATAAGGAATTACAGCAGTCACCCTTCCGGCAGAAGCTCTAGTTAAAGCATCAAGTAAAATCAATAGTTCCATCAAATTATCATTTGTAGGAGGACATGTTGGTTGCACCACATAAACATCTTTGCCTCGGACATTCTGGTTAATCTTAACCTGAATCTCTCCTTCGCTAAAACATCCTACAAAGGCATCACCTAAAGGAACACCTAAATTATCACAAATATCTTGTGCCAGCTTTTTATTCGCATTTCCGCTAAAAATCATCAACTTGTTCTGCATAATGCTTATTTCCCTTTATTTTTTTTTAAAAACCCTGGCCGGGACACCGACTACAATAGTCCTATCCGGAACATCCTTATTCTTGGGGACAACAGTTCCAGCTCCAGTCATCGCACCTTTACCCACTTTTACCGGAGCAACAAGGATTGTTCCTGTGCCAATAAACGCATCAGCTTCAATTATTGTTTGGTTTTTGTTTTTTCCATCATAATTAGCCACAATTGTCCCCGCGCCGATATTAACATTTTTGCCGATTATCGTATCCCCGATATAACTCTGATGTTTAATCCGCGCTGATTCACCAATACTCGAACGGTTAACCTCCACAAAATTCCCCAAAGAAACGTCATCCGATATTCTGCAACCGGAGCGGATCCGGCAAAACGGCCCGATACTGCAATTTTTTCCGATATCCACATCAGCTTCAATAAAAGTATACGGATAAACTACCGTATCTTTTCCGATTTTTACTTTTTCATCAATAAAAGTAGTTTCAGGATCCAAAACAGTTACTCCACCAGCAATAATCTTATCCAATATCCTTGTCCTGAAAATTCTATAAGCCTTAGCTAATCCCTGCCGGGAATTAACGCCTAATATTTCATCCTGATCCTCTGTTAGGACAGAATTAATACTCAAGCCTTTTTTATTAAAAACCTCAATCACATCAGTAAGATAATATTCCGTTATTAGCGGAGTATCCCCGTATATAACCAATAAACGCGCGTCTTTATCCCTTAAGATTGCTTCATCCTTAATCTGCCAAACTGCATCTGCGGTACCCAAGAGGCTTTTTTGCTGTATGCATTTAGCTTTATCCCCCACATATTTCTCCACCAAATGGGATTTATATCCGGTAATAACAAATATATTTTTTATACCGGCAGCCTGGACATTTTCCATAACATGCCCAAGCATCGGCTTACTCCCAAGCTTATGCAATATCTTTGGGATATTGGAATTCATTCTGGTGCCTTCCCCGGCCGCTAAAATAACCACGCTTAAATTTTTCATGTTTTTATAATTTAATAAAATTACTATACACTATCTTTTTAGAATCGAAAAAATAACTCGCCTTTTTCCGAAAATTCTATAATTTAATTCACGAGTCCTGGTTTTCTAAATTTTGGCTGCCCGGCCAGGACTCGAACCTGGAAAACGAGATCCAAATTCTCGGGTGTTACCATTACACTACCGGGCAAATGAGCTTTATTTTATATTTCTTCATCTACCGCTTCGTCAAATTCCGAAGAATTCGAAGATGCCGCATGTTCCAGAGGAGCCTTTCTGACTTCCTGTTCATATGCTTCTAGCACTTTTTTTTGAATATACTCTCGGCAATCAGGCGTAATCGGATGAGCGATATCCTTATGTTCGTTCTGACGATTTTCATCGGTGCTCATAACTGGAGCCCTTGATTGCTGTTCCAAGATAGCGCTGCATTGATTGCAATATTTACTTCTTAAAACATTACGATGCGCACATTTTGGACATGCGATTTTCATTTTTGACGAAGGCATTGCCACGAACAAGCCTTTACTGCCTTCAATAACTTTAACATCGCGAATAACAAAACAATTATCAAAGGTTATAGTTACATACGCTTTTAATTTCTTGTTGCTATCCTTATTGCGCAAAAATACTCTTACTTCAGTAACTTCCATCTTCGAACCACTCCTTTCCAAGATGTATGCGTTTATAAATTTCTAACAACAATAATCTCATGCTCCCCTTGAAACTTTCTCTTAATGCGCATCGCCTCCTCTCTGTTATCAACTATCCCAAAAATCACAGACCCGCTCCCAGACATTAAAACCGCCCTTACTCCAAGAGCGGATATATGTTTTTTTATTTTTGACAGGATCTTGAACTTTTTAAATGTAACTGTTTCAAGGCGATTAAATAAAGTTTTTTCTAAAGTTTTTTTATTCGGATTTTTAAAAGCGCAAACAAGAAGTTTAACATCATTCTTCCTCTTTGTCAAGGTAATTGGTAATGCTTCATAAATCTCTTTCGTAGATACAGATATCTTTGGATTAACCAGAATTAACCATAGCTTTTTCTTCCAAGGGAAAGGCGTTATAATATCGCCCCTTCCCTGGCCCAACGCGGCAGGCTGATCAAATAAAAACAATGGCACATCCGCTCCAATATTCCTAGCAATATCAAGAAGCTTTTCGCGCGGTAATTTAAGCTTATACAACGCGTTAACCCCTTTAATTGTTGCTGCCGCATCACTTGAACCACCGCCTAATCCTGCCCCGACCGGTATTCTTTTCTCAACATGTATATGAACTCCCTTATCGCGAATTCCGGCAGCCTTAAAAACAGCCTTAGCGGCCAGGAAAACCAAATTTGAGGAATCGCAGGGGACCGAATAACCGCAGCAGGTAACTTTTATCCCTTGTTTATTTTTTTTTATATATATTTTATCAAAAAGCCGGATTTTTAAAAAAAATGTTATAAGTTCATGATAACCGTCTTTTCTTTTTCCCAAAACCTCTAAAAATAAATTCACCTTGGCCGGCGCTTTAAACGTTAACACAAAGATTTACCCTTATTTTTTGAGCAGTAGTTTTTTAGCTGCCGTTACGATATCTTCTGTACTAAGATTATATTTTTTGAGCAACTCATCATGATCCCCTGATTGTCCAAATTTATTGCGCACTCCAATACGCAGCATCGCAACCCCCATACCTAACCGGCTAAGAACCTCGCTGACAGCGCAACCAAGCCCTCCGGTAGTCGAATGTTCTTCGCACACAATAATTCCTTTTTTATCTTTAGCTGATTCTTCAACTGCAAGAACATCCAAAGGCTTTATAGTATGTATATTTATAAGTGAACAGCTGATTCCCTCTTGAGAAAGTAACGCCAAAGCATCCAACGCTATCTTTGTCATAATACCACAGGAAAAAATCGCAATATCCGTTCCTTTAGTTAATATCTCAGCTTTTCCAAAAGTAAATGTCCCTTTATTTTCAATAGTAGCAATTTTTGAACGGCCAAGACGCACATAAACCGGGCCTGGAATATTTGCCGCGGCAATGACAGCATCCCTTGTCTGAGGCCCGTCACAAGGAACAATTACACGCATATTAGGGATAACACGCATCAACGCTATATCTTCCAAAGCCTGGTGAGTTGCTCCATCAGGCCCTACTGTAATACCGGCATGTGTAGCTACTATCTTAACGTTCATATCGCTATAGCATATAGAATTTCTTACTTGGTCCCAAGCTCTTCCGGTTGCAAACATCGCAAAGGTCGAGGCAAAAACTTTCTTGCCGCAGCTCGCTAATCCTGCTGCCGTTGCCATCATATTTTGCTCCGCAATTCCAAAATTAAAAAAACGTTCCGGAAATTCACGGGCAAAAAGCACAGTACGTGTCGATCCGGATAAATCAGCATCAAGCACCACAATATTTTCATCCTGCTTACCCAGTTCTACCAGTGTTTTTCCATAAACATCCCGTTGATATAATAGTTCACTCGCCATTCGCCAACTCCTTTAAAGCTATCAACGCCTCTTCTTTGGTAGGCGCTCTCCCATGAAAATCAACGACATTTTCCATAAATGAAACATCTTTGCCTTTTATTGTTTTTGCAATTATTATTGTCGGCTTGCCTTTAATTTTTCGCGCTTGCGCAAAAGCAGCCAGTATTTGTTCAATATCATGGCCGTCGATAGAGATAACATTCCAGCCAAAAGATTTCCATTTTTCAACTACAGGGTCAATTGCCATGACATCTGACACTCGGCCGTCGATCTGAAAACCATTAAAATCTAAAACAGCACATATATTATCCACTTTATAATGCGCACAAGCCATCGCCGCTTCCCAGATATTACCTTCCTGAATTTCCCCATCTCCCAATAAACAATACACACGGTATTCTTTTTTATCCATTTTCCCGGCTAAGGCCATTCCCAAAGCCACTGAAAGCCCCTGGCCCAAAGACCCGCTTGCAACATCAATACCCGGGATATTCACATCAGGATGCCCCTGCAAAAGCGCGCCAAGTTTACGTAAGTGATTAAGCTCTTCTTTTGGGAAGTATCCGGATTCCGCTAATACTGAATATATAATAGGAGCACAGTGTCCTTTTGATAAATGGAACCTATCGCGGTCCGGCCATTTCGGATTACGCGGATCATGTTTCATAACATTAAAAAATAAACATGTAACAATATCTGTGGATGAAAGTGACCCTCCAGGATGTCCTGAACCGGCTTTCTCAAGCATTTTGATAATACTTCGCCTCATTTGTTTTGCTTTTTCTCCTAACTGTGCGCTATTCACTTCGATTGCTCCTTCCTGATTTTACCGGTAAAAAGAAAGCCTTTCGTAAATCCTGAACATCAATTTTAAGGATATAACGGCAAAGTCAACAAATCATCCGCATTTATATTTATATAATTTTTCAGTTCATCTTTCGTAACGCTAAACGTATTTCTTAACAGTTCATTCTTTACTTTAACCATATCAAACTCTCCGAAACCATACAGGCTCAAAACTTTCTGCGCCTGATAAATCGTCACCGGAGTATAAATTTTTTTAAACGCATTTACATCAGCAGTAACCATTGAAAAGCTAAATTCTCTCCCCTCTTCAAAGTAATCCCCCTTTACTTTTACTTTATACACAACCGAAGAATCAAAAAATATATTTAAACGTTGGGCAATTTGCTTTGCCAGAAAAGGAGCCAGCCTGGCCTCATCCAAATTAAAATCATAAACTTTTCGATTCAACACAGAGGGATTAAAATTAACTTCCCATAAAACCCTCATCCTATATTCATCCCGGCTAATCCACCCATTCATAAGCTTATAAACATCCGGCATATATCGCACAAGTACAAATTCCGCAGCTGTAGTCTTAATATCAGCTGCAATGATCGTATAAAAATCAATTTCCGCATCAGTACTAAGGATAACCCGCGAAGTCGTTAGAATCACATTTTCTATTTTCTCAACCGCTGCCGGCAAAATGTCCAGTTTGCTATCGAACAACTCATCTAAAGGAATAAAAACTATAATTGTCTTGCCTTTAAGCTGAGCTTGCACGTCAACATTGTATTCTTTACGGCAAATATCCACTAAAGAATTCGTAAGTTTTTCTTTTGGATAAGTCGGAGCGCATCCTGAGCAAAAACCGCAAAAAATATATACTGCTATTAAACAATTAAGAATTTTCCAAAAAGAAAGGTTTTTTTCCATATTCAGTAAAAATTTTTTCTATTTCATCATATTCCAGTTCTTCTCGTTCAATTAACTCTTTAGCAAACCTATCCAGTAATATCTTTTCCTTTTTAAGCAGGGTTGTCACATCTGTAAGGCATTTTTGTAATATCTGATTAGTCTCTTCGTTTAAACGCTCTTTAACCGATTCGGAAAGCTGTTCCGGAGGAATTGTCGTATAATCACCGATACGGCCGGAAATGCCCATGCCAAACTGCCAAACCATCCGATGTGCATAAGCCATTGCCACCTTAAAATCACTGGAAACGCCTGTAGTTGTAATCCCAAACTGTACTTTCTCGGCAACATAACCGCCTAAAGATACTTTTATCTGCGCAAAAACATGGTTTAGATTTTGTGAATGGAACTCTTCTCTCGGCTGAGAGTGAACAACCCCAAGTGAATTGTTTCTGGGAATAATCGAAGCTTTAAAAACATCGTTATACGGATGCAAAAAATATGTTGTCATAAGATGGCCTGCTTCATGATAAGCGGTCATCTCTTTTTCTTTCGTAGTCATCTTCATACGATGTTTAAGCCCTAACTCTATACGTTCCATCGCATCGCTTAATTCCTTATGCGCAATAAATTCTTTCTTATTACGGGTTGCTATCAATGCCGACTCTTTTACAATATATTCGATATCCGCAGGAGTTTTACCAACCGCCTGCCTGGCGAGCTTTCCGATATCTACATTCGGATCTGCCTTTACTTTACTTAAATAATAGCGGAATATTTTTTCACGCCCGTCAACATCCGGCAAACTAAAGTAGATCTTTCTATCAAAACGTCCGGGCCTTAGCAAAGCCGGATCCAAATGCCCCTCTGCCGCGTTAGTCGCTCCAATAATAACAATATTCGAACGTCCGGCAACTCCGTCAAGTTCAACAAGCAGCTGGTTAAGCGTATTATTTGTTTCCTGCCCTCCCCCAAAGCTAAACGCACGGACACGGCCAACTGCGTCTATTTCATCAATAAAAATAATACAGCCTCCATGCGAATATGCCAGCCGTCTTGCCTTAGTAAACATTTTACGGATACGGCTAGCTCCGACACCAACAAACATCTCAACAAACTCACTACCGGACATACTTAAAAAAGGGACACCGGTCTCGGTAGCAATCGCTTTTGCCAAATAGGTTTTACCGCATCCAGGCGGCCCAACCATAAGAATACCCTTTATAAAATGTCCGCCCATTTTATTTAATCTTGAACGGTCTATTAACAACTGAGTAACTTCACGCGCCTCTTCAACAGCCTGATCTATGCCAATTACATCAGAAAACTTGACATCCACCTGACGGGGATCAACTTTTTGCTGTTTCATCTTTCCCATATACCCGAACATTACCGATACATAAATAAACGCGGTAATCGCTCCGCTAATAAGCATAACTAAAATTGTTAACGGCATGTTTGCCAAAGCGCTAATCCGCGCATATGATTCCAGCTTTGACATTCCTATTGCGGAAAGCATGATCAGAATAGCTGCCGCAAGAATGATAGCTAAGAGAATCCAATGGTCTTCCAGAAAAATTTTTATTTTTCGAAGCAACCGGTTCATTGCTCCTCCTTTTTATTTATTGTTAAATTTTCAAGATTTTTAATTTTATCCAATATTTTTTTTCTAGACGAATCTATATTCAATGACTTTTGCCATTGTTCTTTTGCCTTTTCATAATTTTTTTTTTCAAAATACACATCTCCTAAATGTTCAAGAATTATCGGATCATCATTTTGAAGTTCTACAGCCCGTTCCATTTTTTTTAAAGCTTCATCTATTTTACCTTGTTTAAAATATACCCAACCCAGCGAATCAATATAAGCCCCATTCTCCGGGTCAACTTCCAATGCCTGGCTTATCAGTTGCGCAGCTTTATCCAAATTTACTCCTTCCTCAGCATACATATACCCTAAATAGTTGCAGGCGTCAGCATTATTTGGATTTATTTCAAGTGTTTTTAAAAATTGTTTCTTAGCTAACTCACGTTCGCCCTTTTTTTCATATAAGGCCCCTAAATAAAAATAAACCATGTCATTATCAGGGCGCAGTTTCAGTGATCTTTGATAATAATCCTCCGCTATCTCAAAATTGTCCTTAAGGCTGTTAGCTAATCCCAACAAAAGAAACACTTGTGATTTATTTTTCAATAAAGGTTCCGCACGCAAAAGTACTTCGACCGCCTCATCTATTCTCTCTAAGCGCAAATAAACATGCGCCATTTCGAAATAAGCATCCACTGCCTGGGCATTGATTTCAATAACTTTCTTAAACTGCACCAGAGCCTGCTCCAGTAAATTTTTATCAGCATACATTTGTCCCAGACGGAAATATGCCAAAGGGCTATTAGGGTCAAGTTCTATCGCTTTCTCATATGCCTGTTTTGATTTTTCAACTTCATTTTTCAACTCATAAACCAGCCCTAATCCAAGATACGCATCCAGATAACCCGGCGCGATTGAAATAGTCTTTTCAAGGCATGGTAAAGCCTTATCAAATTGATTTAAATGCGTATAAAGCATTGCTAAATTCAAATATATATAAGGCAACGGAGTATCCTTTTGAGCCAGGTACTCATAAGCGGCTATTGCTTTGTCAACCTTCTGTTCTAGGACATAAAGATCAGCTAAATTCAAACGTGCCTGCATATGCTCAGGCTCTATTTTAAGTATATCTTCATAAACCAGCGTTCCATTTTTAAAATCACCCAACGCCGTATAAATAATGCCCATAAGCATCTTTACTTTTATATTCCCCGGATCAACCAGCAAAGCTTTTTTCAGCTCCTTAACCGCCCTGGGAAAATCCCCCTTTTTAAAATAAACTGTCCCCAGCTTTATGCTCACTGAAGAAGAATTTCTATCATAGCTAAGCGCTTTAGAATATTCCTCGAGAGCCGCATCAAGCTTATGTTCTCTTTCATACAAAAGCCCACGCAGATAATGAGCGTAGGCTTTTGCAATCAAGCTTCTTTTTATATGTTTATTTGATGCACTGTTATAGGTGTTCTCAATTGAAATTTTCTTCGTATAGGTTTTTTTTGCAGCACATCCGGCGCCGAGAAAAGCCACACAAACCAGCACTAAAAACCTAAAAAAGAAAAGCTTTTTTTTTATTTCTTTCATTACACGAGTTGCCTTTATGAATGCTTCTTTTTATGTCTGTCTCTTCTTAACCTTTTTTTCCTCTTATGCGTAGATATTTTCTTACGCTTCCGTTTCCTACCGCAAGGCATAAAATACTCACTCCTTTCTTATAATACTACGGAACTACTTTTGTTAAGTTATATTCTATTATTGCCTCCGCTCCAGCTTTTTTTAAACTCGGGATAAGCGTGCGGACAATTTTTTCATCTGAAACTATTTCGATAGCATACCAGCCCTTTTTACTCAAATGAGAAATTGTCGGGTTTCTCATTGCCGGCAAGAGCGCAATTACCTTCTCTAAATTTCTATCCTGCACATTTAACTTTAACCCAACCTTGTCCTCGGCATTAATTGCGCCTTTAAGCAATAACGCAATATTCTCTATCTTATCTTTCTTCCATTTATCTTTACATGCGGACTTATTTGCTATAAATTGTGTATTTGACTGACAGATAGTATCAATAATCTGCAGATTATGTGCGCGTAAACTCGAACCTGTCTCAGTAAGCTCAACAATAGCATCGACTAATTGCGGAACTTTAGCTTCAGTTGCTCCCCAACTAAACTCCACATGAGCTTTAACGTTATTCTTTTTCAGGTATTTTTTAGTTACATTAACCAGTTCAGTCGCAATACGTTTCCCCTTTAAATCCTTAACCTGCTTAATATTTGAACCGCAGGGCACAGCAAGCACCCAACGGATAGGGCTCATACTCTGCTTTGCATACATCAGGTCAGTAACTACAATTATTTTCGCATTATTTTCTAATATCCAGTCAGCACCAGTAATTCCGCAATCCAAAACGCCATTTTCCACATACCTGGGCAATTCCTGGGCTCTGAGCAAAACCAGCTCAATCTCCGCATCATCTATTGAAGGAAAATAAGAACGGCTGGAAACATTGATCAAAAATCCTGCCTTCTGAAAAACACGTATAGTTGATTCCTGTAAACTCCCTTTCGGCAGCCCTAATTTTATTTTGTTTTTCATTTCCCTCACCTTTTTAGTTGATTTTTCTATTTTATATGCTTACACCTAAAATGTCAATAAAAACACCGCTATCTTGGTGTCAATAACTCTGTTGCTTTTCATTTGTAACACTTATGGTATTTGCCGGTTTTATTTCTATTGTTAAAGCATACAGTCATATTTTACAGCTTTACGTATTTGGAAATCTTCAAAACGGTTTTAGGCCGCGGATGTATAAAAGTTAAATTTAATATCTATTTCTTTGAAATCACATTTCTAATTTATTCAATTCATGTTGTAACTATAAACCTTCCATCTTATTATGCTCCACCTTCCAGCGCTTATGAATCCAATTAACCCACTGACCAGGATATAATTTTATATATTTTTCAACAACATCAATAATCTTTTGCAGATTAATACGCACAGCTTCATCATTGCTATCTCCTTGCCCCATTTCTAGTTCCGGCTCAATCATTATAATATGCGTATCATTAGGCTGCCTGACGATAAACATCGGAATCACCGCAGCCTGTGTGCTCAATGCAAGTTTTACAGGACCGCTTGCCACCATAGCTGGACGGCCAAAAAAATTAACCTCCGAACCTTCTGTCCCGAAATTTTGATCCATTTCGATAATCAGGATCTCATTGCGAGAAAGAATTTTTATACATATGCGCATACATGTAAGTATTGGCCGATTAAAAACAATCTTTTGCCCCACCTTACGGCAGAAATTCATAATAATCCTTTCAACCCTTTTATTCCTGGCATGTCTTGCAACAAAAGTAGATTTAAACCCTTCAAAAGTCAAGCGGCTTCCCATAAGAGTAAAACTACCTAAATGCGCACTTATGATAACAGCTCCTTTGCCTCTTTTTAATGCCTTTTCTAAATGCTCTATCCCCTTGATATGAATTAACGACTTAACTTTCTGCTTAGATAGCCCCCTGTAATAGAGAGTATCCAGAATTATTTTACCCATGGTACTAAAACTCTGCTTAGCTATTTTTTCAACTTCTTCAGCATCAAAGTAGCTTCCCAAAGCAATATTAAGATTTCGCAAAGCAAGATTCCTGTTTTTATGCGCCAGTAAATAATATAGACCGCTTACCCCATTGCCAACTGCGCAAATCAAACGATACGGAAAAATTCTTAATAAAAATATTAGTATTTGCAAACCAGTTATACTAATAAGCGAAACTGTTGACCTGAATATTTTCTTTTTTATTTTCATGGCAATATAGCTTACTATAAAAATTTCCTGCGGTCAATAATTATGCTATTATTTAAGTAACCAGAAACCAGTTACCATAAACCAGATAGCAGATTAGAGAATTTATCCCTACGGGCAAATTATGATATTTTCTACAGCTTTATGTCATTTCAAACTTGAGTTAAAGCGGCTTGACAAATAAGGAAGAAATATGCTAAAGTTAGTACACTTATGAAAAAAATCAAGGTTGCCGTCATAGGCGCCGGACATTTAGGAAAAATCCATAGCCGTATATACTCTCAATGCGCTGATGCTAACTTAACCGGCATTTGCGATATTGATGAGGAAAAAGCAAAAACGCATGCATTAAATTTCAATACTGCTTTCTTATGTAACTATAAAGATTTAATTGGTAAAGTTGACGCGGTAAGTATAGCCACCCCTACCTGCACTCATTTTCAAATCGCCAAGGATTTTTTGAATAATAATATCCACGTAATGATAGAAAAACCTATTACAACTACGCTAAAAGACGCTGAAATACTTATTAAGCTGGCCAAAAAGAAAAAGAAAATTTTACAGGTCGGGCACGTTGAGCGATTCAACCCGGCAATAAAAATCATTCAAAGGCTCTGTAAAAACCCGCAATTTATCGAATGCCACCGATTAAGCCCCTTTCCAAAACGCAGCACTGACATAGGTGTTGTCTTAGACTTGATGATCCATGACATTGACATAATCCTTTCCTTAATAAAGTTTCCGTTAAAAAGCATTCATGCGGTCGGAGTTGATGTCCTTTCTTCATATGATGATATCGCTAATGCCCGGCTGATTTTCAAAAACGGAACCGTATGCAATCTAACGGCAAGCAGAATAAGCAATGATGTTATGCGGAAAATAAGAATTTTTCAGAAAGATTCCTATATAAGTATTGACTACGCTCAGCAAAAAATTATTTTTTTCCGAAAAAACAAAGTAAAAATTACCCGTAAAGAAATATTCGTCCCTAAAAAAGAACCTCTTGCCGAAGAACTCCGTTCTTTTTTAAAATGCATACGAAATAATAAACAGCCTCTTGTTTGCGGCCGCGATGCAAAAGACGCGTTAGATATAGCGCTTACAATAACCAAACAAATTCAAAAACATCACCGCAAATCAAATAGCCCGAAAAAAATAATACTTAAATCCAGCTTTTAGCTTTAATTGCTGAATAAACCATATTTATTCAAAGAAAGAACCTGATGGAAAAACACATTATTATTGTTGCCGGAGAACCTTCTGCAGATATGCATGCTGCATCTTTGGTTTTAAAGCTAAAGCAAAGCTGCCCGGATCTGCGCATCAGCGGAATCGGAAGCACGCAAATGCGCGAAGCCGGCGTAGAGATATTAATAGACCTGGCTCAATACGCGATTATCGGCTTTATTGAAGTACTTAAGCACTATAATATTTTTAAAGCTGCCTTTAACCGCATACTTAAGGAAATTGCGGCAAAAAAACCCCACGCAGTTATTTTGATTGACTATCCTGGATTTAACCTTCGTTTGGCGAAAAGAATAAAAAAAGATTTCCCCGAAGTAAAAATTATTTATTACATCAGCCCGCAGATATGGGCATGGGGAAAAAAAAGAATCCACATGATAAAGCAGGTTGTCGATAAAATGCTCGTGATATTTGAGTTTGAACAAACCTTATATAGAGAAAACAATATTGACGCTGAATTTGTCGGACATCCGCTTATTGAACATATCCACCTTAAAAAAGGAAGAAAAGAACTCCTTGAACAAATAGGTTTATTCGAGCAAGATTTATTAATTTCTCTATTGCCTGGCTCAAGAGAAATAGAGGTAAAACGCATTTTACCGGTTATGCTGG
The DNA here is from genome assembly GCA_016213925.1 of Candidatus Omnitrophota bacterium. GTDB lineage: Bacteria > Omnitrophota > Gorgyraeia > B26-G9 > B26-G9 > JACQZH01. The sequence goes on along the minus strand of JACQZH010000013.1, from coordinate 82,739 downwards.
AAAGCGCAAAACTGCTTTATAAAAAAATGCCGCAAGCAAAATTTATAATATTAAAAGCTTCAAACATAAAAAATGAGCTGATAAAAAATCTTATCCGCCAATATTTAGATTTGCCTTTAACTGTCATTGAAAACGACACTTATGAATACCTGCATATAAGCTCTTTTGCCTGGGTATGTTCAGGAACTGCCACATTGGAAACCGCGATAATAAATACACCAATGTTGATAGTTTATAAGACAAGCCTGCTAACTTGGCTCATTTCCCGTTTACTAATAAAACTTCCCTTTATCGGCCTGGTAAATATCGTTGCCCAGAGAAAAATCGTTCCGGAATTCATTCAATTTCAGGCTAAAAAAAAACCTATTACTGAAAAGACAATCCAAATATTACAAAACAAGCAAGAACTACTAAAAATAAAGGGGAAGCTTTTAGTAGTAAAGGAAAAACTAGGTAATAAACAAGCCAGTAAAAGTGCAGCTCAAATCATATTAAGTTTTATAAATAAAACTTAATCTAAAAAGGCCATCCTCCGCCAGTTGCAGTAGTGCCATCTTGATTAAGAGTAATCCAGCCATTATCATATCGGCCAGAGTTACGCGTTGCCCTTACGGTAACAGTACCAGCACCCACATTTGTTGTATCATAATCCCAGGATCTTTCTGCGTTATTATTAGGATTTTCCAGCCCGATCATTGCCCATCGATCATTATCCGTTAAATTAATAAACGTCCGGCGTTCCGCGGCATAAGTAAGTTCTGCTGAGCGAACTGTTTGTAAAGTAGCCACCGCCTCACGCGCGCGGGCGCGCTCAACTGTATCAATATAAGAAGGGATTGCGATGCTAACCAGGATCGCAATAATAACAACCGTTAACATCAATTCCATTAAGGTAAAACCTCTTTTTTGTATCATAACACCCTCCTTACATTTTAATTGAGGTTGCCAGTTTGAATATCGGCAAAAACATGGCAACCACCAAAAATCCGACTACTCCACCCATAAACACAAGCATAAACGGTTCCAGTAAAGATGACAACCGTTCAACCATTGTAGCTATACGCTCTTCATAAAAAGTCGCAACATGTTTTAGCATGTCGGAAAGCTCTCCGGTTTCTTCACCGACATTAACCATCAAAACTACCATCGGAGGAAAAATACCGCTTTGTTCAAGAGGCTCGGCGATCGACTTACCATCCCGGACACTGTCCTTAACAACCTCTAAAGCATCCTCGATAACACGGTTACCTACTGTTTTCGTAACAATTTCCAACGCATACAGGATTGGGACTCCGCTAGAAATCATCGTCCCCAAGCCTCGGGCGAAATTAGCAATTGCTATGTTTTTAAATAAATTACCGAATATAGGCAGGTTTAAACGAAAACGGTCAAAATACAACCGGCCAGTTTCTGTTTTTAGAATGCGCATAAAAAGAAAAATCAAAACCGGCGTCAATAAAATAAAAGGCACCGCAAATTTTCTTAATATACCGCTAAAATCAACAATCATCTGCGTTATCCCAGGCAGTTCCGTGCCGAAGCTGGCAAACATTTGCGCAAAAACAGGGACAATCTTAATAACAAACACTAAAATAGCTCCGGTACAAACCGTCATTAAAATAGTTGGATATATCAAAGCTGAAACAACCTTGCGCTGCAACTCACCGCTGCTTTCAAAATACTGAGCGATTTGCTCCAACACCGAAGGTAATTGGCCAGAAGCTTCACCCGTCCCTACAAGATTTACCCAAAACTTTGAAAAAACCTTAGGATGTTTATCTAAAGCATCACGCAATGTGCTTCCACTCTGGATATCGTCTTTTATCCTATCAACAGCAAATCTTAAAGGAGCGCTGCCTATCTGCTTTTCCAAAACAGTAAGCCCTCGCAGTAAAGGAACTCCAGCATTTAACAGCGTGCCTAGCTGCCTGGCAAATATACATAAATCATCGTTCTTAACACGAGAAGAGAGATGACCTCTTTTCATCCCTTTTCCGCTTAATTGTTTTACTTTCTGTTTAGCAACAATCTGTTCTACTGAAGTGATCAATAACCCGCGGCGCTGCAAAATTTCAATGACTTCATTCTGGCCTTCAGCAATCATTGTTCCCTGCACCAGGTTTCCTTCAGAATCTCTGGCTTTATACAAAAAATCCGGCATTTATCAATTTACTCCTTTTTATCGGGGAAAACATACTTTGATAATAATTTTATCACAAAATTAATTTTCAGGAAAGAGGTAAAATTTTATTTTAATCCCAAAATTTATTTACCTTGCGGCAGACAGGCAATAGGTATCATTTTACGATAAAAACATACTGCACGAAAATATGCAAGCAAATTTCGGGATACCTCAATAGCAAGTCTAAATCCCAAACGGATTTAGACTATCGACCCTTTGGGCAAATTTTGCCTAATGCAAAATTTGGTTAATCAGATACGGTTACCGCAATTACTTCTTCAATAGTAGTCAGCCCCTGCTTCATTTTTTCAAGCCCGCATTGCTCTTTTTCTGATTTCATCACTAGATTTACGATAGTAAATCATATTGCGTATTTCTTCGTTTATAGGTAGTAACTCAAAAATACCTATACGGCCTTTATATCCGGTAAAACGGCATTTCTCACATCCTTTTGCTTCGTAAACCGCTGTCGAAATATTTAAATCTTTAAATCTCACATCAGGGTTTTTAATCTCTTGTTTACAATTTTCACAAAGCCTGCGTACTAACCTTTGCGCTATAACTAAACGCAACCCAGAAACCAATAAAAAAGGTTCAATCCCAATATCCATTATTCTGGTCACAGCAGTAGGCGCATCATTAGTATGCAAAGTACTTAATACTAAATGCCCGGTAAGCGCAGCGCGAATACACATTTGAGCGGTTTCCAAATCACGGACTTCTCCAACCATCATGATGTCTGGGTCTTGTCTAAGGAATGAACGCAAAGCATTGGCAAAAGTTAAACCAATAAGCGGCTTTACCTGTACCTGATTAATTCCGTCAAGCTTATATTCGACAGGATCCTCAACCGTAATAATATTTTTCTTCGGGCTCTTAATTGTATTCAAAATCGTATAAAGCGTAGTTGATTTTCCCGATCCCGTGGGGCCTGTAACAAATATCATCCCGAAAGGCTTTACAATTTCAGGCTGTAAAATCCCTAAGTCATAATCATCAAAACCAAGATAATCAAATACAAGCGGTAATTTTGCCTGATCTAGCAGCCTTAAAACCATTTTTTCACCAAAAATAGTTGGAATACTTGAAGCGCGCACATCAATGATCTTATCTTGGTAAGCTATAGAAAAGCCTCCATCCTGAGGAAGCCTGCGCTCGGCAATATCCATCTTCGCAAGAATTTTTACGCGCGAAAGAATCGCAAAATACATTTTAATATCAGGAGAATTTGCTTCATATAAAACTCCATCTATACGATAACGCAAACTCACCCTAGCTTCAAAATGTTCGAGATGAATGTCTGACGCCCCCTGTTCAATCGCTTCCATCAATATTAAATCCACGAACTTTACTATCGGCGCGGCTTCAGATTCTGTAAAAATATCCCGCACATCTACCTTTTGTTCTCTTGTTGTTTCAGAATCCATCAAAATAAATTGTTCTTGAATACTCTTTTTTTTCAAGTCTTTACTTTGATAAAAATTAGATAACCCAATATCCATATCCGCAGGTGTTGTCACCACTACGTTTACATCACAACCTGTCATTTTCATAATATCATCAATCGTAATCAGGTCTAAAGGATCAACCATCGCCACTGTTAATGTATTAAGATGTTTGGATAAGGGGAGAACTTTATGCATATTAGCATACTCTGGAAGGATTAGCTTTTCTAACCCCTGATGCAAATTAGGACGCATTAAGCCTTTACTCAAAGAAGCATGCAAAATCCCTAATTGTTTTGATAAAGCATTCGCTATATCTGTTTCCGTAACAAATTGCTTTTTAATCAGCAGTTCCCCGACTTTTTCACCAGTTTGCTTTTGCTCATCAAGCACAAACTTTAGCTGCTCTTCAGTAAGTAAGCCTTGTTTTACTAGAATATCACCTAATTTAAGGTTTGACTTAATCATGATTTTCCTCGAAATACTTATTTTACAAGATCAACAACCCCAAGACTTGAACTTTTAAGCGTTAAATCCAGTTTCATGTCAGCAATACCTTCCTGCTCCCTAAATGATAGTTGACTGGTCTCCACAGGAGCTAATTCAGGTTTTATTGTTGCCTGAGGATGTGTTGGAGAAACTTCAACATTCTGCTGCAAACCTGTTTTTGAAGGCATAGATTCTTCATCATCTATCCACATTTTTATTTTTTCTGTCGGAACCACTATCTTCGGAGTAATAAAAATCAGTAATTCCACATCTACTCTTTCTTTTTTGTTATGCCTAAAAAATGAACCGAATAAAGGGATGTCTCCAATCCAAGGGACCTTTGCTTTAGTCTCTCTGTCTTCAGCTGTAATAAAACCGCCTATTGCTATTGTTTCGCTGTCTTTCACCATTACAACAGTGCGTAAGCTTCTTTGCTGCGGATCAATAAAAATATTTCCGAGAGAATCTTTAAAATTAGAATCTTCAGGACGGGAAACCGAAGGCTCAAGCACCATAGAAACATAACCTTCCTGGTCATTAATCAACGGGACTAAGCGTAAAATAGTCCCAACTTCCATTCTTTCGGCTTCCATCTCTATATTGCCATCCTTGTCTCTGGTTGTTTTAAGTGAAACCACCTGGTCCGCAACAATCTTAATCTCTGCCCATTCTCTATCCTGGCACAAAATACGCGGTTTAGATAAAAACTTTGTATCTGTATTTGTTTGAAGCATTTCTAAAACCCAACTAAGCGCTGTTGATGAAATTAATCCGTATTGAAATACCGCACCGTCTTTGGACAAAGGAGTAATCCCAATCTCTCCGGATTGATACTGTTCCCAAGGCGTAAAAGGAAAGGGTGTTATCCGCGCAGGGCCGCTGGCATAGCTGATAAATTCTTTATTCCATTTCACCCCTAATTCTTTCAAAAAGTCAGTAGTTGTTTCTATCAGCTCTACCTCAATCATTACTTCAGGAACAGGTTTATCCACTTCACTGATTACTTGGTCTATAAGCTTAAAACGCTCTGGCACATCAGTAATAATAACCAGATTAGAATAGGCAACCATCGAGCCAAATTCACTTAATAATGGTTTTATAATATTATCCCATCCCGACGCAACACCTTTTGATCGAGCATCTGAGCTTTTTTCCCCCATCAAATAAGCTCCTGGAGAAATATTACCGAAAAAATAACGTAACTTATAAACGCGTGTCTCTGTTTGCAAAGGAGCAGTTGGTTTTTGCCTAACAATAAGTATATTGCTGCCAGCTGCCTGGTACACTCCTAAATTGTTAGCGTCTAACAATGTTTTCAAAGCATCCTCTACTTTAACATCACTCATATACAGCGTAATCTTTTTTTCTTCTATTTCTTTCGCCGCGATAAAATTCAACCCGGATTGCTGCGAAAAAACTTTCAAAACATCCCGAAGATCAGCATCTTTAAAATCAAGCGAAACTACCCCTTCCTCTTCTTGAGTTTTCACTTCGATATCATCTTCCACCGAATACTCGGTTTGAGCGAATAATCTACCGCCGCTAAACAACAGCACACACAGCACCAGCATTGCCATATTGCTACATATTCTGAAAAAATTTTTCATCTTAAAACTCCTTATTTTTTCTTCTTTTTACTTTTTGAATTCTCTTCACTATTTTGAATTCCTAATTTATATTCTACTCCTTTATGAAAAAGAATAATCCCATTTCTAGTAACTTCTTTTATTTCAAACTCGCCTATAAAATCGCCTGCTTTCATGACCGCGTCATTTATTATAACCTGCGGCATTCTTTTACTCCAAATTACACCTTGCACATCAACTGCAGGCATTTTAACAGGTGTTTCTTTTTGTCCAGGCAATATTTCAGGGGTCTTAAGCATTTTTGCCAACTGCTTATTAACAGCAAAAGGATCCCTTTTATCAAACCCCGTATATTTTACTTCTTTAATCACTTTACTAATGTCAATCTCTTTATCCGCCTCAATTTTTTTCTCTTTAGCTGACTCAGATTTTTTCGGTTTAGCTGACTCAGATTTTTTCGGTTTAGCTGACTCAGATTTTTCAGCTTTTTTCCCGGCAAAAGCCTGCCCCATGCTTGATAGAATCAACGCAATAATCACATAAAATAAGATCGTCTTTTTCATCATTTTTCTAAAATAGTATCATTTAAAGTCAGCGTATTTAAAACTAGTTTAGCAATAATCCGCGGTTTTTCCGCGTTTTCTTTCTGCAGATTGCTGACAATTTCCATTTTTTGCACACTCATAAACAAATCAGAACTTTCTACTTTGCTAATAAAAAGGCCCAATTCATGATAGGTTGTATCCAGCTCTAAACTTACTCCCAGGCTCACTAACTCCTTACGTTTATCCGCAGGTAAAGCTGCAATCGAACTTAACTTCATATTCATTTGTCCGGCTAGCTTTGCTACTTCAGATAAAAAACGGGAACTTTCCGTAACCACCTTCATTTCTTCACGTATTTTAATCAGCTGATTCAGTTTGTTCCCCACTTCATTTTCAAGTTTTAAACGTTTGCGTTCGTCTGAATACTTTTTCAAACGAACAATACTTTTCCCATATATAAACTTCCCTCCCCAAAAAAGCAAAAAGACAAAAATTGCTATAGCTAGTATTAATGATTGTTGTATTTCCCTAGGTATAATTTTTTTTATCATTTCACTCCCATTCTTTTATTCTTCTTTCTCGCTAGGGGAAGAATAACAAGTTAACTGGAACTTCATTACCAAAAACCCTTCATAAAACTTATCATTAGTTTTCAGCGCTTCAGCAAAATCATTAACTATCTCTACTTCCAAGCCTTTTTGACTAGAGAACACATTTCCTTCCATTTGCAATATGACATCTTTTTTAATGCTCTTTGCGTCAGATGTCGTAATATAAGTAAATAGAAGTGAATTAAGCCAGATATCCTCCATCATAGTTTCCGGGAAAATGCTTAATTTATCAGTAACTATAAAGCGTTTTAATACAAGCTGGTTATATATATCCAAACGCTGCAATATTTCTGTTTTCCCGGTATTAAGCTGTTCGTCGCTAAAATGGCTTAAATCCATAAATTTTGGCCGATTACGTTTTTCTTGTTCTAAAAGATTCTTCTCTTTAGATTCAAAAACTTGAAAAAAAACAAATATAATAAGATAGGAAAGCAGCAACGCAGCCAAACCGCCTAAAACAAGTTTATATACAAAAATTTTCGCTTTTAAACTTGGTTTTTTACGCGCGCTAAACAAGTCTATTTCTACTGTAGATTTGGTTAAATTTCTTAAACCGGCACCAACAGTAACTGCAATCATCGGAAAAGTATAGGGAAGCGGCTTTACTTTCGGAATTATGACGTTCTTCAAAGGATCAACAATATGCACAGGAACATTCAGCTGCTTTTCAATATAAATACCCAAAGGACACAGATTATCCGGTTGCGCCTGCGCCACTTCTTTTACCGCAGCAAGATCATCAAAGTTATCAAGCTCACCGCAAAGAACTACTTTACTGACTTCTTCATTCCCTAATTCTTTTTTATTATTTTTTAGCGATATTTTAAGTTCGCTGACCATGTTTTCCAAAGTTATAAGCCGGTTATCAGAAGGGATTATTTTCCCTCCCATTAAAAACTCCGCTGCCTCATCGTCTATCCATTCCTCTTTTTTAGCCAGTGAAATATCACGGACAAAATAGGGGATACCGTTTTTCAAGATAATAATATTAAGCCTTTGCGCATAAAGATATAACACTAAATTAGATTTTTGACGGTCAATTTCCGCGTTATGCTCCAATAGGCGCAATAACGCAAAAGAAGCTGTTTCTACTGAAGAAGGGCTTACGTTAACCTTATGCAAAACAGTTAAATGACTTTTTATAGATTCTTCTTTAGTCACTAAAGACAGAATACCGATTTTTCTGCTTTCATGATCATCCTTAAGAATGTAAAAACCTGTTACCGCTTCCTCCAATCGAAAAGGAATATATTTCCTTGCCTCAAACCTGACAGCCTCTTCCATTTCTTCGGCACTAATTCTAGGCATTTGGAAATAACGCAGCAAAACCATCCCTGGCAGCAATACGGTATTTACCCGTCTTGGATCTATTTTTGATTTATTAAGTGCTTTGCGGAGAGTTGTAACTAGAAGCTCTTCTTTATCCAAATTACCAGCCTGCTCTGCTTCTATATCAAGATGGATAAAGTTTACTAGTTGAATTTTTTTACCAACAGCTTGCAGCTCGGCAAGCTGTACAGCCTTAGGGCCAATATAAAGACCTACTGTAGTTTTAAAAAACAACATATTTTAAGTCCATTTATTTCTTCTAAAATCCTTTTAAACGCGAATCATTTCCTTTAATTCATTGTTAAATCATTATTAACATAATTTTAATCCTATGTCAATATTTTTTTTGAACCTTGCAAGTTCTAATTCAGGAAATAACTAATATTTACACACCGTCAGCCAGGTATTTTTAACAATTCAATGGTTTTTTTTAACGCTTCATCCAGCGCAATAATATATCTTTGCCCTGTCATTCGTTCCTTTATTTCTATACGGTTCTGCTCAAGATTCTTTTCTCCTATTATAATCTGCAAAGGGATTCCAATTAAATCCGCATCTTTAAATTTTATTCCGGCACGAATATCACGATCATCCAAAAGAACCTCAATATTGCGTTCAGTTAGATGTCCATAAATAGTTCTGGCAAAATCCATTGATAACACATGTGCAGTATTAAGCGGCATAAGTATTACCTGAAACGGAGCAATCTCTTTAGGCCAGATTATCCCGTTTTTATCGCAATTTTGCTCAATACAAGCGGCAATAAGCCTGGTTACTCCGATACCATAGCAACCCATAATAATTTTTTTAGCCTTGCCTTGTTCATCAAGAAAAGTAGCATTTAAGTTTTCGGTATACTTCGTGCCAAGCTTAAAAACATGCCCAACTTCTATTGCTTGCTCTATTTTAATCGGCTGCATACATTTTGGACATATATCTTTGTCCATGATATTACGTACATCTGCCCATTGCCAGACTTTAAAATCTCTTTCTATATTTACACCTACAAAATGGACATCTGATTTATTCGCCCCAACAACAAAATTAGACGAAGCAGCAATACCTAAGTCCGCTATTATTTTTAAGCCGCTTAATCCTACTGGGCCGCTGAATCCTAAAGGGCCGCCTGTAACTTTTTGAATTGTTTCTTCATCCGCCATAGATAAACTGCCTGCTTTTAAAAGACGGTTAAGTTTTGTTTCATTTATTTCATGATCTCCGCGCACAAGAACAGCTACTGGCTTATCATCCGCTATGTATATAAGTGTTTTGACCAGTTGTTCCGCTCCTACTTTCAAAAATCTCGCTACATCTTCAACCGAACTAACACCAGGTGTCTTTACTTCCTCCATTTTTCTGGCTACTGGTTCCTGGCCTCTGGTTACCGGCTTAACACATTCCGCCTTATCCATACTTACCGCATACTTACAATTTTCACAGATAACAACCATATCTTCGCCATTTTCTGCCAACACCATAAATTCATGCGAAACATCTCCGCCCATAATACCTGTATCCGCTTCGACTGCAATAAAATTCAACCCGCACCTTTTAAATATCCGGCAATACGCTTGATACATTTTATTATAACTGGTATTCAATCCTTCTCCATCACAGTCAAAACTGTACGCGTCTTTCATGATGAACTCACGAGAACGCATTACCCCAAACCGCGGCCTGGCTTCATCGCGGAATTTAGTTTGAATCTGGTAAAGAATAAGAGGAAGCTGCCGATACGAATTAACCTCATTTTTAACTAATGCCGTAATTACTTCTTCGTGTGTAGGCCCTAATACATTAACTTTTTTATGCCGGTCAGTAAACGTAATCATATCTTCACCTAGAGCCGCAAACCGGCCGCTTTTAATCCATAACTCAATAGGCTGAATTGCCGGCAAAAGGACCTCCTGCGCCTGCTTGGAATCCATTTCCTGCCGGATAATTTTTTCAACTTTTTTTAGCACACGCAAACCTAAAGGCAAATACGAATATACCCCTGAAGTTAATCTGCGGATCAAACCGGCACGGATCATTAAAATATGGCTTATAGCTTCCGCTTCCGAGGGAATTTCTTTAAGCGTAGGCAAGAGAAATTCAGTCCATCTCATTTCGCACCTCTTGAATTAAAACGTCGATAATTTCGCTCTCTTTAACCAGCCTTATTTTTTTTCCTTTTTTGAATAAAATCCCTGATTTGCCACCCCATGCGATCCCTATATCAGCATCCTTTGCCTCTTGAGGCCCGTTAACAACACACCCCATCATTGCTACTTTTAATTTTTTTCCGCTAAAATTATGGTTTAATACTGCTATCTTTTTTTCAGCCTGTTTAACAAGGCTAATCAAGTCAATCGTACATCTGCCGCAAGTAGGGCAGGAAATCAACTCTATGCCGGATTTACGCAGCTCAAGCGCCGCTAATATCTTTTTCCCAACTTCAACTTCCTCTATAGGATCAGCTGTTAAAGAAACTCTTATTGTATCGCCAATGCCTTCAAGCAATAACCCGCCGATACCGATACAAGATTTAACTATACCGCTTTGCAGCGGGCCGGCAGCTGTTATCCCCAAATGCAAAGGCACATCACTTACATTAGCCATTCTCCGGTAAGCCTCTATCGTAGTAAGAATATCGTGTGCTTTTAAAGAAACCACAACATCGAAAAATCCATATTTTTCAAATAACAAAAGATACTCCCTAGCCGCCGAGACCATATCCTCAACAAGGCTGTTCTTAAGATGCCTTTTTACAGACCCTGAATTAATGCCTATACGCATCGGTATTTTATACTCTTTAGCCAGCCTGATAACCTGTTCTACATGCGCTTCTTTTTCAATGTTACCAGGATTCAATCTGATCTTGTCCGCGCCATACCTAATACTGCTAAGCGCAAGCCGATAATCAAAGTGGATATCAGCTACCAAAGGAATTTTTATTTTAGGCTTTATCTTTATAATTGCTTTAGCAGCCTGTTCATTTAAGACTGCCACTCTGATTATCTGACAACCGACCCGTTCAAGGCGTTTTATCTGGCGCACCGTAGCATTAACATCAGTTGTATCAGTAGTGGTCATAGACTGGATTGTAACCGGGCTATCTCCTCCAATAGGAACGCCGCCGGCAAAAATTTTGTTTGATTTCCTTCTCTTGATATCCATATAATTCATTTACTCGAAAAAAGGTTAAAAACTTTCTCAAAAAAACCAATCCGCGATAAATCGTTGTATAAAACAAAAACCATCAGCCCGATAAGAATGGAGAATCCTATCCTCGTAGCGACTTCCTGGCCTTTAATGCCTACTGGTTTTCCTCTTATTTTTTCAAATAAGAAAAACAAAAGATGCCCTCCATCTAAAACCGGGACCGGAAATAAATTGATAATAGCCAAACTAACACTCAATACCGCCATCAAATGAAGCAAATTAACAAAACCTTTTTCCGCTTCCTTTCCGGTAATGCGAAATATCTCTACAGGCCCGGCAAGGGAATTGCGTACCGACATCTTCCCGATAATCATATTGTAAAAAGAAAAGTAAGTTAATTTCGTCAAAGAAACTACTTGTTCCGCTCCGTAATAAATTGATTCCAAAGGGGGAAATCTCACAATTTTTGATTCATCCGAAGGCGCTACTCCACTAAGCCCGATTTTTTGCTCTTCGCCAAAAATATTTTTTACGCTTTCAACTTTAGGGATAACCGTAATTTCTAAAACCTGTTCATCCCTCTCTACTCTTAGTTTTACCGGAATATTCTCAACTTTATCGTGTATAATTAACGAAAGGTCATCCCAAAATTCAACTTCTTTACCATCAATAGAAACAATTCTGTCGCCTGTTTTAATCCCTGCTTCATACGCCGGATAGTTTTCTTTAACCTCTCCTAATTGGGTTATCAATCTGGGAAATCCCGTAAAAAAAATAAAACTAAAAATCAAAAAAGAGATTAGGTAATTAAAAGCCGGCCCGGCTAAAACAATCGCTGATCTTTCTCCCGGAGATTTTGACAAAAATTCACCTTTATCGCCTTTTCTTACTTCTTCCGGATTATCTCCAGCCATTTTAACATATCCGCCTAAAGGGAATAAGGAAATCCGGTATTCCGTATCTCCCTTTTTTATCCCGAGAATCTTGCGCCCAAACCCGATTGAAAATATTTCTACCCGGACTTTAAAAAATTTTGCCACAATAAAGTGGCCGAATTCATGCGCAAGCACCAAAACCCCTAAAACAAATAGAAACGAAACTGTTGCTAACAAAATAACCTAGCCTCCTTTCGCGCCCATTGATCTGAAGAAAGAATCTCATCCAAGCTGGGGTTTGTAATAAACTTATGTTTTTTAAGGACTTTGTCAATCACCTTGGGAATATCCATAAAACCAATTTTATTATTCAAAAATACTTCAACCGCAACCTCGTTTGCCGCATTCATTACACATCCGCCGCTTCCTCCTTTTTCAGCAACTTTTTTAGCAATCGCCAGGCAGGGGAATTTTTTTTCATCCGCTTTGTAAAAAGTAAGCGCCTTCATTTTAAAAAAATCAACTGAATTAAGATCATTCGCAATACGTTTTGGATAATCCAGCGCGTATTGAATCGGCAGGCGCATATCAGTAATCCCCAGCTGGGCAATGACCGAACAATCGTTAAATTCAACCATGGAATGAATAATTGCTTCAGGATGTATCAATATTTCTATATTCTCCGGAGCAATATTAAAAAGCCAGGAAGCTTCAATAAGCTCAAGCCCCTTGTTCATTAAAGTCGCTGAATCTATTGTGATCTTCTTGCCCATCTTCCATTTAGGATGACGCAAAGCACTGCTTGCTTTAGCTGCTTTCAATTGCTTAATTGTCGCCATTCGAAACGGGCCCCCGCTTCCGGTAAGATAGATACGTTTAACCGAATTTATATTTTCTTTACCGATACACTGAAATATCGCGCTATGTTCAGAATCTACCGGGATAATTTGCCCTTTATGTTTTTTAAGTTTTTCCATGACCACTTTACCAGCCATAACCAAAGGCTCTTTATTAGCTAAAGCAATACATTTACCTTGTTCTATGGCTAATAATGTCGGAATAAGGCTGATTATTCCGGAAGTCGCCACTACTAAAGTCTGAACTTGTTTTTCCGTGGCTATTTTAATCAGGCCATCATCCTGCGTAAACACATCCACCCCCGAAAGATCCGCTAAATTATTGAGTTCCTTAATCGCGCTTTCATCCTTAACACTAACTATCTTCGGACGAAACCGTTTTATCTGTTCGGAAAGCAAACATATATTACGATACGCGCTTAAGCCAATTACCTGAAAATCGTCAGGCCTTTGTTCTACCACTCGCAGCGTATTTGTGCCAATAGATCCGGTTGAACCTAAAATTGCGATTTTCTTCATACTTCTTACTTAAATTAAATTAAAATGTATCAAATAAAAATAAAAAAACGGGCTGGCAAAAATAATACTGTCAATAATATCCAAAATCCCCCCCAATTCAGGAAGATATGCGCCGCTATCTTTTACTCCGCAATCTCTTTTAATCAGCGATTCGCAAAGATCGCCTACTTGAGAAAGAAAACCAATAAGCACACCCATTGCCAATAAATGGAAAAGCGGAATAAACCCCAGGTATAATTTACTTATAAAAGCAGCGCTAACACTAAAAATAAGCCCTCCTAACGCGCCTTCAAATGTCTTTTTTGGGCTTATTCGCGTAATCAGCGGATTTTTACCAAAATTCGCACCGATAATATACGCGCCGATATCTCCCATTTTGGTCACCAAAAGCAGAAAAGCCGCAAGCAATTTCCCTTGCGGCATGAACCTTATCTTGATCAAAAAAGAAAAAAACCAGCTTACATAGAAAATCCCGAACATAGTAGTAGAAATCCCTACAATAGCTTGTGAGCTATCCTTACGAATAAACTGCAAGACAAAAAACAATAAAGTCACTGCCGCGATAAAAAATAATTCCCAGCCTTTAGTCGGTTCAAATTTAGCATAAATACTCACTGGAATCAAAATGCCTATTAATATCCCGATATATTTATATATAAAAATACCTTTTTTTTCGATCAAGCCGTAGAATTCATATAAGCCCATGCCGATAAGAAAAGTTACCACAGCGGCAAAAAACCATTCCGGCATAATAAATATCCCGAAAATCACAAATAATATAACGCTAACAGCAGTAACCGCTCTCCTTTCTAACTCCGCGCTTGCCATAAATTTCTTATTCCCTTATATTTAATTAGTTTTTAGCTTTTGGCCTTTAACTTTTGGTTTCTCTAACGTCCCCAAACCGGCGTTTCCTATTTTGAAAATCTTCAATAGCCCTGTTAAACTCATCCTTATCAAAATCCGGCCAAAATCTATCGGTAATGTATATTTCGCTGTAAGAAAGCTGCCAGAGAAGAAAATTACTCAACCGCTTTTCTCCGCTGGTCCGGATTAACAATTCGGGATCTGGAATTCCGGAGGTATAAAGGTACTTCGAAAAATCCATTTCTGAAACTGATTTTTTATCAATCTTTCCTTTCTCAATATCCTCATGCAAAGATAACGCAGCCTGTAAAATCTCACTGCGTGCTCCATAATTAAGCGCTAAGATAAGCGTTAACCCGGTATTCTCCCGCGTTTCTAATTTTGCCTTATTTAAAATATCCCGCGCCAGCTTAGGCAACGCTTCAATCATGCCAATTGTCAGAAACCGGACATTTTTTCCCTTAAGATGGTTTAGCTCTTTTTTTAAATACACACTTAGAAGCTGCATAAGAAAATTAACTTCAGCTTGCGGCCTTTTCCAGTTCTCCGTAGAAAAAGTATATAGGGTCAAGAACTTAACACCCACGGCATCGGCTTGTTTAACAATCGACTTGATAACCTTAGCACCCTGCCTGTGCCCGGCAATCCGCGGTAATCCTTTTTTATTCGCCCAGCGGCCATTGCCATCCATAATTATCGCTATATGTTCGGGGATTTTCTCTTTTGCATGCATTTAGTTATACTCTGTGCGGATTATTACCTGCCTAAACAGTACTTCAAATTTATTACATATGAAATTTGTAATCAATATCAGGAAAAATATTGTTTGTGCTCTCTAGTTTAGCCATCCAAGGTTCATCAATAGAATTTTTTCTGATCTGGTAATAGAGTTTTGTAAAATTAAGCAGATGATTTTTCGTCCTTTCAACTGCGTATGATACATGCGTGCCTGTCTTCATAATAAACGCCCAATCGGAACTTTGCGCCAGCAATAGTTCTCTTAAAGCCTGGTTTAAAGCACGTACCAACACACCTTGCGCCTGCGGATATAATTGAGTTAACCTATTCATGCGTTCAGATGCCTTATGTAAATGACGGTAAATCCAGTCATTAGAACCTTCCAGCCAAAACTCTGAATACCCCTTCCACCCCCAACTCGATAAAGAAGGAGTAATCACCTGATTACGCGGATAACGTTCCAGATATTCAGAAGGGTTAATAAGTTTAATTGTTTTCTGGTCATAAGCTATCTTCCGGATAAGAAAATCCAGCCATTCCGGGCCTTCATACCACCAATGCCCGAATAGTTCTGCGTCATAAGGAGAAACTATAATCGGCCTTTTTTTTATCAGGCCGTATACATATTCAACTTGTTTTTCCCGGTTAAACATAAAATTGGCGGCATGACTAGCTGCTGTTTCCATTGCTATTTCCGGAACATAAGGCTGCTTATGGTCTGTTTTACCGGTAATCCGGTAATATTTTATTCCGGTATTAGTCCTTATCCCATCCGGATGTATATATGGCTTTATATAATCAAAATCCAGATCAAAGCCAATATCACGATAAAACTCACGGTAGTTATAATCACCAGGATACCCTTGAGCTGCGCTCCAAACCTGCTTTGAAGATTCCACATCACGGCCAAAACAAGCGACTCCGGATTTACAATAAACCGGAGCAAAAACCCCATATTTGGGACGAGGGACACCATGCAGTACAGCATGTGTATCTCCGAAAAAATATCTTAACCCGCAATCCTTAAGGATTTCATCATCTCCAGGCTGATAACCGCATTCCGGAAGCCAAATACCCCTTGGGTTTCGGCCAAAAACACTTTTATACTGATTTACAGCAACACGTACCTGCGCGCGAATTGAAGCCTTAGTAACATCCATAAGCGGAAAATAACCGTGCGTTGCCCCGCAAGTCATAATTTCCAGTTTTCCAGCATCTTGAACTCTCTTAAATCCTTCAACGATATTGCGATGATATTTTTCAGCAAATGTATACCTGGCAAGATTCAGCTTACTAAGATACATTAACGCAAGTTTATTGAATTCAGGCTGCCAGCGCGTACGTTCGACTTCCCGGCTGGCCAATTCGATCAATTTATCTATATGGCGCATATAACGTTGCTGCAACAAAGAATCCATTAACATGGAAATCAAAGTCGGAGACAATCCTATCGTTACACGGAAATCAACATTATCCGCTAACAAGCGCTCGAACATTACTAATAAAGGAATATATGTTTCGGTAATTGCTTCATATAACCATTCCTCTTCCAAAAAATTTTCATGTTCGGGATGCCGTACAAACGGTAAGTGCCCATGTAAAACAATACAAAGATATCCTTTTTCCATTTTGTTTTTCCTTTTTAAAACACTCATTTTATAATAGTTTTCCAAAAACTCTGGATCAGTCAGAAAAATAATGTAATTAGTTTAACATACTAATTTTCATAATTCAAGATATTTAACAATGGAAACAATGAAAAACGCCGGAATATACTTTAAAAAAAATTCCAGCGTTATTTTTTTACTAAGCTTATGGAAAAAAAATTAAAAATTATGTGGTTTTTTTCTGCACTTCCGGAGTAATAACCCTTTCCTCAAAGCCATCTGCGGAAACAGCTTTAACAGGTATTACCTGCTCTCCATCAGGTAACGCAAAACGAATACTAAATGTGCCATCCGCATTTAATTTTATTGGCCTGCCCTGGATGGAAACACTTGCATCCGGCTCAGTCGCGCCATATACTATCAATTCGGTATTTACCACAAGCCAAAATTTTCGTTCAGCGGCTTTCCTGGCCAAGCCCGCAGACGAAACCATACCGGAAGAGATATGTTTCATCTTTTCCTTTATCTGTTTCCTTAATTCCATGGAGCTTAACCCAATACCCAAACCTGCGGATAAACCGTACAAGCGGTTAAAATCATCTTCTATAACCATCCATTCTTCATCTGTAATCCAGCTTGGCCCGTCTATCGGGGTAGCAACACAATTCGACCTAGCTAAAAGAATAAACCGCCCATCAGGCAGTATCAGCCCGATATCGACGCAATAGCCGCGCCCAGCTTCTCCGGTATGAATATACCAGTTATTGGCATGATTATTTATTTCAATATCAAAAAATTTATTCGCGTTGGAACCGTCAAATACAACATTTGTAATATCATAAATTCTCAATATCCTTTTGGCAGAATCAATGACATCGCCTATTTCATTTCTTAAAGAGTTTATTTTCTCCGCTGTAATTTCCCAATAAGAATGCAACCAGTAAGGATCTCTTACCTGAATAACAATACGATTGTCGCCGTACCCGGAAGGGATATCACTCGCCTGTATTTCCTGTTTTTGCAACTCAGATACCGCCGGCCCGACAAAAAATTTACTTTCCTCAATTACCTGTTCCTGCTGGATATTTTCCGGCACAGGCTGCGATATTTTTTTCTTGAATAATGTTTTTAATTCGCTGATTGAACCCAGCCTGGATGTTTTCTTCTTTAGAGTTTCCAAGCTTTTCTTTTCCTCGGTTTTTGATACTTTTTTAGCTTCAACATTATTTTTTTGTGTTGAGCCGTTTTTTTGAATTTTATCCATTGTTATCACCCCTGTTTTTCTACTTATTATTATAGGTTCTGTTTTATTTATCCGGGCTTTTGTTTTTATCTTCGCCTTAACCGCAGGAGCCTTGGCAGAAACTTTTTTAGTTTTTTTCACAGAAGCCGATTCCAAAGTTCTTACAGAAGTTTTTTCAGTCTTTGGCGCAATTTTTTTAACTGTCGAACGGCTGGATACTGGCTGTCTCCCAGCTTGTTTATTTTTATCCGAACCGGATAAAAATAAATAAGATATATCTTCAAGCCCTTTGCCTAATTTTTTTGTAGTCGGGGTAACTTTCCTCTGCTGTGTTTTTCTTAAAATTATTTCTGTCTTTTCAGGAAACCCTGTTTTAAAATGTTGCAGCTTATTGGATTTATTAACAGTTTTTTTTATTTTCTTCATAATTATTCATGGCTAAAATCAGCAATTATTTATTACATTCTAAAATTTACCGTGCCCTTAACATTACTACTTTTATTAATAAAAGTCAAGGAGATATTTCTACAGCGCACTATCTTCTTTTTTCGCAATGGCGCGCAAAAGGTTGATTACTGCTAACTATTTGTTTTTTATCATGATTAGGCTCATCATCCTTTTATAAGTATCTCCTGCGCGAAAAGAAAAAAACTTATCGTTATTACACTTTGTGCAGATGCCTGCATCAAATATATTTTCTGTTTTAATACCTGCCTTTTTCAACCTTGTAATATTTGCCTTTACCAGATCCAGGTAAAAACGTTTCCCTCGCTTTTTAATCTGTTCAGGAAAAAACGGTAAGAGCTCCCTGCCTACTTCATAACAACACACGCGTATTCCAGGGCCAAAATACACTTCTATATTATTTGGATCAGCCTGAAAATTATTTACCATTACTTTAACAGTCCGGACAGAGATGCCAAGATTTGTCCCTCGCCATCCGGCATGAGCAATCCCAATAACCTTTTTTTTAGGCTCAATAAAGAATACCGGCAAACAATCAGCCGTTAATATACATAAGCCAATATCCGCAGTTTGGCAAACCGCGGCATCAGAAGAACGCAGCGCGTTTCTAAAATCAAAAACTCCGCTGCCGCAATCTTTTTTTTCAACTACTGAAATATTCGCCTTGTGAACCTGCTCAAAAAAAACTATATTTTCAGGTTTTCCGCCAAAACGGTTAAAAAAATTTAAACGCGCCTTAAGATTATTACTGTACTCATGAAAGTTTTCGGCATTACGCAAGCCGTAATCATGTTCTCTGGTGGTAAAGGCGCAGATTATGTTCTTTGGGATCAACCGGCTATAATAATAACCTGATTCGGATTTTCTTTTTAATTGTTTCTTTTCTTCAGTCATTATTTAAAAATACGATATGCTGTTAAGAACAACCTGCGCCGGGACATTATGCTGCTGGCCTTTCTTCGCCAAGATTGAAGTCAAAATCCAAAAATTCAGCTATTTCTTCGCTGGTAAGCAGTTCTTTTTGCGATTTCCAAAGAGTATCCTTTGATTGGACAGTTAGATGCGCTCTATTCTCCGGAATATTTTCCGTTTGCGGTTGCCTGGGAGCGGCTGGCTCGCACTCACAGCGATTCTTATCCGCAATTTCTTCGAAAATTATCGCATCTTTACCTTCCGCGATAAGGTACTTATATTCTATCAAATGGATATTTTGCCGCGGCAACTGGAAAACTGCAAACTTGAACCTCTCTGAAAACCAGTTTCCAACAAGCACTATTTGAGGAGCTTTATCAAAATCAATATTTTCGCTAAAAAATAAACGTTTAAGCAGACTTTTATTTTCTTTAAGCCAAGTTAGCTGGCTCAAAGAAGAAACCAAGAGACCTTCATTAATAGCTGTCCCCAAATTAACTATTATCAGCTCGCCCTTAACGTTTACTCCAAGAAAATCAATAATACCGTATTCTTCAGAACCAATCTGCTGGTCAATAAAACTTAAACCCGGCAACAAATCATCCGGATTTTTTAAAATAATTTCCCTAAGCTTTTCTTTATCAATTTGAGATTTACGAAATACCGTTGCCATTATTTTCAATTCTCCGGTAATTATTAAATAAACGCGTAAAAAATGCCCCGCCGGCAGATGATTCATTGCCCAGGTTCAACCTTAAAACAACAATCTGGGCAATATTAGAAATGCAGGCTGTAAGATCCGCGTCATAGAATGACGCTATATTTGCCGTAGAATCAACATCCTGATTTATCTTAAAAAGAAATCCGTACTTATATAACTGTTTATCCAAAAATTTCTGCACAGCTTGGTATAACTTATCATAAACCGCATCGATCTCATACATATGATTTATCTCTGTGATAATCACGCCTATTTTCGCCAAAATATCCGCATTGAAAATTGACTTTATCACCGCATAAGCGGAAAGCATATCGTCCTTATCAGGAGATACTAAAACTAAAAATTCCCTGATAGAATTCTCTAAAAACCGGCGCATATCCTGTAAATTCCTGCGCGCCATACTAACCATTATTAAATCAACCTCATTTTCCACCTGTCTCAACTGTTCAAGCATATATTCCTGTTTTTGAGCATCGGGAAACTGGCTTAAACGCTTCTGATTTAAGCCCACCAGCTGAACCCCCAAAGGGCCTTTTTGGATAAACACTTCGCTTGTATTTATTCCGTTATTAGATTGTTCTTTGCCGAGAAGAAAATTTAAACAAGGAAGATCCTCATCGGCGTCTACCACAGCAATGCGCATGCCCAAGCGGGCTAAAGCCAGCGCAAGATTTATAACCAGAAAAGAATCATGAAATTTAGCCCCATTACCGACAAGACAGATACTTTTAGTCCGTGTTAGTAATAAAGATTGCTCCTGGCCTGAAAAAGAAATTTCTTTATCTCCTGAAGACAAGAACAAATGCGATATATCCTCAAGGCCTTTACCCAATTTTTTAACTTTGCTCATTTATTTACCCAAAAATCAATCCTTTTTTATTTCTAATAGCGAATTAATATTCCCGCTATTGTCCGGCTCTGTATTCGGATTATTGGGATCAACGACCCATTTACCGTCTACTACGAATTTATAGCGGTAACGGCCAGGCTCAAGGCTAAACTCTTTTTTCCATTTACCATCATTTAAATATTCAAGTTTGCTTTCTTGAGTTGCTGTCCAATTATTAAAGTCACCGGCTATTTCCACGCTTTGAGCATTCGGATCATAAAAGCTAAAGATCATTTCCCTGCTTAATTTTATCGGGTTAACCGGCTCTTCTTTTTTAACAATTCCATAAATTAATTCTTTTGCAACAGCAGAATAATCCAGCGCGCCGCTCGAGCGCTTATCATAATCAATTACCGCCTTACCATAACTTGACGCCTCTTTTAAACGCACATTATTACGGATAGACGCAGAGAATACGTTTCCTGAAAAATATTTGTTAATTTCTTCTTTCACCTCGTGTGAAAACTTTGTGCGCTGATCAAACATAGTAACCAAAGCTGTTACGGGGATTTTATATCTTAACTCTTTTTCAATCAGCTTAACCGTTTCAATTAATTTACCGATCCCATGCAAAGAAAAGAACCCCGTATCAACCGGAGAAATAAGTTCGCGGCAAGCCCGTAACGCGTTGAATGTCAACATCCCTAGGCTTGGGGAACAATCAATTATAATGAACTCATAAGTCTTATCCGTAACCATTAAGGAAATCGCCTGCGAAAGCCTTGCCTCTCGTTCCGGTTTGCCGGAAAGTTCTTGTTCGATCGCGGATAATAAAATATTTGCCGGCGCAAGGTCAAGGCCATCAGAAATAGGAATAATAATTTCATCAAGGCGTAATCTTTTTTCCAAAAGAGGAGTTAACACATTGTACATTGTTTTATCCTGATCGTTGGGATTCACATTTAATCCCAAGGTAGCGTGCCCTTGTGGGTCCAAATCAATCAGCAATACATTCCTGCCAAGTTTAGAAAGACACGCGCTAAGATTAATTGCCGTAGTTGTTTTGCCGCATCCCCCTTTCTGATTAGCAATGGCGATTATCCGCATATTTCCCTCCTCATAAATTTAACACCTTTAAAATGTCAAAAAAATGCCGTTGGTTCATTCTTGCGTTCAATAAAACCTAAGAATAAACCAACGGCAAACCTTCAATTACTTTTCCTCCGTGAATCAAATTACAAAATTAGTTAACTCCCCATTCCGGGATAGCGCCCGGATTAGCCATAACTCCGTCCTGGTCCATCGTTAATTCTTCTGTGGCGTTAGGCCCATCATCTCTTTCAGCATGAATAAGCATAGCATCTTCACCGGATCCGTCGACAGAATATGTCCAATCACTATCATTAGCATCATCCACAATATCAGCCGGAAGATCATACGGTTCTAATTCAGCCATGTCTCCATTTAAGTCTATATATTCATCATTAAAAGCGCGATATTGAATCTCTGCTTTTCTAATCGCGTCCATAGCTGCTTTCGCTTTTCCTGCCTTTGCTCTTTCGATAGAACGATAGTAGTTTGGTACTGCCAAAGTAACAAGTATACCGATGATGATAACTACCATCAAAAGTTCAACAAGCGTAAAACCCTTTTTATCCATTTTTTCCTCCCCTATTTTTAAACTCATATTTCTTCTATTGGTTATATATGTATCAAAACTATTTTTTAATGTCAAGAACTATTTCCCCCGTATTTAATATTAATTTATTCTCATACCTCATACCTCTAGCTGTAGATTAAACTTATTTCTTCTTTCCCACCTCCTCCCTTTCTATTTATACTTTTTAAAAACTATCCGGCACCTCCTTTCAATGAAAAGATAATTTAGCAAGCATAAAAAAACCGGACTATCCTTTTTTTACATGATAGTTCGGCAGTGTTTCTCTTTACTTAGGCAACCCAGTTTTCTAAAAGACTCTCTTTTAGACCCACAGTTTTGCCTCGAACCTAATTTATATGATTTCGTATTTTTTTCGAGGCCTCTTGTTGGGTTAAATTAATTTAACCCTGGGCACAGCCCTTTACTTTTGCTCCCGAATATGTTTTTCTAACATTACCTCGGTATCCCGACACGCATCTTTTAATGTTGCTGCCTTCGGGAAAAGTTTGCCGTTATCTGTAAAAAAAAATAAATAAAGTAATATGATTTTTATCCTATTATGGATATTTACCTTACCTTAATAATTATACCTTAAAATCCGTTCATTTGCCAATTTTTTTATTTTAGCGCATTTATCCTTGCATCTTCTGCCTAATAATCAAATGTACTAATGCGCTAATAAGCTAACTGCGCTCATATATATCGTCATACCTGACAATATCATTTTCGGTTATTCGGTATCCAGTCTGAACTTCTATAATCACCACTTCCTTATTAAAAGGATTCATTATCCGGTGTTTATGGCCTTTAGGGATAAAAATACTTTCATTTGACTTTAAAGTAATCGATTTTTTATCGCTGACAATACAAGCTTTTCCGCAAACCACCACCCAATGTTCGCTCCTGAACCTATGTTTTTGCAATGAAAGCTTTTGTTTTGGATTAACAACCACACGTTTAATTTTATATCCAGGGCCTTCTTCCAATACAGTGTAATTACCCCACGGCCTGTAAACCGTAGTATGGAACTTAGTCAGTTCAGAGCCCTGTGTATTTAGTTTATCAACTATGCGTTTTACATCCTGGCTGCGCTGGCGCTTAGATATCAATAAAGCATCCGCAGTATCAATAATTATAAGATCCTCAAGCCCCACAGCCGCGACAAACCTTTTTTCCGACTTGATAAAAGTATTCTTTGTATCCAATCCAAACACATCACCGGAAAACACATTGCCCTGCTTATCTTTTCGCGATATTTCATGCACCATACGCCAGCAGCCTACATCACACCATCTAAAGTCAGCCTTAATAACTGTTTTTCTTTTCGCCTTTTCCATCACCGCATAATCAATCGATATATTAGGAATCTTTTCGAATAAATTATTCTTTAACCTGATTACCCCATCTTTTTCAATTCTCTTTTTCCAAACATCCCGCGACAACGTCCATACTTCGGCAGCAAACTCTTTTAAATTATCCGCAATAACTTTAGTATCAAATATAAACATTCCGCTGTTCCAAAGATATTTTTTACTATTTACATACTTCGTAGCCACACTTAAATTCGGTTTTTCTTTAAATTCCGCGACACTGAACACATTATTTTTTAAATTTCTGCCGGTTTTAATATACCCATATCCTGTTTCCGGATAAGAAGGAACAACTCCAAAAGTAACGATATCCCCTTTTTCAGCAAATATGGCCGCTTCCTTTAAAAGTTTTTCAAACAGTTTATGATTTTTTATAACATGATCCGCGGCAAGCGTAACCATAATCACATCTTCGCCAAAACGCTCCCGTACAGCCAACACAGCCAATGCGATAGCCGGGGCGGTATTGCGGCTCATCGGTTCCAATATAAGCCAGGGCTCGGTTTTAAAATTCAGATTATGCCATTGTTCCCTTATAGAAAAGTACAAATCTTCTCTTGTACCAATCAAAATGTTTTCAGGCTTGCTAATCTTTATGAGCCTTTGCACGGATTGCTGAAACAATGAGCCTTCTCCCAGCAAAGAATGCAGCTGCTTGGGAAAATGAGACCGGCTCATTGGCCAAAGACGCATTCCTTGTCCTCCGGCCATAATATAATAAACAACTTTTTTCATTTTCTCCTCCTAAAAAAATAGATGTTACTTTTTTTCTTCCTTAAACCCAACTTTTTCCTTAATCAAGAATAACGGCCTTTTTTTTACCTCATTATAAATCCTGGCAATATATTCGCCTAAAATCCCGATACAGATTAACTGCACCCCTCCAATAAATAATATTGACAGCACAATAGTGCTAAACCCCGGCCATACAGCTATAACATTGTCAGGGAAAATTAAAGTTATAATTTTTTGTATAAGAGTAAAAACTATCCCTAAAAAAGCAATCCCGGCAACAATAAAACCCAAAGCTGAAGAAATCCGCAGCGGCATATTGGAAAAAGCGAAAATTCCGTCTGTAGACAATTTTAATATTTTGAATAATTTATAAGCAGGCTCCCCCTTATATCTATATGCCCGCTCATATTCTATTCCGATTTGCTTAAATCCTGTCCAGGCACGAAGCCCCCTGACAAACCGGTCCTGCTCCGGCATATTATTTATTATATCAACGATTTTTCTATCTATAAGGCCAAAGTCTCCGCTGTCTTTAGGGATCTTGATACTGCTTAAATTCGCAAGAATCCAATAATAAAGCCTGTATCCGATTTTCTTCAAATATCCTTCTTTGCGGGCTTTTCTAACCGCATAAACAACCTCATAGCCTTCTTCCCATTTTTTAATTAGTTCAGGAATAAACTCCGGAGGATCCTGAAGGTCATCATCCATAATAATTACCGCGTCCGCTTCTGAATGCTGCAAACCGCAGCAAATAGCAATCTGCTGCCCAAAATTCCGGGAAAAGCTTATTATCTTAACCCGCGGATCTTTTAGCGCAATATCCTTTAAAATCTCCAGGGAATTATCCGGGCTGGCATCCTCAATAAAAATTATTTCATAGCTATACGCGCATTTATCCAGCACAGCTTTCAACCGTTCAACCAAAACAGTTAAATTCTCTGCTGATTTATAAGTCGGAATAACTATGCTTATTGATTTTTTGTCTTTTTCAGCATTCATTTTAACCTCACACAGAGCCTCAAAGCCCACAATGTTTTTCTATTCTGCCAAACTTCGTTTATTTACTATTTATTCTTTTCTCTGCGGCTCCGCGTCTTTGTGTGATGCGTGCTTTAGTTTTTCTTTTTTTAAAACTTGCGCATATTCCGCCAAACATTCTTTCCATTCTCTCATATAAAGCATCCCTCTTTTTTGCAGCTTTAAATTAATTAATTTTTCCGATTTAGGCCTGGGCGCAAAGTATTCCTTTTCAAAATAAGCGGAATTTACCGGATTTATTTTGACCTCTTTTTCCAGCCCTAAACATTTTATAAATTCTTTTGCCACCTCATAACGGCTGGCACTGCCTGTACAAACCATGTTGTATAAACCATAGAAATCACCCTGCACTATATTATACATTGAACTTGCAAAATCAACCGTATATGTCGGCGTGCCGTGCTTATCTTCAACAACAAAAAGTTCCTTTGCGCCCGCGCTGACTTGTTTGAATATCTTGTTAATAAATTTTTTATCTTTTTTTATTCCGCCGCCCATCATCCATCCGGCTCTAAAAATAAAATACTTTTTAAGCATCTGCTGCGTAACAACTTCCCCATAATACTTTCCTTTCCCATATACATTGACCGGCTTAGGGTTGTCGGCATCGTTATAAAACTCCTGTTTTCCGTCGAAAACACTCGCGGCGCTGACATATACACAAGCTATATCAAATTTTTGCCCGGCTAAAGCAATGTTTTCCTGGCCCAAGGCATTAGTAAGCCAAGCTTCCTGCGGATGCTTCTCGCAATATTCCAAGTCTGTCAATGCGGCAAGATTTATCAATAAACCAGGGCCAAAATCAGCAACCCTTTTTAATATTGCATTTAAATCCCTCACATCTAAATACTCAAGCCATGTCTCATTTACATCTATATCAGTGGCCAGTACATCATAACGCTCTTTGAACTTTTCATAAACCGCTTTTCCCAACATCCCGCCGCAGCCAAAAATCATTACTTTTTTCTTCGACATAATTTTAATTTATTAAAATATATCCTTATTAGCCTTTATCCAATTAGCCAATTGCTCTAATCCTTCATCAACTCCGGTTTCAGGTTTCCAGGATAAAAACTTTTTAACTTTACCTATATTCCTGATATATACTTTCTGGTCCGAAGGCCGCCAATTACTAAATTCTACTATTGGTTTACGGCCAGTAATATTTTCCAGCTTGGACAGAAATTCCAGCAAGGAAACCGTATTATCATTTCCACCTCCGATATTTACCAGTATATGCTGCTGTTTGCCTGTGATAAATCTATCAAAAGCGTTTACAAGATCTTTTGCATATAAAAGATCTCTCACCTGCCGGCCGTCGCCATACACGGTAATTTCCCTGCCCAAAAGAGCGGCAATTATAAACCAGGCTACCCATCCCTGATCTTCAAAGCCAAACTGCCTTTCCCCGTAAATACAACTCATCCTAAACACCGCTGTTCTCATAGCGTATATATGCGCGTATTCCTGCGTATATAAATCACCCGCCAGCTTGCTTACGCCATACGGTGTATGCCCGGTTAAATCAGTCAGGGTTGTTTCATCAATTCCACTTATACCTTTAAAAACATATCTTGTTTTCAATTTTCTAAGCGCAACTTTATCAACATTCTCTCCGTATACTTTATTTGTGGAACAATATACAAAAGCCGCTTTTGGGCTTTTTTTACGCAGGCATTCAAGGACATTAAGCGTGCCAAAAGCATTAATACTAAAATCATCCCTGGGCATACGCACTGATGAAGGCACCCCGGGCTGGCCGGCAGTATGGATAACCGCATCCACACCACTTCCGATAGCTTTTAAAACATCTTTTTCATTGCGCACATCACCTTTTATTCTTTTGATGTTCTTAAAACTTTCCAGATAATTCCAGTTATATTCAACGCTTTTCTTTTTTGACTTAAATAACTCAGAACGCATCAAATTATCCAGCACAAACACCTGGCATTTTTTCTTCGCGAAATATTCCGCGCAATGTGACCCTACTAACCCGGCTCCGCCGGTAACTAATATCCGCACCTTTATCCTCCGTTATTATTTTTCTTTCAAGTTATTAACGTTATATGCAATTAAAGCTTGAATTTTACACATGAATATTCTTGAATTGAAAAACTTTATCTAATTTTTTTTTAACCGAAGATCTAATCTTATCATCAGGAATTTTCTCAACCCATTCCCTAGCCTTCCCAAAACTAAACGACTTAGGAAAATATAATTCAGGAAAATACCCGAATTGCTTTTTTTTGCGTGCCGATAAGTATAGGCAATCGATTAACGCTTTTTCCGGCTCGGCGATTAAAAAACTGTCCGCGTCCTTATACCACCTAAACCCCTTAAAAAAAGAAGGCGCTATGCGGTGGACATAAAAAGTTGCCGCTTTCGTATGAATTATCTTGGTATGGACATTTGAAGCGAGAGTAATTGATTGAGGAATCTGCTCGATTATTCCATAGATATGCAACGCGCTAATAAAAGATACATAGCTGCGCTGCCCTGAAAGCAAAAAAGGGACCACTAGATAAGGGCTTAAAGATTCATTTGTAACTTCAGACCAAATTCCCCTGTATATCTTAAAAACCACTCCCTGTTTTTCAAGATAATTAAGCGCCTGAATTGTAGCAGATAAAGATTTTCCGGAAAGAGCGGATAATTCAAGTGTTGTAAACACAGGCCGATATAATCCTTTAATAAATTTCAAAATAGAATGTTTAGCCATGAGTTTTTCGGATTTCCTCAATAAAAGCGCAAACTTTCAGTTTTATCTCATCCCATAAGGAAGCCTCGGCGTATACCGCCTGCTCATCCGCCGCCAAATAAGAAATTACTGTATCCCGAAACTGCTCAAAACTAACC
This sequence comes from Candidatus Omnitrophota bacterium, assembly GCA_016213925.1. Lineage (GTDB taxonomy): Bacteria > Omnitrophota > Gorgyraeia > B26-G9 > B26-G9 > JACQZH01. The sequence goes on along the minus strand of JACQZH010000013.1, from coordinate 54,113 downwards.
GTAAAAACATTTTCACACGCTTTTTTAAATTTAACCAAATCCATTTTAATCTGTTTTTTTTCCAAAGGTTTATAGTAAGAAGCTAACATATATAAGTCAAAAATATCCCTTGCTTGCACCATTACTCTTGTTGAAAGAGCTTCTATTTTTTGAATTATCGCAGATTGCGCGTCATAATGAGGAACTACTAATGGCGATGACTTATATAAACGTAAAATAGGGGTTGATACCGTCTGAACAACAACTTCTCCTTTAAATCCCCTGCGTAAAAATTCAATTTTAGTAAAAAAATCCTCATTCGCGGGGGTAATTAAATGGATTTTAAATCTTTGGGTCGTCTGCGTTTGTTTTGCTTTTGTAATATTTGGAGGAATTATTTTTTCGATTCCAAACGGCCTAAGGCTATCCTGAAAAGATACGGATTGCAGTATTCCCATAACAACATCGGCTAAAATCACTACTTTTACAGTATGGATATCTAAATCCATATCTTCCGAATATCGAAAACTATTAAAGAAAAAACGTAAATTCACCCCGCCTTTAAGAGCGTACCACGCCGGTTTAATTTTTCTTCCAAACCATCTTAAGAATTCCAGGTGAAATACTTCTCTTATTTGTAAAAGATTGGATATTTTGTCATTCATAATTATGTATTATAGTTTAGTTATATATAAATTTTAGTACATATTTAACTAATTGTCAAGCGCGAATGAATCATCCTAATGTTTGGTATCGGAGTATCAATATTTTTTCTGATTTAGAAATTACCTTAACAAATTTTTCACATAATCCGCTATTGACACTGCTGCGGTTAATCCCGGAGATTCTATACCGATAAGATTGATCAATCCCGGATATCCTAATTCACTTTCCTCTTTAATAACAAAATCCCGGAACGGCTCGCCTTTACCCTGAAGTTTCGGCCTAATCCCGGCTAAATCAGGAACTAAATCTTTTTCATCCAGAAACGGTAAAAACTGCGACACAGAATCAAAGAATTTTTTCTTCTGGCTAAGATCAACATCGTAGTTTATTATATTGCCTGTAAGATAAGCGGTATCCGGGCCAAGACGCACACTACCGGCCAAATCCATAGTTGCATGTATTCCCAGCCCCCCTTTTTCCATTTCAGGCACAGGATATATCAAGCGGTTGATAAGTTTGCATTTTTGAGAATTCGCCACTCTGAAATACTGCCCTTTGCAATATTTCAAGTTGTATTTTTCTTTATTTATATCAATCCCCGCCATTTGAGCGATTTTATCGCTATCAAGGCCCGCGCTATTTATCACAACCCTGCTACAAAAGCTGAACATATCTCCTGATGAATCCTTTACCGTAACCTCGTATCCTTCTTTAATTTTATTTATTTTTATCACTTCAGAACCGTAGGAGATATCCGCTCCTTTTTCTTTTAAAACATAGATGAAATATTCCATTAATTTATGTGTATCGATAATCCCGGTTAACGGCGAATAAAGAGCTGACAACGCTTTTACGTTAGGCTCTATTTTATTTACCTCTTTTTGCGAGACCATCCTTAATCCAGGGACATTATTCTCTTTTCCCTTTTGCTCTAATTTTAATAATTGAGTTTCTTCATCTTTGCGGGTGGCAACAATTAATTTTCCGGTCTTACGATGCGGAATATTATGCTCTGAACAAATCTGATACAATAATCTGTTCCCCTCAACGCACATCTTGGCTTTTAGAGAACCCTGCTCATAATACATCCCCGCATGGATAACTTCACTGTTCCTACTGCTGGTTTCCCTGCCGAAAGAGTCGTTTTTTTCCAAGACAAACACCGAACGCCGGCAATCAGCAACACGAGCCGCGATGCTCAAGCCCACCACTCCGGCTCCGATAATGATCACATCTACTTCTTCCATCGCTCAAACCGACCTTGAGATTAAAAATACACCCAGGCATATAACTATTATTCCAACCCAGCGGATCATGGCAATCTCTTCATTAAAGAACGCTTTTGACGCCAATGCCACAAAAACATATCCTAAAGCCAAACACGGATATGCAATGCTAAGCGGCACCCTTGCCAAAACCGCTAACCAGATAAAGGTACCCAAAAAATACAGGATCATCCCGGTAATTATATACACATTAGTAAAAGCTTTAAAAAAATATTTGAACAAAGTAATATCTTGGGAAATTACACCTACAGTAATCATGCCTTTTTTAAGAAGAATCTGTCCAAGCGCCGCAATAAATACAGTTAAAATTAACAAAGCAATCGAAATCATTTTAACTTTCCTTTCTTTAATAGCACTTTTAGAAAAATTCATAAAATTTTTTCCCGCGAATAACCGCTTTTAATTGTTCTCCTTTAACTCCAGGCTAATAATCCCCAACTTGCTGAAGGCTCTTAAGAATAAAAGCCTCTGCTCTTTTGAGTTCTCTAGCCAGGCAGTAAGATCAGCAAACTTTTTCGTTCCTTTTTTTAGTTTAAAATATTCTCCGCTTAACTTCCAGCATGAATATTGCCTGCCATTGACCTCAATATCCTCTTTTCCCTCAACCTTTACCAACAGCTTATAATTAGTCTTGCCGGCGTTTACGAAAGCTTCGGCATTTTTTATTTTATTAAAATCCAAAGACGAAAAGAAAAACATCAGCGAAAGCGGATCCTGCGTATATGGATAAATCTTCCTTTTATCAGCGTTAACAGTCAAAATATGTTCCTTCTGCTCAAAAATCATTTCACGTGTTTTATCGCTGCGATTTTTCATTTTCAATATTTCTTTATACCGGCGGCTGCATAAACTTGCCCCATCGAAATAAGATTGTGCTCTGCCCTCTAAATCAAAAAATGGCTCAATTAATCTCTCTGTCCTCAAAAACGCATTTATTAAAATATCCTGGGCACCGCTACCCTCATCTTGTCCGTCAATAGTTATATCTAATTTCAAAACCGGTAAAATACTAAAATATTTTATCACATAACTTAATTTTGTTCCTGCATTAAACCTGAAATTTCCCAGACTATCTCTGGAGACTATAACTTCTGTTTCCGGCATAATGGTAACCGGCTGCCCGTTTTCTCCCTGTTTCTCAATAAGAACATTATCAGGACTATAGGCATATGCGGTTATTTCATACACATCTATATCCGCACCGGTTTTTATGAGCTTTAATCCGGATTGCCTGCTCAAATCCGGGACTTGTCCTAAAACAGTGCCTCCTTCATATGCCAGATATTTATCTTTATGAATAAAAACATAGTCAACACCTAGAAATTTCAAAACTCCGGGAACATAGTCTTTTTCAATATCAAGAATCTTCTTTCTGACCTGTGCAGATTCAGTGCCCGGAACAAAATAGTTTATTATTTTCTTTTCATGTGTCCTTTGATAATAAAAATACCAGCGATCATCTGCCTCTAAAGGATATTCTGCGATAACTCTATCTCCATCCTGAATTTTTAACCAATTATAAACCTCAGGCACATCAGCAACATTATTTACCCTGTACGGAGGAAAGTTTAAGAATTCAAAAAGCATAACCAAAAAGAGGGAACAATATACTATTATTTTTTTACTTTTACTCTTAATCGAACACATCAGGTCTTTCAATCCAAACCCTGCTAACACACATACTGAAAGCATAACCAAAACCCCAAAACGGGCATAATTACGAAACATGGGGAAAATTTTAAAAAGGATAAAGGATGGAAAAGGAATTATAATCCCGCTTTTATCTCCCCAATAAGGCCTAAAAGAAATAACCATAAATGCGAAAAAACAAAAATAAAAAAATGGCACTGTGAAATTTTCTCCCCGGGCATCAGGACTGTCTTTTCTTCTGCCTTTCCATTTTAAAAATCCGAATATAGCTAAAACAAGCGGCACATAACCTAAAAAAAGCGACTGCTCTCCTCCGCTGTTTTCACCATACAAGAAAGTACCTAAAAACGGCTGGGTAATTCTGCCTAGAAACGGGTTATAAACTGCTGGTAAAAAATAATTTAAAGGAGTTGCAGAATCAGAAAACAAGTCTTTAAAATACCTTATAACCCCGACAATCCCTGTAGAGACATCCGAAAAAAATATTGCCCTTAAACTGCTCCATAATTGTGGCAGCATTCCGGCAATTATAACCAGGCCGCTGATCCCCATCCGTGATATAATTTTTTTCAACTCCCTTATATCACGCTTTCCTGAATTGTCTTTGCTTAAAAATACTATCGCAAGCAGAAATAAGGCGGTAAAAATGATCATAAAATAGTTATAATAAAAACTGCTGAATTGCCCAATCAGCAAAAAATACAGACCGAGCAAAACTGCATTTTTGTTATTACTTCTATCTTTAAGGACAAAAAGCGTCAAAACATAAAAAACCATCCATTGCATATTAGATAAGCATAGATGATCCCATGAACGGGCAAAATGGTATGGAGAAAGGGTAAAAGCAGCTCCGCAGAAAAATGCCGCCCATTGATGTTTTGTAAAATAGAATACCAGATAATACAGCGATAATCCGGAAAGAAAAAAGCTGAATAGTACCTGTAAATTATAGTTAGCTATCTCTCCGATAAATAAACTTAACCATCGGCTTATAAAGTCCCATATTGGATATAAAAACGGCAGTTTCATAACAAAAGGATAGGAAATCATCGAGCTCTTCAGTGATGCCATATTATGCAAATATGAATATTTTAGCCACCAAAATTTCCATATCCAGGCCAGGGTATCCATGGTTGAGCCGTAAAAAGACGTTTTCATCTTAAGAATAACAGGGAAAGTGGCGTAGATACTCAGGAAAACATACAAAAGAATAACCAATAAATGCACTTTAATAACCGGGCTATTCTTCAATTTCATTATAACTTTTTTTATCATAAATTTTGTTTCCAGTGATAACCCCTATTATAGCCTGTCTTATTTGAGTATTAGATTAAGCACCCCGATTTTAGAATAGATTTGAAGCCGATGGATTTTTCTGTTCCGCGATTCCTCATCAATCCAAAACACCAAAGAACCAATTTTCATATCAGTTTCTTTTACTTTAAAAAACTCACCCTCTATTTTCCAGCAGCTTTTTTGAAAGCCATTTAAGGTTATCTTTTCTTTACCGATAACTTCCATCTGCATTTTATAATTAGATTTACCCGGATTGACATAAGTTATAATCTTTTTGTGCTTTTCAAACTGTTGCTCCGGAATAAAAAAGAACATAGAAACAGGGTCCTGTGTTCCGGGGAATATATTGACCATTTTATCCTTTGCCTGCATAAAAAGATTTTTATGGTCAAAAACCACATGTTTTTCCCTTTTTTTATTCTCCTTTATTAATACCTCTTCACTGTATTCGAGCGGATATAAATTTTTAACATCAAAAACCGAAACATACTTTCCTTTCATTTTAAAAAAATTCGAGAAAAAATCCGTACTCTTAACCTGCGCAATTAAAACTGCCGTGGATATATCCGCAATATTTTCTCTTTTGCAGATATTGACGTCAAAAGCAGGGATAAACCAGAAATAATTGACCTGGTATACGCTGTTATTAAGACTTTCACATTCGTTATTTTTTTCTTTTTGATACCTGCTATTTTCTAAAATATCCTTTTGCGCTTCTTTTACCTTTACAGTTTTAGGATCAATTTTTTCTGCATTTATTTCATAAACATCTGCCGGGCCAAAACTTTTAACCAGCCTAAATGAAGCTTGTGCGCTTAAATCAGGGGCTCTTCCCAAAACATTACCTCCTTCATAAGCCTGGTATCTATCCTTATGAATAATAATATATTTTGCTCCGAGAAAACTTAAAATACCTGCTGTATTCGGGTTTTCAATATCAATTATTTTTTGAAAAACTTCATAAGCATATGTACCAGGCAGCGCACCGTTAATCAGCTTTTTCTCATGGACACGCTGATACAAAATATACGCGCGAATATCAGCGTCCAAAGGATATTCCGCGATAACAGTATCTGCCGGCTGGTTTTTAAGCCATTTATACAGTGCCGGAGTATTACTCACATCAATTACTCTAACCGGCGGATACGGCAGAAATTCAAAAAATACTACCACCCCCAGCAAACAAACCAAAATTCCTCTTTTCCGGCTAGAATCAATTTTATCAAAAACATATCTCAGTCCGAATCCGGTCAAAACACACATAGAAATTAAAACCAGCATACCCATACGCGCATAATTTCTGAACATCGGAAATATTTTATATAAAAAAAATGAAGGAAACGGTAAGAAAATTTTTCCAATTTCAAGATACGGAGGAAACGAACATATCATAAACGCAATAAATGAAAACGAAAAAAAAGTTATTATGAAATTTTCTTCCTTTTTTAAGTCAGACAAACCTACCAGGTATCGCCCTTTTCCACGCTTCCACCACCCCAAAAAAGCCAGAATCAGCCCGACAAATCCCAAATACAACGTCTGTTCCGGCGGATTATCACCATATAAAAATGATCCTATAAACGGTTTAGTTATTCTGCCTAAAAAAGGATGGAAATGCGCCGGTAAAAAATAGTCCAATAAACGCGCAGAATCAGCAAATAAATGCCCGAACGGACGCGTATAAGTAAATGCTTGCGGCTTTTCAGCGCTTTGAACAAAAAAAGACAGCTTTACGATATTGTAAATAAACGGGAGCAAGCATAGCACAGCATTAACAACCGCTAAAAAAACTGCTTTTATCTTGCCACTGCCAAAAACTTTTAAATCAGCGCGAAAATAGAAAAAACAATACACTAAAAATAAAGCTGTAAAAATAAGCATAAAATATAAATAATAATAATCAAAAAATCCTACAATCGAAAAAGCAAAACCGCAAATAACAGCATTCTTATATGTTGTCTGCCTTTGAAAATTGAATAAGCACAAAATATACAAAACCACCCATTGCATATTAGATAAGCCAAGATGCTCAAACGCATGCGCAAAATGATACGGGGAAAACGTAAATATCAAACCGCTAAGGACTGAAGCATATACATCTTTAGTAAAAAAGAAAACCAGATAATACATCGCAAGTCCGGAAAATATAAATCCAAATAAAATCTGCAGATTATACGCAGCAATTTCCCCTAGAATATAAGTTAAATATAAATTCAGCAGATTCCAAACCGGATAATCAATCCCTGAACTCAAATCAGTGCCGAATGGAAAAACCAATGAGGAAATTGTTGTCGGAGAGATTTTGTTTATTTTTGCATAATTAATCCACCAGAAATTCCAAACTGCACCCAAAGCATCTTTCGCATCGCCGTAAATCTGTCCGGAAAAATTCAATACAAGCGGAAATGTAGCAACCAGGCTTAAAAAAATAAAAAAAATAATTACCAGGCTATTATTTTTAACCGCGTCTATTTTAAACATTTTCATTCTTTCCAGGCAACACTTCCAACCAATCGCAATAAAACCGCACTTAATATCAAAAAGTATGCTGTATTTGCCGCAATCTCAGCTATTTTAGTCAATCCTAAGCACAGAATAATCGCACCTGCTATAATAACCGCCATAAAAATTATCACAATTTTATCGGTAAATAACAACTTTTTAAACCAGAACAGAGATTTTCTTATAACTGCGAACTCAAGTGTTTCAACTTTCAAAACAGCCCCTTCAAAATAAACGCAAATAATATTAACCAGCAGATTAATCACTCCGACAAATACCATGAAAGCCAGTAATAAATAACCATTGTTCATAATTACTAAATACGGGCTTAATTTTGAGACTAAGCCAAGCACCACACATAAAAACACAGGAAAAATAAAAGATAACAGATTGTTAATAATCGCATACTGCAAAGAAATTCCTAGAAATTTAACTTCAAAATTAAAAATAAAATACCACATAAAAAGAACCGCTGCGAAAAATAAAATCACATTAAACATTAACGCATATTTCTCGTTAAATCGAAAAGGATTTTCTCTAAGAGCCGCCACCGCGTTCCCTTCGGCAAAAAAAGTAAGATAATTTCTAAAACGTAAATCAATTGTCTGCGGCCCGCAAGGAAAAAACTTTATCTCCAGTTTGTTTTTAGGAAGAATAATATTTTTAGGCGCATAAAAATACCTGCTGGAAATCAAGCTTTTGGATATATTTGATATCCTGCCTTCCAAGATTTTGCCGTTTAAAGTTACCCTCTCCATTTCCGTATTTCCGGAAGCATATTTTATGTTTACTATATAATCACTGTTTTCAGGCAAGTTAAACTCTCTGCTGAAACTATTGCCTCTGACCGGAAACTCCCCTTCAATATTTACAATCTTTTCCTTACTAATATCTCCAATCAGAAAAAACGCTGAGACACTAACTATAAAAGCAAAAGATAACCCAAAACTAAAAACCAGCCCTTTAAACTTTCTGAATTTCAGATTATAGTCATATCCGTTAACATTTTTGCTCATAATAGCCCTTCTTCGGTCACTTATCTCACTCGATTTTTTCTATTCAGAAAACCAGTAATATAACAAACTAAACAGCACAAAAACGAACCAATAGAGATTAAAAACCCCAGATAAAAAAACGCTTGCGGATAAAAAAACAGCACAAACGTAAAATCCTCTCCCAGCCCAAGCTTATCCGGGTCTATATACCAGCCGTTTGAATATTCATTTACCTCCTCATGAATAATGTCAAAAGGTTTTTCAAACAAAAACTTAATATCCCCCGGAGTAAACTTAAAAAATGGCTTTGATTCTTTTACACTAATATCCGGGTATTCCAGATCAACTTCCGAAAAAAATTCTGGCCCGCAATCAATTGATTGGCACTTATACAGCTTCCATTCAGAGTGAAAACCTTCACTGAATACCAGCCAAAAAGGCTTTTTTGCGCCTTGCACTTTTACTAAATATTTAGTCGGATTAAACTTTTTGAAAATTATTTCAGGCCCCTGGTTTGGAACTAAAACTATATTACCTCCTACTAAAATATCGCAGTTAAAAAATACTATAACATTTATAAAAATTATAAGTATTATTAACGTTTTGCTCATATTTTATTCATAACCCCAATGCGTTATATAAACCGGCCGGATTTTCTGAAATACGCTTGTAAGAATCAGGGGTACCTATATCTGAAAAAAATCCTTCAATTCCCACCCCGTAAAATTTTTTATTGATAAGTTTAGCCAAAACTTCATGTTCCAGTGAAACCTTACCCAGCGGAATATGCTCAATTATTTCCTTACTAAAAACATACACCCCTGCATTGATAAAACCCTGCCCGCTATTGCCTTTTTCGCAAAATTCAATGACCTCATTTTCAACATTGATTGATATCCTTCCATAACGGTTTACATCCTCAACTTTAATTAAGCTCAAAGTCGCCAAAGCGCTTTTTTTACGATGAAACGAAATGATTTTATCAAAATCTACATCCAAAAAAGAATCTCCGTTCATGGCAAGAAAATCATCTTCATTACACAAACACATTGCCTGTCTTAAAGCCCCTCCAGTGCCTAAAGGAGAATTCTCTTCAGAATAAGAGATATTTAAGCCCCATTTACTGCCGTCATTAAAATAGCCTTTAATAACCTCTTTTAAATAACCCACACAAAGCACGACTTCTTTGATATCCCACTTCTTAAGCTGCAAAACCAGATATTCCAAAAACGGTTTTCCATCCACATCTACCATAGGCTTTGGTAAATCTTTCACTGTTTGCTTAAGACGGGTTCCAAATCCTCCGGCTAAAATAACTGCTTTCATCTTTTAAATAATCCTTATTTGTTCGCTTTAATTCTATACTAAATATCTACTTAAGCATTGTCTTTCAAAAATTCCTTTACACTATCCAAAAAGTACCGGCACTCTTTTACTCCGATATCCTGATGTATACCGATATGAAAACCGTTATCCGCAACGTATTCTGCCTCTGGGAATTCACCGAGTTTATGCCCAAGAAACTCAAATCCAGGGCACTGTGTAGGCATAGATAAAAACAAATTACGCGAATCTATGCCTTTATTTTTCAGGTACTCAACTAATTCATCGCGGGTAAAGCCCGCTCTTTCTCCGACAATTACCGGAAACGCATGTGGCCCAATTTCCTCATATTCTTCTTCGGTAATAGTATTAAGAAGCGGTGCAAATTGAGTAAAATTTTCAAACAGATACCTAAGATTTTCCCGGCGTTTGCTAAGAATTTCATCATATATTTCAAGATTGCCCAGCCCTACAGCTGCTTCAAGCTCATTCATTTTTGAAGAATAGCCCACACGTTCAAAGAAAAACCTTAGATCCTGCCCTTTTTTAAAACGTTTCGAACAAGTAACCGCGCCGGTACTCATTACACACTTATTACATTTACAAAATCTGCCGTGTGAACGCAATGACCTTAAAACATCGGCAAAATCAGGCCTGTCTGTAACAACAACTCCGCCTTCTATAGTTGTAATAATATGCGCGACGTAAAGGCTATACGCCGCCATATCTCCCCAAGTACCGATATTTTTTCCTTTATATACAGCACCATGCGCCTCAGCTGCGTCTTCAATAACAAAAAGCTTATGCTTTTTAGCTATTGCATTTATTTTATCCATTTGTGCCGGTTTTCCCATCAAATGCACCGGCATAATCGCTCTGGTCTTATCCGTTATTGCCGCTTCAATTTTATCCGGATTTATATTTAAAGTATTTCTTTCAATATCGACAAATATAGGAATAAACCCCGCCTGTAAAACCGCGTTTCCCGTTGCCACAAAAGAAAGCGACGGAATAATAACTTCATCCCCGCGGCAAGCGCCAAAATCATAAAGCACAGCTAAAGCTAGGATATCCGCGTCAGTCCCGCTGCTTAACGCCACAGCTTCCTTACTGCCGACTAATTCCGCGTATTTTTCCTCAAATTCACGAACAAATTTGCCTTGCGAAACCTTTTTTGATTCAAGAGCCTCATTGACAAGCATCTTTGCTTTATCTGTTATAGAAATAGTGCCAAAGGGAATTTTCATAATATTGCCTTTCATTATTTTGTTTTTTTAATTCAGACATTTTTTAACTGCATCAAGCAACACCTTATCCGACAACCCGTTTTGTTCATGTAACTCTTTGCGGCTTCCCAATTCAAACACATATTTATCGGCAAAACCAAAATTCTTATAGATCATTTCCTTATTTAGCCCGGAAATTAAATTAAACAAAATACTATCAAGCCCTCCCTTTTCCCCGAAAGACTCTTCCAGAGCTATAACTGCCCTATATTTTTTCATGGCTTTCTGAAGGGCTTTTTCATCAAAAGGCTTTAACATAAATATATCAATTATTCCACAGTTTATGCCGTCTTTTAGCAGTATACCTGAAAGCTCCAGTGCCCGGTGCGTCATATACCCAGTAGACACAAAACAAACATCATTCCCTTTCTTCAATTCGCAAAAACCCTTTTCCATATCAATATTTTTAAAATCAGCATAAATTGCCGGTAAAGGTTTCGCGTCAAAACGCAGATATTTCGGCTGTTTAACATCAATCGAAAAATCCGCACAACACTTTGCTGTTACCCAGTCAGCCGGGGAAAATAGCATTATATTCGGAAGCAGCCTCATCAAAGTTATATCCTCAAGGCAATGATGCGTCGGCCCGGAAACATCATAGCTTAAGCCCGCGCCTACTCCGATTAAGTTTACATTAACCTGCTTTATCTGCGAGAGCAATGCCAGATTAGTCCTGATTTGTTCATACGCACGCATTGATAAAAAAGGAGCAATCGCATAAGCATAGACAATAAATCCTTCCAAAGCCAGGCCTGTTGCAACATTAATAAGATTTTGTTCGGCGATGCCTACATTAATAAAATTATTTTTAAATTCTGTCCTGATTTTGTCCAAAACAGGGGAACCGAAATCAGCGCTAACAAAAAAAAGATCCTCTCTTTTCTGCATTTGATTATAGAGCTGCTCCAAGAAGGCATCCCGCATCGTCTTTTGTTTAACTTGTTCCATTAAAACTCCTTATCTTTTAAAAGTTTATCTATCTCATTCTTAGAAAGGTTCCTTATATGGCAAAGCACATCGCATTCAAGCGAAGGCACCCCTTTACCTTTAATCGTATCGGCTATCAATACCTTGGGTTTGTTGGTCCTTTTTTCTTTTAAATATTTTAGAATATCATAAACTTTTTGCATATTATGCCCGTCTACCGTTTCCGAATGCCAGCCAAACACCTTAAATTTTTCCTCAAGAGGAGCAAGATCAATCACGTTTTTACAATAATCAAGCATGCCGATTTTATTATTATCCACAATCAAAGTAATATTATCCAGCTTATGGTGTCCGGCAAACATTATCGCTTCCCATACAGAACCTTCGGACATTTCCCCATCGCCGTTAAGAACAAAAACTGATTCTTTTTTCTTTTTTCTCTTAAGCCCTACTGCAATCCCGCACGCAACTCCCAATCCATGCCCCAGAGAACCGTTAACTGTTTCAAATCCGGGGATTACAGGGTCAGGTATACCTCCCAAAAAAGAATCTTTTGTACCGACTTTAAGCAATTCATACTTACTAAAAAAACCAAGGTCCGCAAGAATAGGGTATAAAGAAATAGCACCATGGCCTTTACTTATAATAAAACGGTCCCTTTTATCCCATTGCAGATCCGTCGCTTTAAATTTCAGTATTTTCCCGTAATATAAAGCAACAAATATTTCCACACACGACAATGAAGAAGCCACTCTTGTTTCAGGCGCCAACCCGTGAATAGATAAGGTCCTGCGCCTTACATCAAAGGCTTTCTTTTCCAAAAAATCAGTTAATTTTACGTTTTTTTTCACATCAGTCCTCTTCTTTAAATTATACTGGAATCTTTATAAAATATTATCTGGCTGCCTTCTGATTCAAACTGGAAATTAACTTCCAACAGCTTCGATAATCTTTTCCTAACTTTGTTTTTCAATTCAGGTTTTACGAATAATATCATGAACCCTCCGCCGCCGGCTCCCAGAAGTTTTCCGCCTATAGCGCCGGCACAAAGCGCCTGCGAGTAAATATCATCAATCTGCATATTAGAAATTTTATGCGTCAGTGACCGTTTTAGCAGCCAGGCTTCATGAAGTAATTTACCGAAATCAACAAGCCCGTTATCACTATACAAAATCTTTTTCGCTTCTTCCACCATTTGATGCATCGCTTTTAATTCATTGCTCCTTTTAGGTGTATCTTTTATCTGACGCTTGGCTATTTTTGAGGCAATCCGGGAAAAACCGGTAAAATACAGCATGATATGTTCCTGCAGATTGTTTAGCCTCTGCCGATTAATAACAACCGGCTCAACCCTGAAATTTCCGTCTTGGGTAAAGCTTATCTCATTAAAACCGCCATAAGCCACAGCCACTTGGTCCTGCGAACCAACATGCTCTTTAAGCACATCACGCTCAATGTGGATAGCTTCTTGTGCCAAACGATGCTTTGTCGGCATCATACCTTTTAAAGCATATAATGAATATAATAAGCCGACCGTAAACGCAGAACTCGATCCCAGTCCTGTACGCGCCGGCAAATCGCCATCATGATGGATTTCCATACCCTTATGTATATCCATAAACTGTAACAAAGCCCTTACCGCAGGATGGCGGATATCCGCGATATTCCTAACTGTATCAATCTTTGAATAAACTATCCGGTGCTTATGTTCAAAGAAAGGCGGAAGATACCGGCAGGTAAGATAACAATATTTGTCTATTGTCGTTGACAATACTGCTCCGCTATTGGCTTCATACCAAACAGGATAATCCGTGCCTCCGCCGAAGAATGATATCCTGAACGGTGTTTTACTTATGATCACAATCTATCCTCCTTAATTTAAGAGAAATAATATTATATAACTAAGCCTAAATATTGGCAAACTGATTTCTCCTGATTATCTGATAAGCTTTTATTAATTCTTCTATCCCTCGTTTTAAAGAAAAATCCGGGTTAAATCCTGTTTTTTCAATTTTCTCATTACTTACAATATAATCACGTTTATCCGGATCCTCTCCCACCTCTGCTTCGACAAAATAAAAATCAGGCACCTGTTTTTTTATTTCTTCGCATAATTCCCATTTACTCAAATTAGCATCACTAAGCCCGACATTATACGGCTCATTCTTCATTTTCTTAAAATTGTTTAATGAATGCATAAAAGCTTTTGCAACATCGCGTACGTGTATATAATTGCGTTTAAAACCTGCTTCAAAAAGTATAATAAAGCGGTCATTTACAGCCCGGTAGACAAAATCATTCACCAACAAATCAAGCCGCATGCGCGGGCTGACGCCAAACGCGGTAGCCAGCCTTAAAGTAATCGCATTACCAGAAGCAAGAAGCTTTTCTTCCGCTTCGACTTTGACCTTACCGTACAATGAAATCGGATTTAAAGGTGTTTTTTCATCACAATGAATGCCCTTTTGCCCGATACCGTAACCGCTATTCGTAGTCGGGTAGATAATCATCTGCTCCTTACTACGCAGTTCCAGGATCATTTGTATGGCATCCACAACAATTGATTGCGCCTCCTGCGGGAATTTATTGCATAGCGGAGCACCGGTTAAACAAGCAAGCGGAAAAATAGCATCCGTCTTTTTTAAGCAATTAGCAATAATGCCCTTATCGCGAGTATCGCCTCTTATCACCGTTAATTTTTTATCAAAACAACTGTTCAATAGAGAGCTTTGGTTATACATAAAATTATCCAAAGCAATAACCTCATGGCCTTTTTCCAATAATTCCGGCACTAAAATCGACCCGATATAACCAGCAGCTCCTGTAACTAATATTTTCATTTTACTCCCTCCTTGTACCATTTATATGTTCTTTCTATTCCCATTTTTAGGTTAATTTTCGGGCTCCAACCCAGACCAAATATTTTTGTACTATCCAAAAGTTTCCGCATTGCTCCATCCGGTTTTGTACTATCAAAAACTGTCTTCCCTTTAAAGCCAACCACATCCTTTATGGTTTTAGCCAGCTCCTTGATGCTGATATCTTCTCCATAACCAACATTAATAATCTCAGGGTTTTTATAATTATTCATCAAAAATACACAGGCTTTGACCATATCATCTATATACAAAAACTCCCGTTTAGGATTGCCTGTGCCCCAGATACTAACCTCGTCCTCATTTTTTAATTTTGCTTCATGAAATTTTCTGATCAACGCGCTTATAACATGCGAACTCTTCAGGTCAAAATCATCATTACCCCCATAAACCGTAGCAGGTACAGCACAAATAAAATTTACTCCGTACTGCTTTTGATAAGCCTGGCACATCTTGATCCCTGCAATCTTGGAAACCGCGTAAGGAGCGCTTGACTCTTCAATTTTTCCGCCAAGAAAATACTCTTCCTTAATCGGCTGCTGACAATCTTTAGGATACCCGCAGGAACTACCCAAAAATAAAAGTTTTTCCGCCGCGTACTCATAAGCGGCATGGATAATATTGTTTTGTACCTGCAAATTAGTATAAATAAATTCTGCCGGGCTTTCCAGATTAGCTACAATACCTCCGGATCTAACATCAGTCATAAAAATAAACTCCGGTTCTTCCTTCGCAAAAAAATCATTAACCGCGCTTTGGCTCATCAAATCAAAACTATTTAAAACTTCGCTTAAAATATTTTTAAAACCCTCCGTTTTGAAATAATCGGCAAGAGCATTGCCAAGCATGCTTTTATACCCGACAATAAGAATCTTACTGTTTTTATTCATACTAAAACTTTCCTCTTCATTTAAGAACAGCCTCTTCCTACTTGGTGTTATACAACTCATCCTCATAGCTGGAATAAATTTTTGCGCAAGTCATGTCATCGGAAATCTTATATACCGACCAGTTAGGCGTATCCAAAACCAGGGCCAAGCCATTAGTTTTTTTTAATATTTCCTTATAATCCTGATATTTTTTATAGCCGTTTAATATCATATTGCCGCAGCCAAATCCGCCGTTATATTCATCCAAAAAACTCTTTTCAAGGCATATATACCCCACATCATAGTACTTAAGCCTTAAAAATATCGAAGGAAATAAGTATGGGAATTCCGCATTCTCCTCCGAAGAAAAATACTTTTTAAAATACCACATATTCAAACAAGGTTTATTGAACACATACGGATGTATCAATCCCCCAACATACATCTGCTGATAATCATTCAGATGATGCCTGGCCCAGGTCTCATCTTCCTTTTTCCAGCCGGAAATCTGAAAACCGGAAGTCTCAGGGCACATTAGTATCCTTTTATTACCGCCAAGCGAATTTATAAAATCGGCTGTTTGCTGATAATCCGCGGGGATTTCCGTCAAAAAAGACTTATAATTCCAGCTTCCATCGACAAAAATATGATTATATCCGATTATCATCGCAACCAAACCAATAAAAAAACGTAAATAAGATTTCGGCGACTCGGATAAAATTTTCGCAGAGGAAAAACCGCTGAAAACCGCTCCTAATATTACCGGCACTACAATCAATTTTATGTACTGCGATTTAAACATGGCAAAATACGGCACATGGATAAAAACCCATTCAAAAACTACTCTTCCCGGCGGATACGTTCCCTTTGCAAAAAAAAGAAACATTAAATAAACAAAAACAAAATAATTAATAAACCGGCTTTTCCGAAAAAACAAAAGCACGCTAAAAGGTAAAAGCGTGTAAACCGCAAACCCCAAAAATACCAAAAAAGCATTGGAATAGTATTGGCCGGCAAAAGGAAAATTTAGAAAACACATATAACCGTCCAACCGCCACAAGGATAAAAACGAGCTTCGATGGCTGTTAAAACTAACATCATTTAAAAAATTAGCATTATCCACTTTTGCCAAAGCCTCTCCATAAAGAGGTAACAGCAAAGTAGGCAGCCATATAAAAGCAGTAAACAACAAGAACAATACCGTAACACATAAAAATACAGCTAGTTTTCGAAACAACTGTTCCTTTGCCCCTGTTTTAATAAAAATAAAATATATAAAATATAGAAGTAAAATATTAAAAATAACTACCATGTTTGCTGGATTCCCGCAAAATAATATTAATAAAAGCATTGCTGAAATAAAAATCTTATAAAAAGGCATCGGCTTATGTAATGCATAAATAAACAACGCAATAATAAATGGATATATGCAATAAGGAAACTGCAATTTCGACAAAGGAAAATTCAGCAAAATCATAATTAGATGGTTCATCATATAAACAAGCGCGCCGATAAAAGCCCCCAGTTTTAAAAAACGCGTGTCTTTACGCATCATGCCTTCTGTCTTTGATATCATATGCACAAGATAATACATTGACATTCCGCATAAGCTAAAAAATAAAATACTCATAATGCGGATTATAAATTTTTGCGCAACGAATAACCCAATAACCCTTAATAAGGTATTCCAGGCTAATGACTGGACCCCGCTGGGCAAAGGAGCTCCGGCACCCACATACTCATTCCAGAGGTAGCAATCATATCTGTTCACGCCTTCAAGAAACTGCATTGACACACCAGGATCATCACCGACAAACGAATATTTGATGCCAAGATTAGAAAAAACTATCAGGCAAGCAATAAAAAATATCGCCAGCATCAGGACAAAATCAAGTTTTTTTTCTGAAAATTCCAACTTCATTTATACTATTCTTCCCAAAACTTTAAGTAGTTTCCCAAACATTGCAACCAGCATATACATTGCAAAACACGCAAATAAAATCATATATGGAATCATATTAAACGCATACCTGGGGCATCCGAACATCATCAAAGCCATTAAGATTTTAAGCGCGAAAATGAAAATAACATAAATAATACAAGGATTTAGTAACCTGCGGTATATAAATAATATCGGCCAAGATATAATAAAAAATCTTAAAAATACCGTATGCGTAACATTAATAAATGTCGTATATATGGTGTAGAAACCCAGATTTATCGGATATATACACAGGATAAGCGCAATTTTAAACATATTTATAATTTTAGTCATATAAAATTTAAAAACTTCCCAAAAAGTATGATTTGCCCATAATTGATTAACAAAATAAAAAGCCGCTTTGATTCCACTGCCGGATTGTTCATTTTTTTCAGCAAAAGAAGCAGCCATATCACTTAGGTAAGGGCATCGCAGATCATCAAAGATAGGATAATCATACATATGCCCAAGCGCAATGCTAAGGCCGCCTTGCTTTGTAAGCCATACAAACTCGCGGGAAAAAACAATATTGCGCAATAACCACGGCAGATTAAATAACGCGATAACCGCGAGAAAGAATACCGCCTTTTTCCCAAAGCCGTTTTGTTTTTTAAAAAAATGCAGGTACCAAAAGTACGGCAAAATAAAAAATAAATACAAAAAATTATCCTCACGGTTAAGATACGTCATGGTAAAAAAAAATGCCGCGGTAAAAAGATAGCCCGTTTTAAGATTACAAGAAACTTTCCTGCCTGCAATTTTCAGTTTCACCATCATTTCCTCCGCGACATGAAATCTCAATAAAAAAACCAAAAACAAAGCCGTGAGAAAATTATTCAAAGTTTCCCTTAATATAGCCGCGCTATTAATTATAAACGGAAAGTACAAAGTATAACAAACAGCATAAGTTATTTTTAACAGGTTCCTCGCCTTCAGTTTTATGAAAATTATCTCAATCATGGAAAGCGCCGCAAGCATTGTTCCGACATCCAGCAAACAGTGGGCAAAATATACCGCAGGTAATTTTTCAAGCCGGAATATGCCAATTAAAAAATATATGAATTTTAAAAAGAATATGTAGACCGGAGGCCGTACCATTTCAGGGCTGAAAAACCAGCTCAACAGATGTTCAGCACAGTAATCAAACCCTGCTGCATCCCCTCCCGGAGGGTAAAACACTTTTGAATTAGAGGCAATAAAATGAATTTTAAGCACTACATTAATAATAACAACCGCCGCGATTATCCACTGATAACCTTTTGCGCCCTTAACCGCCAAGAAAGCCTGCGGGATAATATCCCTGGTCAAAGATCTGTAACTATAATCATCTTTATCATCTTCCTTCCCTGAACCGCATTCTTTGAGCTTATGCCCGATAAACTTAATCCAATTTTTAAAAGCTGTAAATACAACCCGGAAAAATAAAAACATACCGATAAAAAGAATATAACAAATATTGAACTTCAAGAAAGAGCCGGAATAAAAAGCTATCCTGAGCTTATAAAATGCAGGCACAACACTCATTGCCGTAAAACCGGAAAACCAGAATAAAAAAAGCAGCAAATATTTTTTCCTATATTCAAAAGCATGCACCTTGAAAATCTCCAAATTTGATTTAAGCACCAAGATAATTATTCCCATCACCAATACAAGTAAAATGGAAAAAATTATTTTACTTGTGAGATATTGACTAAGAACCGGCGCCCCTGCCAAAAGCAGAAATCCGCCGGATGAATCTTTCGCCAAATAATTTGAGATTTTCAGTTTAGTAATAAGCTTATCCGCATTTTTATCGCCCCTGCCTTTAACAACCAGGCGGTTTACTCCTTTCAAGGCAGCATTCTGCGGAATGATTTTAATAAAAACATTATTATAGGCTTTTTCGGAAAAACTCTTTAAAACATACCCATTAACACTGATTTCTGGTAATTCATCTTCAGTTTTCACTTTAAGCAGGTAAACATCCTTAGCCGGAAGCTCAAAATCCAACTTAGCAGGAACATCATTGTACTTCGCCTGAAAGGGGCTAAACTCCCGCACTGCCATCCAAGTATAAAAAAAAGAAAAGATGCAGGCTAAGATTAGAATGATAAAAAAGTTTTTCGCATTTTTCATATCAATAATTTATCCGGTATAGCGCAACCATTTAAGTTAAACTTTTTCCGCCACATAATGTATTACTTCACCCTGCCGGCTATTATAAAAAATTAGATTCGCAATAATCGCAAGCGGAGCCAAACATACGGCAAGCAGAAAATACCCGATAAACTTCGCGGAAAATTCCTGTTTATCCTTACCAACCAGTAGTGATTTGTAAAAATAATTCCATTCCCCCGAAATTTTATTTAATAAACTCTGCATAGTAGTAAAAACACTATATTCAGCGGAAAAATATTTTTTTTTGAATATTTTAAAGCCATTATTTTCAAGCAAACCGGCAAGTGAATCAGGAGTAAAATGAGTTAAATGATTTGGAGTATCCCAGCCCATCCAGCCGTTCTTACTTATCTTAGCAGAAAAACTTTCGCTATTCGGCACCTCAATCAGAAGTTTTCCTCCCTTTTTTAGAAGTTGATAACTCAGCTTAATATATGTTTCAACATCATCGATATGTTCAAGTACATGCCAAAAACATATCAAATCCAGGTTTTTTTCTATAGAACCAATATTATCTGCCAATTCACCTTTTTTAACATCAATGCCAAATTTTTTCTTCGCGTAAGCAATTGACGCGCTGCAATATTGCGTACCGATAACATATTCGGCTTTAAAATATTTTTTTAGATAATAAAGCATTAATGCTCTTCCGCAGCCGACATCCAAAACCCGTTTTGGAAAATAAAATAAAGCGGCCTTAAAAGCTCTTAAAAAACGGAAAAATCTAACAAGCATTTCTCCGATATCCCCGAAACGGCGCGAATCATTCCCGGAATAAAAATTTTTATCATATATATCCGCAAGATCCTGCCGTTTAGGAATTGGAAAAGTCTTTCTAAAACCGCATTTCTTGCAAAAAACAATATTATAACCGTTAACAAAAAATAGTTTTTCCGAACAGCTATGGTCACAATCTAACATCACTGGTTATCCTCACCTGAATTTTTATTCGAACTGTTCAAACCGCATTATTTTTTTTCTATGCAAAGTATATTTTATGCAATTTATTAATATCCCTAAACCATACTTACACGACCGGATAAAATTAATCGAGCTTGCTTCTTTGAAATACTTTGTTAAAACCGGAATCTCCTTAAATCTTATTCGTTTCATAACCATTTGAACAATAATTTCATTATCAAAAATAAAATCATCTGAATTAAGCTCCCACTTCACCGACTCTAGAGCCTTGCGCGAAAATGCCCGGTATCCGGTATGAAACTCCGTAAAATATGTGTGCATAACAGAATTCTGTAACCAGGTTAACAGCCTATTAGCGATAATTTTATACAAAGGCATGCCGCCTTTTAGAGGGCCTCCGTCATAAGGATCGCGGATAAAACGCGATGCCATAACCGCATCAGCTTGTCCTTCAATTATCGGCAAAGCAATATTTGGAATCAACCGGGGATCATACTGATTATCCGGATGCAGCATAACAATAACATCCGCCCCCAGCTCCAAGGCTTTTTTGTAGCAGGTTTTCTGATTACCGCCGTAGCCGCGGTTCTTGTCATGTTTAATAACATGACAATGCAGCTTTTTAGCCAGCTCATAAGTTAAATCATGAGAAGCATCATCAACCAAAACAATTTCATCATAGCTATGCGGAGGAATTGCCTTATAAGTTGCCAGCAATGTTTTTTCAGCATTATATGCCGGCATTACTATAACCACTTTATAATTTTTCTTTGTAGTCATTTTTCATCCTTTTTAAGCGAAACTCTACTTTTCCTAGCTACTTTTTATAATCTTTTGGTAAATCCGGGAATTCTTAAAAACCTTTTCGTATAAAAAATTAATGGTCTTAAGCATAAAAGGAATCCTGCTTAACAAGCTTAAAAAAAACCTTATTATACTGCGCAGATACATGTTCTGCGGAATAATCGTCAGCCATGTTTCATAAGGAAAATATCTTTTAAAAGGAACGATACCGTGACGAAAACCAAGCGAAGTCATCTTAGCTTTGGGATTTACCCTTCCAAGAAGTCCGCTATAGTGATATTCCAGGCTTAGCTGTATGTCTTCATAATCGTTCCAAAACCTTGCTTCGTTCCATTTAATCTGCCTGATAAAACATTTTTTCGTAATTGTAACCATCCCTGCTATGATCGCATAAAAATCCCAATCCCTGTAATCAAGCATCTTTATCCGGAAATGCACATCCATTTTTCCGCCTGCAGTAAGCCAGTCATAAGCGCGTTTTCCTTCAAAAAGCTGGCTGCAGGTAAGATAGTCAAAAGAATTTCCCCACTTTTTCATTTGTTCATACCAATCATCCGCCAGTATTAAGCGGTCATGCAACACACAGATATTTTCATATTTTGCTTTTTCGGCAATCAGATTCTTTTTCCGCGTAATCCATCCTATATCATCGCGCTGATTAAACGCTATATAAGTAAAATCCTGCTCTTTCTTGTCAAAATAAGTCCCGCAAACTATAATATCTCATAATGCGCTATTTTCTGTTTTCTTATCGATTCAATAACCAGTTCCATCCAGTCCATTCTCATGCCGTTTGTAATAATACCAAACGTCCATTTGTCCATAGAATCATTTTCCAATTTTGTCGCCGTCTTCTTTTTGCAGACAAACCGAAGATAAGCGCTCTCACGCTTTGCCTTTAACTTTCCTTTCAACGGCGCTGGCAAAAGCGTTTTTTTATCCAGATCAGTTTTGAAATATTTTTCCTGCCGGTCGATAAATACACTAATTTTACTTTTGTTTAATCCATTCAGATCCTCTCCGGAAATTTCACCATGAAAAATTATTTCGTATTTGCCTTTCCACAGCCACCAAAAGTTTTCTTCAAGCTTTCTCCAATCACATACCTTATTCGGCTTATAGTCAATACACAGATAGCCGTCCTTTGCAACCAGACTAAACCATTCCTTCAGCAATATCGGGACAAATTTTGTTGTATTAAGGTTATCACGGCAATAAACAAGCTTCTGGCTGTCTTCTTCAAAAAACGATAGCGGCCGGTAAAGCTGATTTAAAGGCGCGCTCCAGCGCTTTACGCCTTCGCCTTTTACAAACTGCTTATCCGATAAATCAAGCATATTGTGCAAATCTCCTTTTCCATATTAAAGCTTTAAAGAACCTTATTCTTCCGCGCGCTTATAAACTTATCCAAATCTTCCGGAGTTCCCAGCCCGTACATGGCATTTTTATCAACATTAAACACCCCAATCTTCAGCCCGGACTTTATCGCATAATTATATACAGGGCATGTATAAAATTCGTTATTTACCCTCTCGTTATTAGCGATCATTTTAACGGCGTTATTTACAAAATCCCTGCCTTTTGAAAAATAATATAATCCCACAGTGGCATCTCATTATTTATAAAGTCCACTGCCAGCAAAATCGTACAGCAGGCGCCTTCGGTAAGCTTATCAACCGATAAAAATTCACAATTATACTCTTTTTCAATCCGGTTAACAATTTCCTTTTCCTGTTCCAAAAATTCTTTTCTTGTAATCAAAATATACCTGGCTTTCTCCAGAGTAAGATTCTCCATAACTCTTTCAATCATTGTCTTGCCAAGCACGTCTATAAAAGGTTTTGGTTTCCTATACCCTGCCTTTACAAAACGGGAACCTGCCCCTGCCATTGGGATAATAATATTGATCATTATGCGCCCTTTAATTTTATGGTTTCAAATTCTTTAACCTGTTCAGGAGTCCCCAATCCATACATTTTATCCGATTCAATTTCAAATACGCCTATTTTCATGCCTTTTAGAATCATTTCATTGTATGTCGGGCAGACAAAATACTGTTCCATTACCGTTGCTTCTTTTCTGATCATTTCCTTTACAGCTTCAATAAAAAAAGACCCTTTTTTATAATAATAGACTCCGGCGGTGGCATTGCGGCTGATCGGCCGTTTTTCCGCGGCCTCTATAACATATCCACCTTCATCGGTTTTAACAAAAGACCAGCGCGGGTGGATTGAATCAAAAACAATCAAGCTTCCGTCAAGGTTTCTGCTCTCGGCATCGCCAACAAAACTGTTCATATCCATGTCAAGATACTGGTCTCCGTTAGCAATCAGCAAAGGAACATCGTTGTCAATATACTCGCTGGCCAATAACACACTGCAGGCAGAGCCCTTTGTATCCGATTCAACGACGATTACCTTGCATCCCGGAGCAAGCAATTCCAATACCTGTGCGATCGCAAATTTCTGATGATCCCTTTTATTCACTATAAAAATAAACCGCTGGTCATATTTTTTGCTAAGGCTGATATTTTCCACAACCACCTGTATCATCGGCTTTGCCTTTACCTCGACCAGCGCCTTAGGAAAAATCGAACCGCTTTCCTCAAACTTCTTGCCCTTTCCGGCAATAGGAATAACAATATTGATCTTATGCATGTTTTTTACCTCTCTTTTGAGCGTCTATCTCTTTTATCTTCTTTTCGATATTGGTAAAATTCACCTCTTCGACGCTATCAACAACATAAACATTGCACCCGGCAGTTTCCGCAGCAATAATCCCGTTTTTATTATCTTCCAATACCAGGCACTCTTCAGGTTTTAGCGATAACTTTATAACCGCCTTTTCATACATCTCCGGATCAGGTTTCGGCTTTTTAATATCCTGGTTACTAAGATAAAAATCAATATATTTTAGCAGATCGCTTTTTTCCATCATTAACTGAACAGTGTCCCTTATCGAGTTCGAACACACGGCAATCTTGTATTTTTGCTGTTTTAATCTGGCTAAAGCATATTGATGAGTAAAATAAGGCCGGCAATGATTAAAAATAGCTTCAACCGTATAGCGCTGTTTCATTTCATTGATAAAATCATGCAGTTTTGCCGGAAGGTCCCTTTCCAGAGACAACATTTTAAGCTTTTCTTTTGTCGGAAGCCCGTCATAACTTACCAGATGCTCATGCCGGGTAATCTCATAACCGAATAAACGAAGCGCCTTGTTAAGCGCCTCGTAATGCCATTCCTTAGCGTCTATAAGAACACCATCCATATCAAAGATAACCGCTTTTATCATTGCCCACACTCCCCTTTTTTTGAACATACTTTTGGATAAACATTTAAAATACCAGGTCAAAGATAAACTCTGCATCTATTGTCCTGACTTCTAAGCCGGCTCTGATAAGGTAATTATATACCGGACATAAAAAAAAAAGCCCGTTTACGCGGTCACCATTATTTATCATTTTTTTTGCCGCATCCACAAAATATTTGCCTTTTCTGAAATAATAAAACCCGCTGCTGGCATTTTCGGAAATCACTTTTTTTTCGGCAACCTCTCCGACTTTTCCCTCTGGACCGATTTTTGCATAGCTATATTTACGGTTATCCGATTTGAACACCGGAATAAAACCGGCAGTATTACTCATCCGGCCGGACTCTATACCGGCCTTTAAATCAGCGCGAAAATAAATATCCGCCAGATAGACTATTAACTCCTCGTCATTATTTATTTCATTTTCCAGAGTTAAAACAGTACAGGCAGTACCCTCTGTCAATTTTTCAATAATTATAACTAGCGCCTGCGGATAAAGCCCTTTTAATTTATTTTTTAAATTATACTTCTCATCATGCTCTTTTAATATTAAAAAATACAGCTTGTATTTGTGCGTTTTAAACGGATACTCAAGAGTATCTATGCAAAACTTAACTAGAGGTTTTCCCTCAACCTCTATAAGAGGCTTGGCAATATTCATCTGCTCAAAACGAGCATCTTTGCCTGCCAACGGAATAACTATATTCATCTACCTTCACCTGTTATAAAAAAACGCTCTGCCTCATCCGGAAAATCAGTGCACAAAGCCATATATTTAAAATATTTTTCCGGCAATTTCGAATATTGCGCCCAGGCTTTCTCATGGTTTCTTCCATGCAATTCAGGAGAAACGATACAAACCTTTTTACCGTTTTCTATATGTTTGACGATAGTCTTATTATCTATCCAGTGCTTTTCAAACTCATCCAGCCAAAGCCACTGCACCTGGCTGTAAAAGAAAGGCTCTTTTTCAAATTCGCTCTGCCTGGCTGCAATATTTATTTTTTCGCAATACTTCTTAAAAACATACGTCGCAGGAAAAGACATATCAAAAATAAAAGAATTTTTGATTATGCCATAATCCTGGAGGAATTTTAAAACTTCCCGCTCAATAGAATCACATTTTATATTTACGGCAAATATTACCTTTGAAAAACTCTCAATCTTTTTTAACCGGTCAAAAACCCAGTAAAGACCGGGAGAATTTTTATCAGCCATATTATGGGCAATAACAAGCCCTTTTTTATAATCGCGTACATCAAATTCAATACCGTAGCCGCTTTTAAGCGCTTTTTCAAAGGCATCAGGCGTATTTTTCTCATTCGCCTTTTTCCATAAGCCGCGGTGAGCAATTATCTTCATCTTAAGAAAACATCTCCTCTACGATACGTTCTGCGTTCTTTTCGGAATATTTCATTAGCGCATATTCTTTAATTTTTTTGCTGTCAAATTTCATTTTTAAGAACTTTTCTATTGCCTCAGACAACCCCTTAGCACTGCTTTCAAATAATATTCCGGCAAAATCAGGGAGAACCCCGTCTTTAATCTCAAATTCTTTCTTTCCCCATTTAGGCACATTGGTTGTGCCCTTTGGACATAATGCCGGCAGCCCGCAATGAAAGCCTTCTATCATAGTAATCGATATATAATATGTATCAATCGACCCCCATAAAGCAGCATCCGCAGCATTATAGTAATCCACGAGTTCTTTTGTTTTTTTCGAACCGGCATAAACAGCCTGTTTATTATCTTTAATGCAATTGAATACCTTCTCTTTCAAATGGCCGTCACCGATAATAACAAAAAAAATATCCTCTCTATTTCTATACTGCTCAATACAATCCAAAACCTCATTAATGCCTTTTTCAAAAGACAGCCTGCCTACAAACAAAAAGATCTTTTTATCTAAGGGCAACTTCAAAGCCTTTCGGCAGCTTTCTTTGTCTTTTAACTCAAATATGCTCCCATCAGCCCAGTTATCTATTATTTCAATCTTTGTTTTGTCCACCCCTATTTTTTCCAAATCGATTTTGCCGTCCCGGGAGTTAACAAAGACCTTATCCAAGCCCGAAAAAATCTTTTTATAAAAATCCTTCCACAACTTTGGAAACTGGGAAAACTGAAAATCAGCATGCATATGCCCGAATATTTTTTTGCCGAATATCCTGCCCAAGGCCAAAGCTGACATAATAGCTACTATTCCGCCGACCGCATATATTACCTTAATTTTATTGTTTTTTTTAAGCAGGAATCCGCTTCCCTGAATAAAAAAAATAACAAAAAAAATAATTATTTGAAAATAAGCCTTTATCCCCGTTAAAACATGATCTATCTCGAAAAAAGTAAAATTACTTTTTGGAGAATATAAATAAACATGCCCGTTTTTAAGTTCATCTGGCAAAGCACTTTTTTTGGGGCATAATACATGGATTTTTCCCCTGCCTTTTGCCGTAAAAAACTTAATAAACTCCAGAATATAAACTTCAACCCCGCCTATTGTCGGATAAAAATTGCGGGTTAAAAGCAATAGTTCACTTTTCATTTAATTCTCATTTTTAAATTTAACTAACGTTGGTTCTTCTTTATTTCCAACCTCTTAAGGCAAACTGACATCTCATCATCCGGCTGTTGCGTACCAAAAGAAAACAACAGTACTTTTATTTTACTTATATTTAATTCTTGCCATAACTTCCCCCCCAGCCGAGTAGAAATATTATTATAATCGTCTGTAAGCGAATTGACAACTAAATTTTTCCATTCTCCCTGCTGAGGATTTATTATATAGGTTGCAAAAATATTTCCGTTAATCTTTTGATTTACGTTACAATAATAATCGCTCTTGCCATATAATACATAAGTTAAGTTCCCTACAGGAATTGAGCTATTATCCAAAAGTTCAAACTGCAGGTTAAATTTGGTTATGCCTTGTAATTTTTCAGGAAAATATTCCGTTTGAAAAGAAAAATAACTATTGTCCGCATTTTGATATTCCTTGGTAAAAACCAACTGCCCTTCTAGCCTTGGTTCAGAAAACCGGATTACATTCTCTTTTTCAAACTGTTGCACACATCTTTCCATCACCTTATTATCAACATAATGCCTTTTATTAAATAAAATGATCCCATATTGGCTATATACTGATGCATTTTTGATAGCATTATCTATCCTTGCATAGTCAACATTATTCTCAACTACATTAAAATCAGCAAGATACACCAAAATCGAAGAATCCTGGCCTGCTCTGGAATTAAGCGAAACCATAACCTGGGATATTTCCATCTCATCATATAACGGCCCTTGCAACTGCCTGCTTATCTTTTCATAATCTGCCACAATAGAATCCACGCGTAATTCTTTCCAATGTCCAAATTGCGGCTCAATTATCCGGCAAGCATAAACTTTTCCGTCAATTATCTCATTGGCCGGATAATAATAATCTGCCCGGCCATAAAGCACATAAGTCAGCGCCTTAAAACGCACATTAAAATCAGCAAATCCTGTTAATCTTTGAGGATAGTATTTAAGCTTAAAAGAAAAATCAGAATTACCTGCATTTTTAAAAAATTTATAACAGTTTTTATATACCATACGCTTCCCTGAAACCGAAAAATCATACGCCTTTTCTCCGAAAAAATCATTTATTTTAAATTTATGTTTATCATTCTTAACGTAAAAATCCTGTTCAAAAAAGCTGATTTTATTATCAATATTTAATTCTTCATTAAAATATTCATCATTTCTCTGCAAAATCTCAAAAGCATCAATCTTATTTACAAGCTCGTAGTTTGCCTGCACATAATTATCTACGTAAAAAACTTCAGACCCAGGCGCATCCAGTAAAAGGTTAACCTTATCAGGCCAGGTATTTGAACACATATACTGGTGAGTGCGTATAACAAATTTCGGCTTGGTTTTCTTCAAATCTTCCACAGCCGGCTTATCCAGAGGATTGGATATCCCGGAAAACCAGGTAATCCTTGTTGCCGGACGCGCCTCCAGTAAAAAGCTGATCATCGGCAAATTTATATAAGTAAGCAGATACTCGCCTCTTTTTATCCTCGTCCCCATAAACTCAGTTAAACGGTCTATTATCTCTACATGTTTTTTAGTTGAAAAAATCCCCTTAAGCTTTTTTGTTTTGAACGCAACGCATAGTTCAGATCGGTCAGGACTATCCAGATAAGGGTGTTTTAATTTAAAACCAAATGCATAAAACGCAATAATAAGCGCAAAAACCAGAATTACTATTCGATAGGATAGTAATTCTTTCTTATTTAATTGCCCCGCTTTTTTAATGTATACCGGCAATTCCCAGGATATTATCCAGGCCAGCGGCAGGCTTAAAAACATCCCTTTATGAGAAGTGTATATCCCATGGCTCGAATAAAGCGTACACAGCCACTGCAGAAATCCTGCCAGCAAAAGTAATATTATTTTTAATTGATTAGTTACAATTATATCTTTATCTTTTTCTTCAAAGATATTTTTCCAATACAAAATTATTCCTACGCCTAGCAAAGCATAAGCATATCCATAAATAAAATATCCAGGAAAAGAAAACATACGCAGAAAAAATAAATAAAACAAACATACAAGTATGGCTTGACATCCTATCCGTAAAAAAATCATTTTTTTCCGCAAAAAATAACCACAAACTAGATTAAAAAAAATACATGATATAACCAGAGGTAATGCCTTTAACAAAAAAATACTTCCTTTTCCAAACAATCCGGAAATAATAATTGAAGAATAAGCACCCCCTTGGGTATGCACACGAAAATCCATCAAAAACTCTTCGAACAATCCGTTTACGTATAAAAATATCAGGAACGCTGCTAAACTTACAAAAAAAGTCATCGTAAAAATCAGCGATGCGCACAAAATGTGTTTTTTTACCTCTGATTTAATCAATAGTGAAACTAACAGGCAAATAAAACCAATCCCGGCTATGGGAAGATAAGTGACCTTACACAAAACAGCTGTAAACGCAGCAAACCCGGAAAGAACGCCATAAATAAATATTTTCTGCTTATGGTTTGAACAAAGTGACCAAAACAGTAAAAATATTGAAATAATAAAAAACATCTCTGGGGTATTATTATAACCCGGCAAGTCAATTCCATGCATGGCAAATATACTTAACGAGCATATCATTGCCGGAAATGCCAGATAAACGGAATAAAACCTGGTTATAATTTTGTATGAAAAAGCAATCGCTATAAATAATATTATTGCCCAGATAATTCTCAAAGCCAGCAATCCGCAATCAGGGTATGCTACAAAGACTATGCTTAAAAAGTAATCCGACAAACTTACCGGGATGCAAAAAACATCTTTAAAAGGAATATCACCCAAGTAAAATCTCCATGATTGGGCGCATATTAATCCCGCATCAGTCAGGCTCAATCCATGCCGCACAAAAAAACTAACATAAATTATCCATGCCAAACATAGACCCGCCAAAGACAAACTAAATACTCTTTTCCTCTGTGCACTCATAATCCGATAATTGTATTTTTAATCGCGAGAAACGATTTTTCTCCCCTGAATAAAAAGCATCCCTCCATGATTGCGGATAAACGGCAACCATCGCCCTGTATTTTCAGAAAAATTAAAAACTTTTTCCGCCATATTCAAAGATAAACTATTAATTAGCTGCGGCGGAAGGAATACACGCGAATGAGCACTAATCTCCAATAACTCTTCCTTGCCCCATCTTATTAACTCTTCAACAGAAATCAAAGGATGCCTTCCCGCTTCCTCTCTCCAGGCAGGTTTTATTTTCTGAAGAAAGTCAAAAACAAAACGAAAAACAGACCGGTTGTTTTCAATTCCCAGATAACATCCGTTTGTTTTTAAAACCCTTTGCGCCTCCCTTAGTACAGCTTTAGGTTCCGGCACATGATGCAATATGCCTGGGCCGATAACTGTTTCAGTAATTTCAGCGGCAAATGGAAGATTATCTGCGTCAGCAACAATAAAACTAATATTATTTAATCCCTTATCTTGGGCATGCTTCAACGCCACACGGATCATACCTATTGAAATATCAACTCCGATTATATTACTGTTTGTATACTGCCCTGCCAAAGGCAAAGTCCTCATCCCTGTCCCACAGCCCAGATCAATGATCACACCGTTTTCAAGAATATATTGCCCCCAGAACTTAAGTAACTGCGCATCTAAAAGCCGGACAAATTGGCTCATAGTATGTACATAGGTATAACAATCTGATTCAATATTAAAAAATTCAATTTGCTTATTTTTTTCTTTAATAGATAACTGCTCGCTGTCACAATTCTTATTTTCCAATTTTAAGGCATGCCTCTTCACAAACCTCTGCCTGAATTCTTCAGCAAAAGAGTAATCATTTTTCAGAAAGAACCCTATTCTCTCTGTCAGCGGATACCACTGGCCGCAACCAGAGCAGCTGAAAATTCCTTCTTGCACATCATCTGCTTTTGAATCAATTACTTTTATTTCAAGTGATTTATTACAACTGCGGCAGTAAAAAAAAGATAAATCTTTTTTCTTCATTTCTTCTCCATTTTAAAAATAGCAATTACATCCCTTGCTACGCTTTTAATAATAAAATTTTCCATAAACGCAAAAAAATTTTCTGCCAGATTTTTCATTTCCAGCAAGGAATTCACTCTTTTAAGCCTTTTTAAAAAATAACCCGGCCTCATATAAAAATGCCGGTATGCCTTTAACGCAAGGCTATAAATATCCTGCGCGCTCATTTTGGGATAATCATACACAGGCAGGCTGTTTGTATCATATTTTTCCCAATTCTTAGTTTTCAGAAACCCTTTTTTCTGCAAAAAGTCAAAAAATTCCGTTCCGGGGTGTGGCGCCGTCACATTAAAAGTAGCCAGGTCCAAGTCAAGCCGTTTTGCAAATTCCACAGTCTGATTAACAGTTTCCAATGTTTCCCCTGGTAAACCAATAACAAAATACCCGCAAACCTCTAATCCCGCTTGCTTGCAATATTTAACAGCTTGCTCCATTTTTTCCAACGTAACATTTTTTTTAATGTTGTTTAAAATATCCTGATTAGCGCTTTCCAGCCCCATATTCACCGTATGGCAGCCTGCTTTTTTCATCAGTTGAGCCAGTTCCAAATCAATAGAATCCGCGCGGAGATTAGTATTCCAGGTTAAGTCAATTTTCTCATCAATCATTGCCTGAAACAAGCTCACTGCCCATTTACGGTTATAGGTGATCCCATCGTCATAAAATTTCAACTCCTTTACCCCTAGTTCACTGCTTATCCATTTTAGTTCTTCCATAACATTAGAAATCGAACGCAACCTGTAATCACCATAAAAACAGGCACTGCAAAAAATACACCTATTTATACAACCGCGTGAGACCATAGTAATTGTCATCGGCTTTCTTTTAAGCTGCGGTTCTTTATATATATTCAAAGGCACCAGATCATGCGCCGGCATTCCCAGTTCATCCAGATTAGAAATCGGGGACTCAGGTAAATTTTTTATTATTTGACTGTTTTTCAGATAACAAATACCCTTGGTTCCGGGCAAGTCCAGGATTTTCGCCAGATTTAGTATCGGAATTTCCGGCTCAGAAACCACGACAAAATCCAACCCCTCTGATAATTTTAGCGTTTCTTCCGGCAATGCCATTACATGAACTCCGATTGCTCCTACCAAAGCCGCCGGCTTGATTCTTTTTATTCTTTCTGCGATATTGACATCATGATATATCGTTGTAGTAGAAGTATTAATCACGATCAGCCGGGCATCTACGTTCGATATGCTTTCTGCCAGCTTATCGATCATAAGCCTTTCTCCTCCGGCATCAATAAGCGCAACTTCAACATTATTTTTACGAAGGTATCCGGCAATAACCATCAAATCGATCGGCGGCCATCTTATATCTGTCTTAAGGTTACCGAAAGCTCCTTTAGACCTCTGATTGCCGTATTTCCATAGAGGAGGAGGTTCTATCAATAACACTTTTGTTTTATCTAAAATCATACAAAAAAAACTCCAAAGTTAATCTTAACTTTTTCCTATAATTACTCTTCTTATATATCCGAGCAAATGCTTGATACTATAATTCTCAAACAACAACAAAATTGAAGCCGGATGTCTCAGGTAAAATAATAAATACGCATTTCTCTGAAGCTTATCCAGCATTTGCGTCTTTATTCCCTTTGGCGCATATTTAGACTTTTCATTATACTCAACAGGCAGAAAATCCTCGTCAATTTCTCCGTTCGAACACAACTCATCAAACATCTTAGTTCCAGGCAAAGGCTGAAATTTAGGGAAACCAACCATGTCAAGCTCCAGACGGCAGGCATAATCAATTGTTTTCTTAATATCTCCCCTGGATGCCCCGGGAAATCCTAAAATGAAATTGCTATGCACCTTAAATCCTGCTCTTTTAATCATTGCAATTTTTCCGGGGACTTCCTTAAGGTCGATCTTTTTATCCATTTTTTGCATTATTTTTTCATTATCCGTTTCGATCGCAACCATCAAGACTCTCCAGCCGGCTTCATACATCAGCTTTAAAGTCTCCTGATCAAGCCTGTCTATGCGCACTCCGTTAGGCGCAACAATATTTATATCTTTAAACCCGAGTTTTTTTACTTCAAAGCAGAATTTTTTAACATAAGCACGGTCAAACGTGAAATTATCATCAATAATTGTAAACGTTCTCACATTTTCTTTCTCATAAAGATGCTTAATAAGTTTGATTACATATTCTATGGAGTGGTACCTGACTTTTCTGCCGTTCATAATCGACGCCGAGCAAAAAGTGCATCCGTAAGGACAGCCGCGGCTTATCCACAAAGGCGCTGATAAACCGAAATTATTCGTACCGTAACGGTACCCGGCTTTGACATAATCTTCTAAACGCATTTTCCTGTAATTAACCGGCTTAATACTGTCTAAGTCCTGAGTAATAACCGCAGGATTCTCCATAATGCTGTTATTGCGCCTATAAACTAAACCCGGCACCAGCGATAAAGCATCTTCCGATAAATTGGATTTAAAATAATCAAGCAATGCAGGGAAAGAAAACTCTGCTTCTCCTTTTAATATAAAATCAATATTGTCATTTTCTCCGAGTATTTTACATGCAGTCATTGACGCGTGGCATCCGCCTAAGACTATTTTTGCCCGCGGTATCAATTCTTTTATAATTTCAGCGGTCTTACGCGCATAAGGGTAATTAAAAGACAAGGCACTGCTTATTCCAAAAACATTTATATCCAAATCCGCGAAAAAGGTTTTTAATCTTTTTCTCTCCGTATACGGATTAACTTTTTCCAGGGAAAAATCAAAAACATAGGTATTAAACTTATCCTTAGGCAAATTAGCCTCAAGGAACCCTATGGACATTGGAAAAACCCAGTTGCAATCATTTCCAAAAGGCCAGACCAAAGCAATATTCAAATTCTTATCTTTCTTCAGAGAAATTAGTTATATTTATTATCCCAAAATTTGGGATTATCCTATCTAGTCATTATTAATAAGTTCGTCTACGATAAAAATAGGCCTTTTTCTTGCCTCATCAAGCGCTCTCCATATATACTCGCCGATAATCCCCAAAAGAATCATTTGCGCGCCTGAGGTCAGCAATATTACAACCAGCAAAAGCGTAAAACCCGGGACATTAACACCAAAAAAAATCCTGCGGTAGACTGCATATACAGCAAATATAAAACCGATTAAAGCTATTCCAATACCCAAAAATGAGGCCATTCTTATCGGGAAATAACTAAAAGCCATTATTGAATCTATAAAATATTTTATTTTCGTCCAGAATTTCCAGCGGGATTTACCATGCAGGCGTGCTTTCTTTGTATAACTTATCTGGTCGGTTTTAAATCCTGCCCAAATAATTTGCCCCATGATCGAAGAATTCTTCTCCCCTGATTTAACCAGCACATCAATTACTTTTCTGCCGATCAAAACAAAATCAAATCCATGTTTTGGAGCATTCCCCAACGCGATAAGACGAAAAATCCTGTGAAATATCGAAGAAAAGAAAATATTCATACTACTTTCTTCCCTTTTTTGCTTAACGGCAAACACCACCTCACTGCCTTGTTGCCATTTACTAAAAAGTTCAGGGATCAATTCCGGAGGATCCTGTAAATCCGCGGCCATTATCAAAGCGCAATCGCCTTTTGCGTAAGTAAGCCCTGCAAAGCAGGCAACAAAAGAACCGAAATTGCGCGATAGCTTGACAATTTTAACACGTTTATCACTTTTCGAAATATCCAGCAGTACCTTATAGGAATTATCTTTGGAGCCGTCATCAACAAAAACATATTCAAAACACACATTATTCATTTGTCGCGAAACCTGCTCAAGCTTTTCATAAAGCAAAGGAAGACTTTCTTCATTAAAAAAAACCGGCACTATTATGCTTAAGGTAGTCATTTTAAAAACCTCCTTAATTTATCTACTATAAATTTAGCTTCCTTATCTTTTAAAAAAGGATAAAGCGGTATACTGAAAATTTGTTTGCAGGTGCGCTCCGCAATTTTACAGCTGTTTTTTCTATATATAATATTCCTGTATGCCTTTTGCAAATACACCGGCCTAGGATAATGGATTAACGTGTGGATGCCCTGCTCTGATAAATATTTTACAAGTGATTGCCTTTTATCGCTGCGCAAAACCATAAGATGATAAACATGCGATCTTTCCTGTTGCCTGAATTCCTGAAACCATACATTATAATCTTTAAGCCCATTCGTATACATCTGCGCTAAAAACCGGCGCCTTGCGTTCCAAGCATCGAGATATTTAAGTTTAACGTTCAATATCGCTGACTGCAATTCGCTCAACCTGCTGTTAATACCGATAATTTCATGGTTATACCTGTCTGTTTGCCCGTAATTTCTAAGCATTGTTAGTTTTTCATATAATTTCGTATTATCTACAATAACCGCACCGCCGTCGCCGTAACAACCGAGATTTTTGCTGGGATAAAAGCTATAACAGCCAAACATCCCTATAGTACCGGCTCTTTTACCCTTATATTCCGCACCGTGTGCCTGCGCGCAATCTTCTATAATAGCGATTTTATATTTATCAGCTATAGCCTTAATCTCATCCATCGCACACATAAGCCCGTAAAGATGCACAGGAATTATTGCTTTAATACGCTTTAATATCGCCTTTGGCATCTTTTTTAAGCAGATTTGCAAACTTTCCGGAGACATTAACATGGTTTTTTCGTCAATATCGACAAACAAAGGCTCTGCACCGCTCATTGATATAGCCGAAACAGTAGGCACCGCAGTATTAGCTGCTGTAATTACCAAATCCCCATGCCCGGTACCTGATGCCATTAATGCCAATGCCACTGCTTCTGTCCCGGAAGCGACCCCGACACAAAATTTAATTCCGCAATATTTGGCAAATGCTTCTTCAAATTTCGCGCATTCCGGCCCGAGCAAAAAACGGCCAGAGTCCAATACCTTAGCCACTTTTGAATCAATTTCTTTTCTTAGCGCCTTATATTCCCTGGAAAGCTCTACAAAAAGTATATTTTTCATATCTTCTGCGCGTTTGTTTTAATCTGCGTCCAATTTTTAACAACTTCATTTATATTCTCATAGATTATATCCGGAACATATAATTTTAATTTTTCTTCATTTCTGATTCCGCTCAAAAGAGCGATAGAATAAATCCCCAGCTCCTTTGCGCATAAAATCTCCGCTTCTGTATCTCCCACAATAATATCTGCTTTTCCGAATTCAGGGATAAATTCTCGTATTAAATCAACCTTAAGCTGCCAAGCCGGCAGATAATCATTAAAATCCGATAGGATCTTTTTAAAATACTTTTCAAGTTTCTTATCTTTAAGCTCCCAGATAAGGTTATCCCTGTTCCTGCGGCTGGTAATTAGCATCAAATCGCCTTGTTTCGCCAAAAAGTCAAGGCTCTCATAACAACCGTTTATTACCGCATTCAAGCTCAAATATCTCTTTGATTCAATTTGCTCAATACGCAGCCTCTGATAATCTCCGTTCAACTCTTCGGTAAACCCGCTTTTTTCTTTTAATATTACATCCTCTTTGACACAATTTCTTTTTAACTGCCAATATTCATCGATAGGCAAAGGATTGCCGCCGAATTCGGCCAAAAGGTCA
Organism: Candidatus Omnitrophota bacterium; assembly: GCA_016213925.1. Taxonomy (GTDB): domain Bacteria; phylum Omnitrophota; class Gorgyraeia; order B26-G9; family B26-G9; genus JACQZH01. The sequence goes on along the minus strand of JACQZH010000013.1, from coordinate 17,135 downwards.
AAATAAAGTTGATATAATCTAGCCTTGTTATCAAGCACAGGCCCGTCAAAATCCAAAAAAATGTTCATATAAATATTTCCCCTTAATCAACCAGCGTGAAAATTTCATCAAGATAACGCAGCATAATAATATTTTCTTTAAACTTTCCGGTTAATTTATCAATTTTCATGCCAAGCAAACTTTTAACCGCTAAAAAAGGGATATTTACTCCTGCCTCAACTGTCAAAATAGTAGCCGAGCCAATCCTTGTATTAACATCAAAAAAATAAGGCACTCCGTCTTTATCAACAATACACTGTAGGCACGAAGGCCCCTTTAAGCCGAGAGCATCAGCGATCCTAACCGCCAAATCCTCAACTGTTTTATTTCTCACTGTTATTGCCTTAACGCTTTTACCATCCCTTACTTCCAATCTTACCCGGCAAAAGACCGCCTTTGCTTTTCCGCTTCTATCAGATAATACATCCACGCTGTATTCCTGCCCTTTGATAAATTCCTGAAAAAAGCAGCTTTTATCATTACGGTTTGCCTGTTTAATGTCCTCTTTTCTGTATACTATGCTTATCCCCTTGCTCCCCCTGCCCTTAATCGGCTTTTTCACTAAAGGAAAACTGCTCCTTTCTGGCACTGATAAGTATATTTTAGGAGTCGGGAATTCATGCTTTTCTAAAAACCGGGAAAGTTTTATCTTATTCAAACACATTAGTATCGTTTTCGAATCAGGCAGCATAACCAAAGTACCACATTTTTTAAATTCAGCGGTTGCTCTTGATACTAAAGCAAACTCCTCTTCAATAATCGGAACCAGCACTCTAATTGAATTTTCTTTGCAGATTTTCAATAACTTGGGAATAAACATTTTTTGATTTGCCTTTGAAACCTTAAAAAAACCATCACAAAAATAAGCACCCTGCGAAAGGTTTTTCTCATAAATATCAGTTCCAAAAATTTTGAATTTAATTTCTTTCTGTCTACGCAATGCTTTTATAAAAGTAATTGAATTAGATGAGCTTACTCCGCTGACAAGTATATTTATTTTTTTCATATTCTCTATTCCCAATAATGCGTCCGGTATTTTTGATAATAACCAATCGATGCTTTTATCCCTTCAGCAAGAGAAATTCTAGGTTCCCAGGTAACATGTTCCTTGATCTTAGAAATATCCGAATAATAATCTCCCGGTTCCAAAGCTTTTCTTTCTGCGGAGAAAGGAGCGAATTCCCACCTGCCGCTTCCCGCTATCTGAACGATCAGCTCGGCCAATTCAACAAAAGTTGTCGGTTTATTTATGCCGACATTGAATATTTCACCATAAGCATTCTCATTTGCCGCGCTCATTATTAACGCATCCACGCAATCGTCAACATAAAGGAAATCCCGTTTTAGCTTGCCGTCGCCAAAAACCTTAATTTCTTTATCTTCAAGAGCTAAACGCATAAACCAGTTCACGACCCCATAATGGTCATTTTTCATTTGGGAACGCGGCCCGTAAACATTGGTCAGCCTGAGCAACACACATTTTATGCCAAAGTTATCATTGTAAACTTTAATAATCTTTTCCGCGGTCAGGTTTGAAATCTCATAAATTCCCTTTGGATTTGTCGGAGTAGTTTCATCTACCGGCAGTTTTACGACGCTTCCATACTGGCCGCGTGTTCCAGTATAAATTACTTTCGCGCTCCTGTTATAATTACGGCAGGCTTCCATCAACATTGCCGTACCCTTGATATTAATGTCAATGTCAAGAAACGGATTAGACAGGCTTAAAACATGAGATACCTGCCCTGCTAAATGAAATATAAAGTCTTTACCTTGAACAAGCCTGTTAACCGAATCCGCGTCGCGGATATCGCTTTCATCAACTTTAACTTTATCTTTTACCGGCTCGATATTAAACCTGTTTGCCCCATAATCAGCAAGCATTGCGTCCATCAAAGTAACTTTTGCCCCTAGATTAACCAGTTTTATCGCCAAATTACTGCCGATAAAACCCAAGCCACCGGTTATTAAGATATTTTTGTTTTTGAATTTATTATCCAGATTTTTCTGCATAAAATCATCGATTTTATTAATTTTCTCTATTGCTCCTTTTTACGCTCCTGCAATTGCAACCCTTTTAAATAAACATTCATGATTTCTCCGTCAGCATTCCAGGACATTATCGTTAATTTCATTTTTTTCACCTTAAGCTCAGCCCAGAGCTTGCCTTCCAATTGTTTAGCCCTTGCGTTATAGTCATCGATTATGCTTTTTGCCTCAAACGTCTTCCACTCTCCTTCTATAGGATCAACAATATAAGTCGCGAAAACCTTATCTTCGACTTTATTGTTGACGTGGAAATAAAAATCGCTTGCCCCGTATAGAACATAGGTAAGAAAACCCAGTTCCCTTTCCATCTCATCGGTAAACTGAAAAACAATAGTAAACTTCGAAGTGCCTGATATCATTTCCGGATAATAAGTAACCAAAAAAGAAAAATCAGAATTCTCTATGTTACTGTATTTCTTAGTGCACTGAAAATATAATTTTTTCTCATCCAAGGAACAATCAACCACCTTCCGGCCTTCACTGAATTCCGTAGTCCGCACTTTTATCCCGCTATAAAAATACGGTTTTTCCAAAAACGGAATATTATCTTCGGAAGATAAGGAAACTTTATAAACTTTTTTAGGCTCGTTGCCGGCCCCTTCGGTTTTATCCGCCCTATCAGCTCTCTGAGTTGTCAAATGCACATGCACAAAAATCATAATAAAATATATATAAATAACCTTTTTGAAACTGTTTTTATTATCTTTCAAATAAAGATAGATTAGCCGCGGCATGGCAATTAAATAAAAACCTCCCAGTAAGACAACCCCAAACATTGTTTTGCTTTGGTAGTTTGACACGATAAGGATAGCCGCAAGCAGAAAAAATAACGGCACATCATATTTTGACAACTTTTCATTCAAACTTTGGAGCATCATCCCATCCTTGTCATATTTATTAAAAATAAAAACCCGAACCTTATTAAATCCATCAAGCAATAAACAGAAAAGGCCGCAAATAAAATTATGAACGGAGTTAAGGTAAATCCAGCACGAGGACTGCCGAACGATATCAGCGAGGCAAATATTTTTAAAATAAAAAAGAAAAATACATAAACTACCCAAACGCTGATTTTTTTTCTTTTAATCAATATTAACGGTAATGCCAGGATAAATAAACAAAGATATATTGAATGAAGTAACTTTTGAAAAGCCGGTGATATCATGAAAAAATTAATGTGCACATAAAAGTTGCTGAGAATCACCGGTTCTTTGAACAAATTAATGATTTTATTCAAATAGAATTTCAGTATCTGCTCAACAGTATAGTTAGAGACCATTTCCTCAAAGAAAAATTTTATTGCTCCTGAATCGCCGAGCTCTTTAAGTTTAGCTGAATATAAACCGAACATCTCCGTAAGATACGGGCAGCGCAAATCATCAGATATCGGGAATTCGCACATAAGCCCCATGCAAATATTGATCCCTCCAAGAGAAGAAAGAAAAATGTTTTTGTGTGCGTTAATAAGATTTCTTATAACCCAGGGATAATTAAACATATAGAGCATAATTACCAAAAATATTATTGCCCGCTGATATTCCTTTTTTCGCTTAATCCAGGCAAAAAAACCAAACACAAGCAGCACGAAAAACCCAAATAAAACATTTTCTTCCCTGTTTAAATAAGCTAAAGAAAAAACAAACGCAAAAAATAAAAGATAAAACCTGCTCAATCTTGAGGCGTTGCCATCAACGACAATATGGCTTTGACTGATAAGTTCAAGCACAGCGTGATATTTTAAAAGAAGCAATACAAATAAGACTACAAAAAAACAATTCAATCCTTCTCTAAGCATGACCGCATTAGCATTAACATAAGGAAAATATAACAAAAACATAAAAACAATTATAGTTTTTATGCTATCCTTCCCCTTGTTTTTTGAAAAGATCATGTCGCTAACCATTAATAACAGCACTAATGTTACGATATTAAGCATTTCCTGGGCTAAAAATACTAATTTGATTTTATCAACCTGAAAAAGGCTAGCCAGGATATACCATATTTTTACAAAAAAGATATATACCGGAGGCCTCATCGCTTCAGGGCCGCTTATCCATGCCAGAAAATTATTCGCGCAATTATCATATCCCAATTCATCTCCGCGTAATTGCGCAAAACCAGGAGCCGGGTTAAAATATACGAACCAAATCCTAAAAACTGCCCCAATACAAATAAAAAATAATATCGTATTCTTGCGCCAATTATCTAATCGCATTTTCTCCAGCTTGTTTTTTAAAAATTTTGCAAAAAAAAAATCAGCTATACGCTGATCTATGCATCACCATCTTGTTTGCAAAAAATATAAGATATCAAAAATAAAATCGCCTTTTCTAATGCTCCTAATAAATCTCCTTAACACATAGCTTGGCCTTAAGTAGAATTCGCGGACTGCTTTCTTATAAGACCTGCTGATCGTCTGCCATGACAAATTCTGATGTTTATATAAAGGGTCATCCACCTGATGGCAAATATATTTTGACCAATCTTTACTCAGGATATTTCCCGATGACTCAAGCTCATCAAAATAGCGCGTTCCCGGATAAGGCACACAAATATCGAATTTAGCCGTATCCAGAGGCAATCTTTTCGCCAGATCTATGGTATCCTGCATTGATTTCTCAGTTTCACCGGATAACGCAAAAATAAAAAAACCAAATGTTTCAATCCCTGATTCATGCACCATTTTTACAGCTTTTTCAATCTGGCTGACCGTAGTCTTTTTCGATATCTTTTCAAGGACTTCCTGGTTACCGGTTTCAATACCGAAACCGGTCTGCCAGCAGCCGGCTTGCCTGGCTAAACTCAAAAATTCAGGATCAAGCATATTGACCCGGATTCCGTTTATCAAAGACCAAGGAAATTTCAAACCTCTCTTTATAATCTCCCTGCAAACTTCTTTTGCCCTTTTTATGTCTTGCGTAAAACTGTCATCAGCAATATGTATTTCCTTAAAACCGCACTTAAGCATGTATTCCATCTCGTCAACAACTCTTTGGGGATTTTTTACCCGATATCGCATCCCAAAAGTAAGCTTACTGCAAAAGTTGCATTCGAACGCACAGCCACGGCTTGTTTCAATATGCCCTACTGGATTTTTCCGTGATGATAGCCTGGAGTTCTTATATTTTTTAATATCAAATAAATGCCATGCCGGATATTCCAGTTCATCTAAATCTTCTATCAATGGCCTCCTGCCGACAGATTTTATTTTTTCAGCGGAATCTTCTTTGAATATTACGCCGGGAATTTTTTTATTAAACGTCGATTTTATCAATTCCGCAATCACCCGGTCAGCTTCGCCAAGAACAATAATATCAAAACAACCTGCCTGGTATGCTTCTTCAGGACGAGCTGTCACATGAACCCCTCCAACTATGGTCTTTATTCCGGAATTTTCCTTTTTCACACTAGACATTAGTTTCTCTAAAGCAGTGTAATTCGGCGTAGTCGCCGTAGAACAAATAATATCCGGATTAAAAAGTCTTATTTCTTCAAAGAACTCATGAAAAGGAGCGCTTAATAAGTCAAGGTCAATAATCTTTACTGCATTTTCCTTAACTAAATATGCGGCAAGTGTTGCCAGCGTCAAACTAGGATAACTAGGGGCACCTACCTTGACATTTGTTTTTATATAAACATTTTGCCTTGCCGGAGGATTAAAAAAAAGTATTTTAGCCATAAACAAAAATTACCTTTTTCTTACATATTTTAAAATAATACCCGATTATTTTCTCGACAAAAACACGCGGTTAAATAAAACCCCTAACCTTTTCCATAGCCTTTTCTAAAAACCACCACTCCAGAGGAAACCTAAAAAATCTTTTTTTCCATCTCCATCTGGCTAATAAACTGTAGATATAATAAACCACATTATAAGGAAATTTAGAAAAACGTCCCCCTCCGATCACAGAGCCCACATCCTTGAAACTGAATTTTTTCTGATAAAACGGAAATCTTGTCAAAATCGAAATAGTTTTAAACTTATTAATATATACTTTTGACTGCCAAGTAGCCCCGACATTCCTGTAAATCCCAAAATTAGCCCATTCTTCCAACGAGGCCGGCATACTATAATTAAATTCTTTCCGGACTAAATTAAACAGTGTAGTCCCGGGATAAGGAGTATAAAGAAATATCCCGTTTAAATAAATATTCGGGTTTATCTGACAGAGTTTATCCATCAGCCGGTAAGTCTGATTCATGTCCTCGTCAGTTTCTCCTGGTAACCCTGACATAAAACTTACTACTTGGCGGATATTTGTTTTCGCCAGTTTTTCCGTTGTAGTTATTATTTGTTCAACCTTTACATCTTTTTGAATTACTTCATCAAGCATCCTCTGAGAACCGGATTCTCCGCCAAAAGAAAGAGTAGAACAACCGGCATTTTCCAAAAGCTTAATAAATTCATCTTCAAACTTATAGAAATGATTAAATCTGCAAAACGCGTCCCATTTGACTTTAATGCCGCGTTCAAGCATTCCTCTACAGATTTCCTCAACCCTGTTTTTATCAATAAAAAATTCATCTTCCCATGTAAAGCTTAGATGCCGCGCTCCGAACTTCTTAACCACATAATCTATTTCATCTATTACCAGCTCTGCTCTCTTTGCCCGCCATTTCCGCTGATTAAACGCCAAGTTATAACAAAAACCGCAGCGATAGGGACATCCCCTGCTTGTATGCACAGGAAAGTAATCCAACGCGTATTTTTTATTCAAAAATAATTCATAAGGAAGTTCTTTAGTAATACTGTTGAGATCGATAAATTCCCTTACCGGATTAAGATGCGCTTTACCTTCACTTTTATATGCGATTCCTTTGATATCCGATAAACTCCCGCCTTCATACAAGGCCAAAGACAGTTCTTTTACGGTCTCTTCCCCTTCTCCGACAACCACAATATCAACATATTTATTTTCCAATGTCTGCTCTGGCAGCAATGAAGGATGTATGCCTCCCCAAACTATCGTAATATCCGGACAGCGCTCTTTCGCAAATTTAGCAAAATTCAAACCGAATTTTATTACAGGGCCTGTAACCGATGTTATTCCGATAAACAAATACTCCCTGGGATCTACCGAATTATATTCTTCAAGTCGCATATCAATCACTTCCGGGATAAAACCGTTTTCCCTGAGCACACATGAAAGATACAGATACGCCAAAGGCATCTCAGGAAAAGTAGAACCGATCTTACCCGGATATACCAGCAGTACTTTTTTTGATTTTTTCATTTTTAACAAACCCCTTTTTAATCTCTCTAATCGCCACCTTAAAATAATTCTTTAATAACCCCATATCTTTGCTTAAGATTGCCTTAAAAACATACTTCGCAAAATGCATCCCTTTAAGAACAGGCAAACTATAGGTTATTAAAACCTTTAACCCGAAAAACAACGGATTATATATTAACTTTTTATTTATTAAAATCCTGCCTAGCCACTTGGGAAATCTAAAAGTCGCATATAAGTAAAACATACTGTTAAAATAAGTATTGGATATATCTGTGTGATACGACTTTGTATAAATTCCCTTTATCTCATCGCTGATGAGATTTTCATTTTTAGCCCGCTCATAGAGCTCTGTCCCCGGATATAACGTTAACGAATAAAGCAATATATTATATGGCCGGGGGATTTCATTAAGTAATTTTAAAGTTTCAAGCTGGTCATCTTCCGTTTCCCATGGGTTATCCAAAATAAAATCATAATTAGCGCTTATTTTTGGATAAAACTTATTTAAAATATTAGTTGCTGAAACTATATCATTTTTGAAAATCGCCCGTTTATATAGTTTTAGAGTACGTTCAGAACCGCTTTGTATGCCCATTGATACATCTCTTAGCCCGGCTTCAATCAAAAGCCCTATCTTCTTTTCCGTCAAATTGCGCGGGGTCGCATTAACATGAAAAGGCAATTTTATTTCTTCTTTATAAAAAGAAACAAACCTTGCTATTTCATCTTCCTTCATCGAAAGAAAATCATCCGAATCAAAACAAATATAAACAACCGAAGAAAAGTTATCCTTAACATATCTTAATTCCCGCATAATACTGTCAACATTTCTGCTTCTGTGGAATTTCGCCTTATGCCTTTTCAAGAAAAAGTGATTTATGCAATAACTGCAGACAAAAGGGCAGCCGCGCTGGGAATACAAAAAATATGTAGCATTTATAAGCTGTTTTCTATCTTGCTCTTCAGAAACCAGTTTTACTTTTTTATCTTCAAGCAAATAATGTTCTTCAAAACTGTAATCAGGAAACGGCAGGCTATTCAAATCTTCAATCAAAGGCGCTAATGGATTTTTTATTATTTGCCCATTTCTCTTTGTCCACATCCCCGCAATTGCCAAAGGGTCCCGGCCGTTTTTAACACAATTTATTAAAGATAAGAAAACATGTTCTCCTTCGCCGATACAGACATAATCGCAATGCTCAAGGCATTCTTCCGGCCTGACCATCGCATGCGGCCCGCCCCATACAATTGGAGCTTGAGTAAGCTCTTTAAGCTTACGCGTCAGATCAGCGCAGAGAAAGAATTCATGCGTCATCAAAGTTATTCCGATAACCAGCGAATCCTTGGCAATATCGGCTATCTGCCCAGCAACATCCTGCTCAATAGCCTGCTCAAAACGTTTTTTAAGAAATACCATCTTTACCGGAAAACCATTTTCTTTTAGATACGAAGAGATCGTTCTTAATCCCGGGTCTATGGCCGCCTGTGACGGAGAAATTAACGTAATCATAAGCACTCATTATCCTTTTTGAGCAGAGTTATTAAATTTTAACTAAAGCATTCAGTTTTTGCGCAACATATTCAATCTCTTTTTTCTTTAGTTCCGAATACATCGGCAAACTTAAGATCTGCAAAGCAGCACTCTCAGCAACGGGAAAATCGCCTTTCTTATACCCCAAATGCTTATACGCCTTTTGTAAATGCAACGGAACCGGATAATGTATGCCCGTAAAAATTCCCGCAGTCTTTAACTGTTCTATAATTTTATCGCGTTGGGGAACTCTTACCACATAGAGATGGTAAACATGCCTATTATCTTTTTGTTCAACCGGAGTAAGAATATTTTTATTTTCCTTAAGCAGTCTGCTGTAACTAGCGGCATTATTCCGCCTTAGGTTTGTATTTTTTTCAAGGTATTTAAGCTTAGTCAACAAAACCGCTCCCTGCAAGCCTTCCATCCTGTAATTGCCTCCGATAAGGTCATGGTAATATTTTTCTTCAGCTCCATGGTTCCTTAAAACCATTATTTTTTTAGCAATTTTTTCATTATTGGTTGTGACCGCACCGGCTTCACCATAAGCACCCAGATTTTTCCCCGGGTAAAAACTAAATGCTGCAATCTCCGCCAGCGAACCTGCTCTTCTGCCCTTATATTCCGCTCCATGCGCCTGGCAGGCATCTTCAACAACAAGCAGTTTATATTTTTTAGCGATCTTTTTAACCGCATCAATATCCGCGCATTGTCCGTATAAATGCACGGGAATTATCGCTTTTGTTCTTTTTGTTATCGCCTTTTCAATTTTTTTAACATCAATATTAAAATCATCTTCTTTTATATCAATAAACACAGGCGTTGCATTGCACATGGAAACCGCCTCTGCAGTTGCGATAAAAGTATTAACCGGTAAAATAACCTCATCACCAGCCTTAATATTATAAGCGTTTAAAGCAAGGAACAGGGCAGTTGTCCCTGAATTAACCCCGATACAATATTTGGCCTGGCAATACGCGGCAAACTCTTTTTCGAATTTTTCCACATAAGGGCCGAGGATAAACTGCTGATTTTCAAAAATATCATCAAATGCCTTTTGCAATTCCTTTTTTATGCTCTTATATTGCGTGCGCAGATCAAGAAAAGATACTTTCACTTTTTGCTCCTTCTTTTAAAGATTTAAACCATTCTATTTCCTGCTTAAGGCCATCAGCAATCGCGGCCTTCGGCTTATATCCTAACTGTTTTTTTGCTTTGGAAATGTTAAAAACAAATTTTGTGCGTTTTTTTAAACGGGGTCTTAGCTTTAAAGACACGTTTTCCCCCGTAATTTTTATTATCTTCTCGGCAATCTCCTTTATACTATACAATCTTCCGCTGCCTATATTATATATACCGCTTTTATCCTTCTGCAATGCCAACACTACCGCTTCTATAGCATCGTCAAGAAATAGATAATCCCTGGCATCCGACCCATCTCCATAAACAATTAAATCTTTTTTATCTATTGCAGCACGGATAAAATTAGGGATTGCCCTATTATACCACTCTCCCTGGCCGTAAGTGCAGGAAAAACGCAGAACTGTTAATGGGATATTTTTCCTTTTAGACAACACCTGCAAATACTTTTCCCCGGATAATTTGCTGGCGCCGTAATAAGTCACCGGATTAGTCGGGTGCCCTTCATCAACAGGTATATATTCCGGATACCCGTAAACATCAAGAGTGCTGACATAACATATCTTTTCAATCAAACCAGAAATGCCTTCACATAATTCAACTCCCGCTTTGATATTTACTTCTATACTTTTTCCGATAAAATCTTCGTTTGGGTCGGCTGAAGGCGGAACAAAAGCCGCCAAATGCACCACAATAATCCTGTTTTTTATTTTGCTTTTTATTTTTTTAACTTCAGACTGATTAGTTAAATCACACTTGATAAACCGGGCCATTTGTTTATCAGCTTTTAATTTTTTTCGGCAGTTTTCTGCTGGAGCTTTTTGATCAACAATAATAATTTTAGCCCCGCAGGATATTAATTTTTCAGCCAATCGCATGCCTAAAAAGCCTGTTCCTCCGCTAATAAGAATACTTTTCCCGGAAAATAAAGCATTGTTCAAAGCGTTGTTCTCCTTTTCTCCAGTTCACGCTCATAAGAATTTATTTTTTCCATGTCAGTCAGAATCGGCAGGAAATCTAATCCTCTAATCCAGGCCAGATTTGACGGCAAGGGGTTAATCTTACGTGAAGGTTTTGGATAATCTTCCCCAAAAGCTATTTTTACAAAAATATACGGCATATTCAGCCCGGCTTCGGTAAAAAACTGATGGGTCGTAAAAAACCTGCCGATATTTATTTCCGTAGGATTAGGCACTCCCTGATTATCATAAGTCATATCCACGCTGAAAATCCCATGAGGTTTTTTATCAATGGCAAAAATAATCTTTTGGGCTAGTCCATCTACCTTATCATCAGCAACGGTTATCCCTGTGCCGGTCAAACCGGTCACTCCGGAAAGGACGCGGTTGCCGAATTCCCAATATAACCTTTTCCTGCTTTGCGCGACAATAAGCTCTCCATCTTTCCAGATAGACTGCCAGGTAACCATTGAATCCGCATCCAGGCATTCCGCAGCACTGTAATTGCCCCACCCGTTATTTAATTCTACCCATATTTCCGCCTGTTTAAAAGTAGTTACCGGCAAAGAACCTTTACCGAAAGCTCCCTTTATTTCTCTTATCCAAAGTTTATTGCCGATCTCGGAAAAAGCGCGTTTTAAATCACTGCGGTCATTGATCATAATTGTTTTCGGCGCTTTTATTCCTGCCTGTTCCCATTTTTGATAAGAGAGAAATTTATTCTGGCATATTTTAATCGTTTCAGGATCGGGAAGAAATGTCTTTACCCCTAATTCGTCACGATATTTTGAAATCATCTCAAGCTCCATATCCACCTGGGAAAATAAAAAATCAGGCCTGGTTTCCTTGATTAAACTTTTTAATACCGGAATATAGTCTTTCTCTTTTGCTTTAGGCACAAGATATTTTTTATCAACCTCAGCACGCTGCAAATAAAATTTATCGCAGTCAACGCCGATAAAATAAAAAGGCTCCGGAGCCTTTTTTAAAGACCTGATAAAATTCGTAGCAGGGGAACCGCCTGCTCCGGTAAAAAGTATCCTTTTCATTGGCTTCTCCTTCTATTTTCTTGTTGTATCTTAGTTAAAAATTCCCTTCCATCTGACTTCTCTTTTTAACGATACCGCTTTATCGCACGCTTCCAAAAGCTGAACAACTTTTAACCCCTCATTACCGTCAACAACAGGATTATCGCTGCCGTGCAAACAATCAATAATATGATTTGCCTCGAGATTCAACGGTTCATAATTATTCAATTTCGGCGTAATAATATCCCCGTCCCTGTAAATCGGAAAAAAGGCAGTCTCCTTGTTAAAATTAACATGCACGCCTTTGTCATAAATTTTGATCTTCTCAAAAGGATGTATGTCGTCATACCAAACCATGCCTTTATCCCCGGAAATAATTATTTTTCTGATTTTAACAGGAGACAGCCAGCTTACATGTATATGCATAATAAAATCATTCTTATATCTTATCATGATATGCGCGATATCTTCCAGATAAGGATGTTTATGTTTTGAGGCAAATACCTGCACGGATTCCGGATTTAATTTAGGGAATAGATAATTAAAAATAGAAAAATCATGCGGAGCCAGGTCCCATATAACATTAACATCCTTCTGCAACAATCCCAGATTAATCCTTTCCGAATCAAAATATAAAAGCCCGCCTATTTTACCCTCATCAATAATGCTTTTTAACTTCCGTACGGTTGCGCTAAAAACAAAAGTATGGTCTACAAATATCTGAACTTTGTTTTTCCTGGCAAGCCCGATCAAAACCTTTCCCTCCTTAACGGTTTTTGTCATCGGTTTTTCGATTAAAATATTCTTTTTTGCCAATATGCATTTTTTAGCTATCTCAAAATGGCTCTCCGGAGGAGTAGCAATACATACTAAATCGATCTGTTTATCTTTTAAAATGTCCGCATAATTTTTGGTTATTATCATGTCCGGATATGCCATTCTTATCTTATTAAGATTTTTTTCATGCAAATCCGAAACATATTTGACATTACTTCTGCCCGTTGAAAGAAATACTCTAACCAAATTGCCGCCCCAATATCCTACGCCGATAACCCCCACATTTATCATTTTATTTTCCATCAAGAACCTCTCCTTTTTATTACATCATCACTTTTTTGCCAAAATATATATCATCGGCCAAAATAATCTTGTATCTGCAATCTTAGTCAACAGATTTTTTAGGAAAACCGATTTTACCCATGCCAACGGATAATATGTTTTAAAAAAACCGATATTAACCATAGTAAATCCGGATTTCCTGAATATCTTTTCCATTTTCATCTGCGTAAATGATTTCTCATAACCAAAACGCATAAACTTTTTCTTTAAAAGCGTTATTTCTATAAACTCAACGACCTGTTTAATAAGCGGGATATCCGGAATATTCCCCCAGAGCAAAACCCTATAGATGACGCTTAATGATAGATAGGGCACAGTATTCCAGGTTATACCTTCACTCTTTAAACAACGCCAAAGCTCATCAACCGCAAATTGCGTATCTTTAAAATGTTCAATAACTCCCCCTGTATAAATAAAACTGAACGTATTTTTTTTAAAAGGCATTTTTGAAATATCTCCGCAGACAAAATGGCCTTTTACTCCTTCCCGCTCAAATAATGCTTTTGATATTCTTAAAGCTTTTAAAGAAAAATCCAAACCAACAGTACGCGTCCCTTCTTTTGACATTGAACATGAAACCTTCGAAGGGCCGCATCCTGCTTCCAGGAAAAATCCCTTCCTATCTTTAATCGATTTTTTTATCTCTATTAAAGTATCCTTAAGTTCTAAATCACTCGCAAGATCGATCTGCTGTAATTGGTGGTAAGTGGTATATTCTTCATCCCACTTTTCCTGAGATATCCTTAAATCATCCTTTAGATACTCAGGCATCATAATAGGTATGCCGTCTATAATACTAAACCTATGCCGGCATTCATCATTTACACAAATAAGCTCATTTTTATCTGCGACAAGGGCTTTAGCGCATAAAGGGCATTCTAAAATATCCAGCAGTTCCTGCTCAATAACATCATTTCTCATAACAATCCGGTTTTTAAGATAACGTTTTCTCAAATGCGTTTTCAAATATCTTGTCCCAGCTTAAATGCGAAGAAAATTCTATGGCATTTTCTCTGCATTTCACATATAAAGTTTCGTCTTCAACCAGCTTGATTATTGCTTTTGCCAAATCTTGCTCATTATAATCAACAACTATCCCCAGGCAGCGTTTCTCAACTTCCTCAGCGATGTGGGCTACTCTAGTTATTATAACCGGCAAACCGCTTGCCATATACTGCTTCGGCTTACTCGGGTCAGCATACCAGGTAAAACTCTCCGGATCAGGCTCATATGGTGCCAGCCCGACTGCACAAGAAGCAAGTATCTGTTCTACCTCTTTGTGATCTTCGATAAAACCGGCAAATTCAATTTTTTTTTCAAGGGCTAATTCTTTTACACGCTGCTTCAGTGTTTCTTTGAGCTGGCCCATACCGATTATGATTAGTTTTATATCCGGAATTTTTTCAATAACATCCTTCATTGCCTCAATAATAAGCTCAATGCCCTGCCTAGGCCTAAGATGGCCCATATAAACAATTCGTTTCCTATTAATTTCATCCAGCGAAGCCCGCTTAATCCGGTCGAATTGCACGCCGATCGGAACAACTATCTGCTTCTCTTCTGACATGCCTTTATCAACCCTTGCTTTAGACATATTTTCAGAAAGGTTCCAGGTCATATCGCAATGTTTTATGCAATATCTGTCCATCCAGTGATATATAGCATTCAGTATTTTATTGCCAAACCTATTTGGAATATAATCAACCGTATAAAAAACCACTTTCTCTGTTTTCTTAAGCTTTCGAAGAAAAAGACCGCAAAAAGCATTAAGATTATTAGCACCGACATAAAGTTTAAACCTCCCCTTAAACCCAATTACCCATAAAAAAGTATAAATAACATCTTTAACCCATCCTAACAATCCCGGCAGTTTCCAGTTAAAGGAATACTTTTCTTTCTGCAACAAGCCGTTTTTGTAAAATTTATAAAAAGACCTGTTCTCTTTCGCGTAAGAAAAAGGGTGGCCAATAAATAGTAGTTCTTTTACCTTATCCTTTAAAAATTCTTCCAGCTCCTGCGCCGGCCCTGTTGCGAAAACATGCGTAACAATAATAATTTTTTCTGACCTTAAAACATTCAGCATAATCAGATACTTCCTTTATTGCTCCATCCCCATGCCCTAAACGTTTCCCCGAATGCCCTTTCACAAAGCTTAGCCCAAGAATATTCCTGCGATAAAATTTTCGCGTTCTTGGCATATACCGCTAAGAGTTTTTTGTCTTTTAATAGATTCACAACTGCTTTTATTATATCTTCTTTCGTGTAGTCAATGATTACACCGGCTTTTGCCTCTTCGACTTTTTTTGCCGTTTCACTTACTCGAGTCATAATAACTGGCAACCCGTTACATAGATATTCTTTGACTTTACCGGCATTCACATACTTTATGAAGGATGATTTTCCCGGATCATAAGGGGCAATAGCTAATACGCATTTCGAGAGAATTTCTTCAATTTCTTTTTCTGACTTAACAAAACCGTAAAATTGCACATAATCATCAAGTTTCTCCGAGGCCACTTTATTTTTCAATTCCAATTCATAACTTCCTGAACCAATAACATGTAACTTAATATCAGGAATTTTTTTAATTAGCTGCGGCATGGCTTCTAAAAAAAGCATTAGCCCCTGATATTCCTGCAAATTGCCTATAAAAATCACATCATGGGTATTTAAGCTTCTATCAATTAACGGTTTATCCTGAAGATTTAGCCCCAAAGGGACAACTAATTGTGGAGTAGACGTAGGTATTGATATTTTTTTCTCCTTGCGCACTTCTATCATAGAAAAGGTGTCATTCCAAACTGCATCAGCTGATTTTACAATTATTTTGTCCGCTGTTTGAAAAAGCCATGTCCTTAGACAATGGAACCAGTGTCTCCAATCCCATTGCTCATAATTACGAAAATAATCTCCGCTATAATAAACAACTCTCTTAAAAAAGCCCATCTTTTTTAGAATTAAAGCGATCAAAACATCGAAATAACCGATAGCAATACAAATATCAAAACTCTTTCTTAGGCGGAAAAAAGCATAGCAAACGGAAGAAAAATGTATAAATAAATTTATCGGAAGGAAAAAAGCAGGGTCAATAGATTTTATCTTATGATGATACGCTAAAAGATTAAACGATTTTTTTAATTTATCTTTTTCATAGTATTTGCACGATGATTCCAGATTCTTCGCGTAATGAGAACTAATCGTGACCAAAGCAAAATCATTGCACCTTGCCTTGATCCACTCAGCCATTTCTTCTGATTTATAAATTAGAGTCGTAGAAACTATAGCGACATTATAATTTTTTAAAACAATTTGTTCCGACATATTATCTACTTCTTTTTTTGCATTTTCTATTTCTGCGCAGCTTCCTGATACCATTTTATCGTCCTTTTGAGGCCTTCTTTTAAATTTACCTTTGCTTTAAACCCGAATTCCTTATAAGCTCTTGTCGTATCCAACGCTCTTCTGGGCTGGCCGTCAGGTTTTGAACTATCCCAGATAATTTTTCCTTTAAAACCCGTATATTCTACGATCAATCCCACCAAGTCTTTAATCGATATCTCAGCACCAAGCCCGATATTTACCGGTTCCGGCTTATTATATTTTTCCGTTGCCATAACAATCGCCTGCGCGCAGTCTTCCACATAAAAAAACTCTCTTGTTGCCTTTCCCGTACCCCAGACTACAATTTCATCATCATTGCGCTTGATTGCTTCCACGCATTTTCTGATAAGCGCCGGAATAACATGCGAAGTTTCCAGATTAAAATTGTCACCCGGGCCGTATAAATTAACAGGCAAAAGATATATGCCGTTAAACCCGTATTGCTGACGGTAAGACTGCGTCTGAACCAGTAAGGCTTTTTTGGCAATTCCGTAAGGCGCATTAGTCTCTTCAGGATATCCGTTCCACAGATCTTCCTCTTTAAAAGGCACCGGAGTAAATTTCGGGTATGCGCATATCGTACCTATAGCAATAAACTTTTCAATATTCTTTTGTCTGGCAATTTCTATCAACTATATCCCCATCATAAGATTTT
>JACQZH010000076.1 GCA_016213925.1 Candidatus Omnitrophota bacterium | reverse complement strand
TTTACAATAGTTTAAATTTTTGGCTTTTAACCTCGCGCTACAGTCACAGTCTAAATCCAAGCCATACTAAACTATTGCTTTTTCAAGATTACTTTTACAGGTATTATAAGACATCCCCTTTGTAAGTCCTTTTAGCCCAAAAGATTAGTGTTATTCGCTATTTTCCAATGCAAATTCTGGGATAAACAGGCGCGAATGAAAGAAATAAAAATATACGCTAGAGCGGGGCAGGGTGCGATAACCACCGCCAGTATTCTAGGTTTTGCTTATTTTATTGAAGGAAAGTATCCTTATGCCTTTCCGCATTTTGGCGCCGCGCGGATGGGCGCGCCGATGAACGCTTTTGTGCGCGTAGATGATAAACCAGTGCGCCTACGTTGCCAGATTTATGAGCCGGATTATATTTTGATTATGGACGCCACGCTTATGCGCGGGTTTAATTGTTTTAAGGGTATCCACGATAAAGGCATTGCGATTATAAACGGTAAAGAAGATTTTAAGTTGTCCGATAATAAGATTAAACAGCAGATATACGCGGTTCCGGCTAATGATATCGCGATCTCTACTATCGGCCGTCCCTTAGGCAACACGGCAATGTTAGGCGCTTTTGTCGCGGCTACCGGAGAGATTAAGTTAGAGTCTTTAATTGGAGCGGTAAAGCATAGATTTTTCGGGAAATCCGTTGAGCAGAATATTTTAGCGGTTACTAAAGGTTACGAGTATATAAAAAAGAGTTCATTGAGTTTATAGAGTTATAGAGTAAAAGGCTAAAAACAAAAAACTCCGAATAACTCAATAACTCAATAACTCAATAACTCAAAATATGTTTGGTCCATTAATTTCTAAAATATTAACTTCAAAAGCGAATAAAACCGGTTCTTGGCGCGCAGATCTCCGGCCTAAATTTTTACAAAAAGATTGTATTGCTTGTAAGATGTGTATTTTGATTTGTTCAGAGGCCTGCATTACAAGGGAAGGAAAAAATACTTTTATCTGTGATTATGATTATTGCAAAGGGTGTGGAAATTGCGCGGAGATTTGCCCTAAGAAAGATATAACGATGATTAAGGAAGAGAATGCGTGAATTATTAGAAGGTTCTAGAGCGGTCGCGGAAGCGGTCCGATTATGTAAACCGGGAGTAATTTCGGCTTATCCGATTACCCCTCAAACACATATTGTGGAAGATTTGGCGCAGATGGCGGCAAATGGAGAATTAAATGCCGAGTGTGTTAATGTAGAGTCAGAGCATTCCGCGGCAAGTGTAGTTTTAGGGGCATCCGCGGCGGGGGTGCGTTCTTTTACCGCGACAAGTTCTCAAGGGCTTTTGCTTATGGCAGAGGTAGTTTTTTGTATTGCCGGGATGCGTTTTCCGGTGGTAATGACTTGCGCTAACCGCGCGATATCCGCTCCTTTAAATATTTGGAATGATCATCAGGATGCGATTACAGTGCGGGATTCCGGTTGGATTCAAGTTCACGCGGAGAATGTTCAGGAGGCTCTGGATTTACATATTCAGGCGTTTAGGATCGCTGAGAGCCCGAAAATAATGCTTCCGGTGATTGTGAATATGGACGGTTTTATCTTAACCCACGGTTTAGAAATCGTAGATATGCCTTCTCAAGAAAAAGTAGACAGTTTTTTGCCGGCCTATAAGCCACTTTATAGTTTAGATGTTAATAACCCGCTTTCTTTTGGATTAGTTGCCGACCCGGATTATTATACTGAAACACGCTTCGCGATTAAAGAAACTCATAAGGATGTCTTGGATTTGATTCCTTTGGTAAAAGAAGAATTTGCTAAAATATTTGGTCGTGGATCCGGAGGGTTAGTGGAAGAGTATAAAACTAAAGACGCGGAGAAAGTTATTGTGGCGATGGGTTCGGTTTGCGGAACAATCAAGGATGTTATAGATGAGATGCGGGAGAAAGGCAAGAAGGCCGGGCTTTTGAGAATTATTACTTATCGGCCGTTTCCCATAAATGCTATTTATCGAGCTTTAAGAAATGTTTCTCGGGTGGCGGTGGTAGAGAAGGCGGTTTCTTTAGGTTCTTACGGTCCGCTTTTAGCGGAGGTAAGGTCGGTTTTTTCATCTAAGAAAAAAGCCCCGGTTGTCAGCGGTTTTGTGATGGGGTTAGGCGGCAGAGATATAACCCGGGATTCTATTAAAGAAGTATTTAAAAGATTGACGGCTAAGGAAATAAGCGAAGAATATATAGATTTAAAACCTGAATTATTAGAGGAAAAAATATAATGGCAGACGCTCCCCGGCATCTTTTTGGTTCAGGGCATACGGCTTGCGCGGGTTGCGGACAGGCGATTGCCGCGCGCTTGGTAATAGACACGGCGGGCGTCAGTACTATTGTGGCCAATTCTACCGGATGCCTGGAAGTTTTTTCTTCTAAATATCCGGAAACAGCCTGGGGAGTTCCTTGGATACATTCTCTTTTTGAAAATTCTTCCGCGGTGGCTTCGGGCATTGAAGCGGCTCTAAAGTATTTAGGGACTAAAGATAAGATTAATGTTATTTGTCAGGCAGGTGATGGCGGGACCGCGGATATTGGCTTGCAGGCACTCTCTGGAATGTGGGAGAGAGGCCACGATGTTTTGTCTATTTGTTATGATAATGAGGCTTATGAAAATACTGGTGTGCAGAGAAGCGGCTTAACGCCTTATGGCGCGAATACTTCTACTACGCCTCTGGGAATGAGATCCACAGGGAATCCACGTCCTAAAAAACCGATGATAGATATTGCCTTGGCTCACGGTATCCCGTATGTGGCGACATCTTCGGCAGTATATCCGCAGGATATTCAACGCAAAGTTAAAAAGGCTTTATCTATAAAAGGGCCAAAATATTTGCAGATTCATGTCCCTTGTCCTTTGGGCTGGAGGCATGAGTCTATTAAGACATTAGAAGTGGGAAGATTAGCCGTTGATACCGGGCTTTATCCTTTAGTAGAGTATGAATTAGGGAAAGTAACGAATGTCCGTAAGCTTACTCAAATAAAGCCGGTGGAAGAATATCTTAAAGCGCAGGGAAGGTTTAAGCATCTTTTGAGCAATCCTGAAGAAGTAAAAAGAGTTCAAGATATTGCGAATAATAATATTGAGAAGTTTGGATTAAAAGTAGTTATAAGTGAGAAGTTATAAGTTATAAGTTAAAAAATAAATTAAAAGTTATGAAGTAAGGTTGTTTTTAGATTTTTCTTTTTGGTTTTTAAATTCATAATTTGTAATTTCTAATTTTTTTTAAAGGGGGGAGGATAAATGAAAGTAACTATTGATACTTCTATTTGCGTAGGTTGTGGGTTATGCGAGCAGTCTTGCGGAGAGGTTTTTCAGGTTCAAGGCGATGGATTAGCTCAGGTTAAAGCGCAAAGTTGCGGCGCGGGACATAATCTTCAGGAAGTTGCCGATTCTTGCCCGGTAAGTTGCATTAAAGTTGGGTAATCAGGTTATTCGTTAACAGGAAGATTGGATTGCGAGTATTCTTTTAATTTAGCTTCTGTGGTAAGCTTTTCTACGTAGGCATCAAAGATACTTTGTTTTTTAGCTTCTAGTAATTTTCCGCGGAAAGTTTCCTTTTCTTCGTTAAATTTCTTTTCGTCAATATCCGTAAATTTTTCTTGTTCAATTAAGAAGCATCCGGAAGGCGTGGAAAGCGGCGAGCTGATTTCTCCGGGTTTTAAAGTAAAGGCGCTTTCGGAAAATTCTTTGTTCATCGCTATTTCGGGTATCGCGCTCCCGCGCTTAAATGGTTCGCTGGTTATTATTTTAATTTTTAATTTTTTACCGATGTTTTTAAACCGGGCTTTGGGTTTTTTAATCAGATATTGGTCAATTTTAATTTTATAATTTTCGGCTGTTTTTTTGGCTTCCTCGTCCGCTTTTTTATTAAGCAGGATTTCTTTGATTTTTTCTTTAATTTCTTTTAACGCGGGAGGTTGATTATCTTTGACTTCAGGCAGAGACTTAAATTCTTGAGGATTATCCCGGTAATAATTATTTATTTCCGCTTCGGTTATTTTTATTTTCTCTTTAAAATCCTGCGCGCTTATTTTTAGATAATTTATGGAGAGCGTCTGGTTTTCTTTTTTATATTCCTGAAGTAATTCTTCGTCGCTTAATTTTAAATCTTTAGTGGTTTGCTCGTATAGTTTTTTAATACTTAGGCTTCTTCGGATCTGCTCTTCAAATTTACGGGGGGAAGCGCCGAAAAAATAATTGGTAATTCTTTCATAAATTCCGCGGTCAAATTTTCTATCGCGGTGAAAAAAAGGATTATCCATTATAGACTGGATTACTTCTTGGTCGGAAATAGAGATTTTTAATTTTTTAGCTTGAGCGGAAAGGATTAATTGCTGCCAAGCCTGGTTATTGATATTTACATAGGGGATTATTTTGCTATAGTTGTCCCCGAGTTGGAGTTTGTAATTATTGGAAATATTTGTTTTGCTTTCTAAGAATTCCTGTAAACTTATTTTATTTCCGAAAATTTCACCGGCGGTTTCGGTATATTTTGAAGTTATCCGGGAGGCTCCCGCGCCCCAAATGACAAAGGCGCCCACGCTGATAACTATAAGGATCCAAAAGATTATTTTTTTAGCGAGTTTTTTCTCGCGTAGCAGTTTTAACATTAAAGTTTATTATAACCGCCTTTTTAGGATTGGCAAATGTTTTCTCAAGCAAGATTGCTTTTTGCAATTTTACTTGAGCCTTCGCGTTTAGCTTTGCTTGCGCAAAGCTAAACGCGGGAGCTTAGATAAAATCGCAGCGGACGCAAGCAAGCGCTTTCCCCAAAACCCCGTTTTGCCCTTGTTTTGCCATAATTAATAGTGTATATTTATGTTAGCCGTCAGCTTTCAGCTGTCAGCCATCAGCTATCAGCAGTCAGCAAAAGCTTGGCTGATAGCC
>JACQZH010000077.1 GCA_016213925.1 Candidatus Omnitrophota bacterium | reverse complement strand
TTTTTTTTCATCGCATATTATGGCGCTGCTTACAACGATGTTTTTATATATAGCAAGCGAATTTATGCCTACAGCTGTAAAACTTACTGCTGTTAGCGGTGCATGGGGGCAGAAGTTGGTTACAGGTTTCTTGTATGCTTTGTTGCCTAATATGGATAAGCTTGATATTAAAGCCAGCGCGGTTTACGGCCAGCTGCCTTCTATGGGATATTTGAGCATGGCTACTTTATACGCATTTATTTATATTGTATTTTTATGGCTGATAAATTTGTTTATTTTTCAAAACAAAGAATATTAATTGGTTTGGTTTTTGCCGCGTGTATTTTTATTATTCCGGGGATGTCTTCTGCTTTACAGAAAATATCTTTGCTTGATGTGAAAAAGCAGGAGCTTATTTTACCGGCAGAATATTTTGAGTTTATCCATGGAGGGTTTAAAGGGGCTTTTGCCGATGGGTTTTATATAAAAGGGATATTATCTTTAACCGATAAATTTGAAAATTCTCTGGAGCGCCTGGAAATAGTGCAGAATAATTTTGCCTGTGCCCTTACTATGGATCATAATCTGATCCAGGCTTATTTTTTTGCCGGAATAGTGCTTGGCCGTACAGAAGAGGGCATTAATAAGAACATAGACTTTTTGAAAAAATACAAAAAATTTAATCTAAAAGAATGGCGGATTCCTTACTGGATAGGTTATAATTATTACCAGAAAGGCGCATACCTAGAGGCGGCTAAATATTATAATGAAGCAGCGTTTCTTCCAGGAGCTCCGGATTATCTTAAAAGTAATCAGATAATGTTATATTATAATGCTAATAGGGCGGTTTCGGGGATTGTCTATTTAAAAGGTTTGTTAATCTCGGTTAAGGACAAGAAACAGCTTGAATGGGTTAAAGTTAAGCTAGAGTGGCTTGAAGGAATTAACCTGCTTGAACAAAAGGCAGGCGAGTTTAAAGAGTTTTTTGGAAGGTATCCCGATAGTCTTGAGGAATTGGTTGAAAAAAAACTGCTTTTACAAATACCAGATGACCCTTTTGGCACAGGGTATTATTGGGATGCTGATAAAGCGGCGGTAAGGAGCAGGTTTAATTTTTCGGGTTATTAATCAAATAACCGGCAGGTGTTAAGAAAATGTTCCCGTTTAAAAAAAATGCGCTTTCAATTATAGAACTTGTTGTAGTGGTGGCAATAATCGGCATAATATCCGCGAGCAGCCTTGTTTCTATAGACCGCAGCGCTTCTTTAAAGCTAGAAGGCCAGACAAGAATGATTGTCGGTGATCTGACCTGGGCCAGGGAACTGGCAGTTTCACAGCATGATGATTTTATAGTGCAATTTGATACAGCTAATGAGAGTTATATTATATATAAAGGAAGCATTGGAGGAACGATATATAAAAATAGAAAACTGGAGGTTGATATAGTTTCTGTTGTTCCTGCTCCGGAAGATATTTCCTTTTATTTTCCTGATGGGACAAGCCAGAGCAAGCAGGTTAATTTAAGCTATCGGGGAAATACCAGGCAAGTTAATATATTTGATGAAACAGGGTATGTGAAATTTTAGTAAAGGTAAGAAGGTTTAAAAAATGTTTATGCCGAGATTGCCAAATCAGGAAAAAGGGCTTAGTTTAGTAGAGGTTATTATCGCAATAATGGTTTTGGCGATAATTTGCACCGGCATGATGAAGATATTTGCGCAGGGTTTTAATATCAGCAAAAAAGAAAAAGATTTTTTAGGGGCGTGTTTATTTGCCCAGGAAATAGTTGAGGAATATTTTAACTGGGCTGCAGTAGGCGCTATGAATGGTTCTTATTCAAATCCGCCTAATCCGGTTACTCGTAATATGATTACTTATACTCCTGCGCTTAATGTTATTGATAGCCCGGCAGCGCCGCCTGCATCATCCGAACTTAAACAGGTGGAAGTGGTTATAAATTGGGGCAGCGGGGATAATTTTATTTTACGCACATTAAAAGCTAATTATTAGGGAAGCACAAAATCTAATTTATGAAAAAAGGATTTACTCTTTTAGAGGTGATGGTATCGATAACTGTGTTTTCGCTGGTTTTTTTAGCTAGCGGGCAGATATTCAGTTCTATCCAAGCATCTTGGCAGAAACAGAAAAATACCGCGGATCTTTTGCATGAAAGCCGCTGGGCAATGGAAAAGATGAGCAATGAGCTGTTTCGTGCGCAGGCAGCAAGTATTGCTACGGCTATGGCTGGCGCAAGGCTCCGGTTCAGAATAGATCCTGATGCCGATGGGGTTGCCCCTTTCAGGGAGATAGAATATATAAGGCAGGCGACGGTTTTAAACCGCCGTTTTAGAGATTTACCTGGCGGATGGGTTAATCCATATCAGGAGCTGGCAAATGATCTTGCGGCAAACCCGGTTTTTAGCTGGGATGGGACAATGGTAACAATAACAATGACGGTAAATAAGGGCGCATTTAATTATACATTGATAACTAAGGTTAGGCCGAGGAACTAAATTGAAAAAAAACGGACAGGCATTGATATTTGTTTTCTTTTTATTGCTTTTAGTGGGTATTTTAAGCAGTTCCCTATCTGCTTTGTGGCGTTCACAGATCAATATCAGGGCACAGGAGCGCTCTGGGATAATCGCGTTTTATCTTGCGCAGGCGGCAGTCGAACGCGGCAAGGTAGAAGTGCTTTATGGTTATTGGCTGGCTGGGGCAACTATTGCAAATCAAAACGATCTCGATACTGCCGGAGACGGATTTCAGTTTCTTTATGATGTTATAATAACTAGTCCCGGAACAGCCGGAGCAAACAGCAGGGATATAACCGGTATAGGCAGGGTTCTGGATTTAAATAATACGGAAATTGCCAGAAGGCAGGCCCAGATAATTATCGATAATATCGAAGATACGGTTGCGCCTGTAAATGAGGATGATGATTTATCAGGTACGGTTGTTAGCTGGAGCTGGCAGGAGACATAATTTATGCAAAATTATAGTTATACAGCCCGGGATGGAAAAGGGAAAATAGTTAAAGGTTTTATGCTTGCCGAGGATGAGATCGCTTTGGCGAATAAGATATCATATTTGGGATATTTTCTTACCAGCTATAAAGTCTCTAAGGAAAGTTCGGAAAAACAGACGTATTCAAGATCAGTTAAGCTTAAGCCGAAGGAGATAGTGCAGCTGACATATCAATTATCAACTTTACTGGACGCAGGATTGCCGCTTTTGGATGGTTTGAAAAACCTGACTCAAGATGCTTCTAATGAGCGGATTAAGAAAATCGTTGATGATATCCGTTATAAGATAGAAAGCGGCGGGTCTTTAAAGGAAGCCATGGCGCATTATCCTGCGGTATTTTCTAAGTTATATCAGGCGTTGGTAGGGGCCGGAGAGAGTACGGGAAATTTACCAGAAACTCTTAATGATTTAGCCCAGCTTTTAGAATGGCAAATGGATTTAAGGTCTAAAATAAAAGAAGCGGCAACGTATCCGATAATCCTTTTCAGTGTTATGGTTGGGGTAGTGGTGCTGCTTGTAGTGAAAGTGATCCCGACTTTTGAGCCGATGTTTGCTGATGTTGGAGCAATGCTGCCTTTGCCTACGCAGATAGTTTTGAGTTTTAGCCATTTTATACGCGATTTTTGGTTTTTGATAATCGTTTTTTTTGCCGCAGTTTTTTTTGGAGGAACAGTCTATTCCAAGACGGAAAAAGGCAGGTATAATTTTGACAGCCTTAAATTGAATATGCCGCTTGTGGGAGAATTACTGCGAAAAATATCTTTATCGCGTTTCGCGCATACTTTTAACATTTGTTTTGAAGCTGGTATCAGCTTGCTTGCTTCTTTAGAAATAGCTCAAGGGACAGTGGGTAATGCCCGGATTGAAAAAGCAATAAAGAAAGCAACTGAATCGGTTAATGTCGGAGAAAAACTGGGAGTTTCATTGCAAATGACAGGGGAATTTCCTCCTATGGTTTTACGCATGATTTCAGTGGGCGAACAATCCGGAGCGCTTCCGCAGACCCTTGATAAAGTTTGCAAATTTTACGACAAAGAAGTAACAAGTACGATAAAAAGTATATTTGCTTTGTTTGAACCGATTATGATTATTGTGATGGGAGTTGTCGTTGGAGGAATAGCCCTTGCAATTTTTCTGCCGATGTTTCAGATGGCACAGATGGTTTGATGAGCGGAGGATAAATGGCAACCGTAGTAGGAATTGATATCGGAACAAGTATAGTTAAGATTGCTTTTTTTGAATATAAGGCAAAGTTTATTCTTAAGAAAATTTTTTCTTTTCCTACTCCTTATTCAGGGGAAGGGGCTGGAAAAGAAATAAATAAAGACGAATTCTCCAGGCAGTTGCTGTCGGAATTGTCTATGCAGCAGTTAAAAACATCGCTTATCGGGATAAATATTCCTTCTTCAATGGTAAAAGTGATGACAGTTAGCCTACCGAAAATGAGCGAAAAAGAATTATGTATTGCCGCGGCTGCGGAGGCAAAAAGGAAAATGGTTCCGCCTCCCGGGCCCAAAAGTATTTTTGAGCATATGATTCTTAAAGAATCTGTCGTGGATAAGGTTGCCAATTGTGAAGTTTTGGTTGCCGAGACGGATAAAAGTTATATTGATAGAGCGTTGAGTTTATTGCGGCAAATAGGAGAACTTTCGCCTGTTTTTATCGGCCCTATATGTTATTCTCTTCCCATCGCTTTATCGCAGACAAATCCTTTATACTCAAAAGATACTGCGCTTGTTGATATCGGCAACGACTCAATTGACATTATGATTGCTTCATCTAGAAACCTGTATTTCTACCGTAATATAAGGTTAGGATTAGATCAAATAGCTTCCAATATTGCCCGGGAAATGAATATAGAGAAAAATACTGCAAAAAATATAATCGTCCAAATAGGCGTGCCTAAGGTTGATGTTGACCTTAACGATAAGGTCAAAGTGGCTGAAGAAATAATGCGGCAGAACTATGAAATGTCTATGCAGGGTAAAGGGGGAGACTGGATTAATCCTTTGGAAGTGCGTGTCGCCTGGCAGGCTGACTTGGAAAATATTGTTCATGAGGTAAGAAGGAGCCTGGTTTATTATAAAGAGCAGTCAAAGGGGCAGCGTGTTGAAAACATTTTCTTTTTAGGAGGAGGCGCGAATGTTGCAGGGATGGTGGCTGTTTTAAGCAAAGAATTCGGCGGCAACTGCGGAGGATTTCCTGTCCTGGAAGCAATGGATATTAATTTTGAAATAGATGATAACGCCGCGCGAATACTTAAGAATGATTTTATTTTTGCCGGTGTTTTAGCGACAGCGATAGTGACTGTTGCGGCGAAAAAAACTAAAAAGGCGATAAATTTTTTGCCTTTGGAACTAAAAAGAAAAGAGGTTGTAGGGCAAAGACAGGTTATAGCTATTGTTGCCGTGCTGATCATGCTTGCGGGGATGATTTTTGCCATAAGCAGATTTTTTATTGAAAACAAATTATTGAAAGAATCTATCGCTGGATTAACTTCAGAATCGCGGGTATTAAAAGAAAATATAGAAATTTTGGAAGGCTTAAGAAACAAGAAGAAAAATGTTAATGAAAAAGTTTTTAAAATTCAAGAAATCCTTAAGCGAAAAGTCATATCTGCGAAGGCAGTTGAGACAATAGCAAGGTTGATGCCGGAACAGCTTTTTTTGAATGAGCTAAATATTACAGTTTCTGCCGCACAGGATGCAGCTCAGTCCTCAAGAGGGCAGCGGCAAGCAGAAGATAATGATTCTGGCCGGGACGGGAATGCATTATCCAAAACAGCCGTTTATAAGTATAAATTGGACATGGTTGTTTGCTGTGTAGCTGATTATGAAATGACTGTCAGGCTGGCAGAGGATTTCCGGGAAAAATTGGCGAACAGCATATGTTTTTTTAATATAAAAATGTCTTTGCCTAAATTGGAAAAAATGAATCCGCTTATGGGGAACGGCCAGGATGTATTGCTTACGCAAGTGGAAACTAGGACGTTTACCCTGGAGGCGGAATTAAGGCAGGTGGAAAATTGAAAAATTTTAGAATTATTATGATTATTTTCGGGGGAATTTTTATTGGATTATGTTCATTGCTGATTTTTTTTATTATTGAGAACAGCAAGCTTAAAGCAGAAAAAGATGAAAAAACAAAGCTTATCCAGGAAGCGGTTAATATCGATAAGGAAGTGGAAAAGATAAGAGATGAAATTGATAAGCTTAATCTTGAGAAAAACAACGTTGATAAAATGATCCCGGAAAACGAAACAGGCCCGTTTATTGTCATAAAGGAGGCAACTTATTTGAGCAGGCAGTCCGGAATAAGAAAAGTAGAGATTGATTACGGCGCCAAAGATCAGAACTTGCCGGCGGTATTGGCGCAGTTAATGAGCAGGGAAGAAGATACGGGCACACTATTAACGCCGATTCCTGCACTGGTTGAAGGAGTAAAACAATTTATCATTGGCATGAATTTTGAAGCGACTTTTGCGCAATCACTGGATTTTTTTGAAGCTGTTTTAAGCTTAGAGAGGATATTTATAATAGAAAGTATAAAAATAGAAAGGGTTAAAGAAATTTTCCCTAATCAAAGAGTTACGCTAGTGTTAACTGCTTATACTTTTTAGCCCGGAAAGTTGAGGGTATTTTTCGCATTGACTAAGCAGTGTGATTGTGTTAAATTGATGCTAAAAATAATGTTGGATTTTAGATGAAAAAGATGGGGCTTGCTTTTGAAATTAAGTTCATATTTTTAGGGAACTTATGGATTACTTGACAATGCAGCTTCAAAAAGAAAAAGAGTTTGAAAATGCTTGCGGCCGTTGCGGTAATTGCTGCGGCCGGCAGGAAGATCCTTGCATGCATCTTCTTATCCAGGCAGATGGTTTATGTATTTGCGATGTCTATTTTTCCCGCGGTGGCATGCAGAAAACCCGTTCAGGAAAATTTTTTGAATGTGTATCAATCCGGGATATTTTACATCTTGATTGGCCAGGAAACTGGACTTGCGCATACAAAAAACTGTATTTTGCCAAAAACAATGCTTCGCTTTAACGATAATGGCAGGATCCCTGTATGTTTATCAGCATTAAAGTAATTACTAATGCCGCTAGCAGTCAAATTAAGGAAATTTCAAAGGGAGTTTTTCTTATTAAGGTTACTGCAACCGCAGAAAGAGGTAAAGCTAATAAAAGGGTTATTGAAATATTAGCGGATTATTTTAATGTCGCGAAGACAGAAGTGCTGATTGTTAAAGGAAAATATAATTCAAAAAAGATAATTAACATTAAAACAAAATGATTGGAGGATGAAATGAAGGAAAAAGTGACCAAGGCGTTGGAAACAATCAGGCCGCATTTGCAAGCGGACGGCGGAGATGTGGAGCTTGTTGAAGTTACGGCAGATGGATGCGTAAAGGTCCGGTTAAAGGGCGCTTGCGGTTGTTGCCCAATGTCTCAAATGACATTGAAATTGGGAATTGAAAAAAAACTAAAAGAAATGGTTCCGCAAATTAAATCTGTTGAATCTGTCTGAATAATAGTTGCATAAAGCAGATGATTTAGCATTTAAAATATCTTAGCCGGCAGTAAGCAAAAAGATAGTTGCTGCCGGCTGCTTTTTTACCCTGTAGCCAGAAAGCGGAGAATAAACCCAGATTTTGCCTGCCTGGTGGTAGACAGGCAAATTTTGGGATAAACCCGGATTTTGCAATGGGGGAAATCCGCCCGATAGGGTCGATAGTCTAAATCCGAGTAGGATTTAGACTTGCCATCGAGGTATCCCGGAAATTGCACGTACCTTTTTATGCGAGACCTTATTTTGCAACTGGTTTTTTCGAAATAAGTTACCATGATTTTTATTTTCCATTGCAATTTTTGGGATAAATGGCTTTTGAGCAGGGTTTCGCCGCTTAGGGGGCCGCTTAATTTGAGAGTGGTAAAAATCTTGCTATATAAGAGTATATTTGCTACAATCTATGGTGCTTATGGATAAAACGAAACATGCTTTGATTATTAGTTTTGAGGGGATTGAAGGCACAGGAAAGAGTACGCAATGCCGTTTATTAAGTAAATATTTGAAGAATAAAGGGTTAAAAGTTATTGTATTGCGTGAACCCGGGTCTTCGGTTATCGGAGAAGATATACGCAGGATACTTCTTCACGGCAAAGGCAAACTAACCAGCTTTAGCGAAACTTTACTTTTTATTGCTGCCAGATGCCAGCTGGTAGAAGAGAAGATATCGGTTAATTTAAGGAAAAAAGACATTATAATTTTAGACCGGTTTATAGATGCGACACTAGCGTATCAAGGATTTGGCGCTGGAGTAGATTTAAAACTTATACGCAAATTAAATAAAGCTGTAGCAGGAGATTTTACTCCGAATTTAACTTTATTGCTGGATATAGAACCTAAAGATGGCTTAATCCGTTCCGGCCGTAATGACCGGTTTGAAAAACGCAAACTTTCATTCCATAGCAGAGTTAGAAACGGTTATTTGGCTTTGGCTAAAAGTTACCACAAACGGATAAAAGTTATTTCTACAAAAGAAGATATTAAAGCTGTACACAAAAAAATCTGCTATTTTGTCGATGAAACTTTAGCATGTGCGAATAAATAAATTTTAGGTGTTTGGATGTTTTTATCAGAATTAGAATTGAATCAATCGTTGATTCATGCGTTAGGAAACAGCAAAAGCCTTTTGTTCCTTTGTGAAGATATCGATGTGCTTACGCATAAAGCGAAAAAACTGGCAAAGCAGATCAATTGCCTGTTAGTTCTTGAAGGAGCGGCGGTTGATTCTTGCGGGCAATGCGGTCCGTGTCAAATGATTGAAAAAGGAGAATATCCTGATTTTATTTTGGTTCAGGCGCAGGCAGGTTCGGCATCAATAAAGATAGAAGATATCCGCCGGCTTAAGGAACGGATATATCTTAAGCCTTTTCAAAGCAAAAAAAAAATAATTATAGTTCAGGAAGCGGAGAGGTTAACTGTTGAATCGGCAAATGCGTTGCTGAAAATACTCGAAGAACCGCCTGACGATGCTTCAATTATTTTGCTTGCTCAAAGCATAAGCCGCTTGTTGCCGACAGTTGTTTCAAGATGCCGGCAAGTAAGATTTCCGAAGAAAGATTTTTTGCAAGGTAATGATGATTATCAGGCTCGGATAGATTTAGCTTCCAGGTTTTTTGAGATAGAGGATCTTATACAGGCGGATTTATTATGTGAAGATATTTCCGTTCTCGAGCGTAGCGAGATCGATAGTATTCTTCTGGAAGTTTTGAGTATTTTGCGCGATATCTTGATGCTTAATTTGGGCTTAAAGGAAGCAGGGTTTAGGGCAAGTGCGCATATAGATTTAGCTTTGCGCTGGAAAGATGTATTCGGCTGCGATTCATTAGAATATCTTATGGAAGCGCTATTGCAAGTCAGAGAATATGTAAGCAAGAATGCGAATATAAAATTATCGATGGACTTTTTACTGAAAATAATAGTACGGGAAAAACAAAAATAAGCTCCGGGACCGACTAAAACAGCTGTGTAATCAACGGCGGTGTTTGCTTAAAAAGAGGTGAGATGTATGAAAATAGTTGAAGTTAAATTACGAGATCAAGGAAAACCAGTGCTTTATAATGTGAATAATATCGAGTTTAAACAGCAGGACATAGTTATCGTTGAATCGGAAAGAGGCGTTGATTTCGGGCAGGTGGTTTCCGAGGCTGAACACGCAACATCCGATGCTTCTCACGCGGGTTTAAAACGTATTTTGCGCCTTGCTACTGCTGCTGATTTGGAGCAAATCGAAAAAAATAAGAAGGAAATAAAAACTATCTTTGAAACCGCGGTTAAAAAGATTGAAGAGAGAAAACTGGATATGAAGCTTGTAGAAGCGGAATATTCTTTTGATTGCAGTAAAATAATTTTTTACTTTACAGCGGAGGGAAGAGTTGATTTTAGAGAGTTAGTGCGTGATTTAGCGCATCTTTTTAAAGCGCGTATTGAGCTTAAGCAGATCGGCGTGCGGGATGAGGTCAAAATGTTCGGCGGATTTGGCTGCTGCGGAAGGCAGCTTTGCTGCGCCGCTTTTTTAAAGGATTTTGAACCGGTGACTATTCGTATGGCGAAACAGCAGAATATGCCGCTAAATCCGGAAAAAATTTCCGGGTTGTGCGGCAGGCTTATGTGCTGTCTGGGATATGAGTATCAGACATATAAGGATTTTTCTAAAAACCTTCCGAAAGAGGGTCAGTATATTGAAACTGCGGAAGGCAAGGGCAGAGTAATAAGCGTGCATACATTAAAACAAACAATTATCGTAGAGCTGGAGGATGAGAGGACTATTGAGATTTGTTTTAAAGGAAATCCAACCTGTAAAAAACATGAAAAAGAAGAATAAATTTTATGTTACGACTGCTATTGATTACCCTTCAGGTAAGCCGCATATCGGCCACGCTTATGAAAAAATTCTGGCTGATGTAATTGCGCGTTGGCATCGCGCTAAGGGCCGGGAAGTTTTTTTATTAACGGGAACTGATGAGCATGGCCAGAAAATAGAAAAATATGCTTCTTGTGCCGGTAAATCTCCTCAGGAATTCGTTGATGAAATGACGGGGGAGTTTATCAAATTATGCCGGGTGCTCAATATTTCAAACGATGATTTTATCCGTACGACGCAAAGCCGGCATATCGATGTTTGTGAAAGAATATTTAAAAAAGCATTGGAAAAAGGAGATATCTATCGCGGTAAATATGAAGGGTTTTATTGCATAGACTGTGAATCGTTTTATCTGGAAAGAGACATCGCCGGGGGAAATTGTCCTGTCCATGGTAAAAAGGTAGATTGGGTAGAAGAAGACGGATATTTTTTCAAAATGAGCAGGTATCAGCAAGCGGTTTTAGACCATATTTTAAACTGCGATGATTTTATTCAGCCGAAAGTCAGGCGGAATGAAGTAATTAATAGGATAAAAGAAGGGGTTAAGGATTTAAGTGTTTCGCGGTCAAATTTTAGCTGGGGGATACGCTTGCCGAATGATAATGATCATGTGATTTTTGTCTGGTTTGACGCGTTGATAAATTATGTAAGCGCTCTTGGATGGCCTGATTCGGAAAAATTTAATTTTTTCTGGCCGGCTGATATGCACTTGATCGGAAAAGATATATTGTGGTTCCATGCGATGGTATGGCCGGCGATATTGTTATCTGCGGAAATAGCGTTGCCGAAAGCGGTATATGCGCATGGTTTTATTAATTTTGATGGTGAGAAAATATCAAAGAGCAAAGGAATTACAATTGACCCTTTGGAGCTTGCGCGCAAATACGGAGCGGATTCTTTAAGGTATTTTCTTCTTCGTGAAGTTTCTTTTGGAGAAGACGGTAATTTTTCGGAAAGCTCGCTTATCCGAAGGATAAACAGCGACTTGGCAAATGATCTCGGTAACCTTGTTCATCGCTCGGTAACAATGGCGGAAAAATATTTTTCCGGAATCATCCCGTCTGCTTTCACGGGGAATTTAGAACAGAGTTTGATCGCCTTGGCTGACAACCTTTCGGAGAATGTCGATAATCAAATGATAGTTTATAATTTCAGCCAGGCTTTGGCTAATATCTGGGAGGTTATTAACGCCGTAAATAAATTCATCGAAGATACCAAACCTTGGGTATTATTTAAGGAAAAGCGCGAAGATGATCTGCGAGGGTTTATTTTTATTATTTTCCATTGCATAAACAGGATAAAGGAAAATTTATATCCGTTTATGCCGCAAACAGCACAGAACATAGGTTTTCAGATAGGTCAGGAGCGGGTAAAAAAAGGAACTCCTCTTTTCCCGAGAATAGAAGATGTTGATTGATACGCATTGTCATCTGGATTTTAAGCAGTTTGATCCTGATAGG
Source organism: Candidatus Omnitrophota bacterium (assembly GCA_016213925.1). Taxonomy (GTDB): domain Bacteria; phylum Omnitrophota; class Gorgyraeia; order B26-G9; family B26-G9; genus JACQZH01. Next base: position 2,432 of record JACQZH010000077.1, on the reverse strand, counting down.
GATGAGGTACTCCTCCGGGCTCAAAAAGCGGATGTTAAATTTATTATTAATGTGGGTGCTGATGTAAATACATCAGAGAATTCACTGAAGTTATCCTGCGCATACGATAGTATTTTTGCTGCGGTAGGGATTCACCCTCATTATGCGCAAGGCGCGACTAAAGAAGATATTGCAGCTATTGGCCGGTTGTCGCTGCATAAAAAAGTAGTGGCAATCGGAGAGATTGGACTGGATTATTATAACCGTGCCGCGCCTTTAGAGCAGATAGGCAGTGCTAAGAAGATAAAGCAAAAGGAAATATTGTGCGCTCTATTGGAAATTGCGGTAAAAAGTAAATTGCCGGTTATTTTTCACTGCCGCGAAGCAGCGGATGATTTATTAGCGTTTATACAAAAAAATGTCCCGGAATCTATGCCTGTGCTTATGCACTGTTTTTCGCAAGGGGATGATTTTCTTGAGTTTTGCCTTGAAAGAGATTTTTATCTTTCGTTTACGGCAAATATTACATATAAAAAAGCAACACAGTTGCGGGAACAAATAGCAAAAGTGCCTTTGGATAAAATATTACTTGAAACTGATGCGCCGTTTCTTGCTCCGCAGCTGCTGCGCGGGAAACGCAATGAACCGGCAAACCTGGTTTTTCTGGCCCGGGAGATCGCGCATATAAAAGGGCTGGCGGTTGAAAAAGTAGCGCAGATTACTACTGAAAACGCGAAAAAGTTTTTTTCTTTGAAGGTTGATTAATGAGTAAAGTAAGCATTGTCCGCTGTTTTGATTACGAACGGGAAAATATTTTTAATTGTTTAAAGAGATCGGTTGATTTAATCGGCGGGATAGAAAAATTTGTCGCTCCGGGCCAGAAAGTTTTAATAAAACCGAATATGCTTAGAGTTGCCCGCATAGAAGATGCGGTTACGACTAATCCGGAGTTTATCAGGGCTTGCGTACGTTTAGTTAAACAACGCACAAAAAATATTTTTATTGGCGATAGCCCTGGTGGTTTGGTAAAATCAGAAAAGGTATATGAACAAAACGGGATTAGCGAAGTAGCCCGGCAGGAAGGGGTAAAGCTTGTTGTGTTTGATCATGTAAACAAACATGACGGGATTCCGTTTGCTCGCATAAAAGATGAAGTTGATGTTATAATATCGTTGCCAAAGCTCAAGACGCATAATATTACGTTGATAACGGCAGCGGTAAAAAATGTTTTTGGGCTTATCCCGGGTTTATATAAAGTTCATTGTCATAAGCATGCGCCTAATTTTAAGGTTTTTGCCAGGCAGCTGGCAAAGATTTACGGGCTTTCTAAACCGCATCTGAATATTACCGACGGCATAATTGCTATGGATGGAGAAGGCCCGTCTTCCGGAGAACCGTATTCTTTGGGGCTGATATTTGCTTCAGAAGATGCCGTGGCTGTTGATGCGGTGTTTTCAAAAGTAATCGGTTTGGACCCTGATGCGGTGATCAGTACAAAGGAAACGGCAAGGCTGGGGTTAGGGGAAGCGGATTTGAAAAAGATTGAGATCTTCGGAGAGTCGATTGAATCAGTAGCGGTAGATGATTTCCGGCTGCCTAAAATGTTTTTTTTATTTCGGCTGCCGAATTTTTTGACGGTTATTTTATTGCGTTTTATTCCGCTAGTCATCGGGTTTGATAAGAAAAAATGCAGCGGGTGCCTGATGTGCAAGAATATTTGCCCGCAAAAAGCAATAGTTGATGTTAAAGGTAGAATAAAAATAAAAATAAGCCGGTGTATATTATGCTTATGCTGCAATGAAATTTGCCCGCAAAATGCGATATATTTACGTTTATTAAGGGGAAGAAAAAAATATGAAAAGTAATGTGCTTATTGTCGAAGATCGGAAAAAAGATTTTGATTTATTAAGTGAGATTTTTGACGAAAACAATTATAGTATTTCTTATGCTCCTGATGGTAAGACGGCCTTCTCTTATCTTCGTGATAATGTTTTTGACCTTATTATTTTGGATTTGGTACTTCCTGATGTTGATGGGTTCGAAATTTGTAAGTACATCCGCAAAGATGAACGGTTTGTCGGTGTTCCAGTGCTTTTCCTTAGTTCAAGCGATAACATAGATAATAGGCTTATCGGGCTACAATTGGGCGCGACGGATTTTTTAAGCAAAGACTGCGATCAGCGCGAATTGCTGGCAAAAGTAAAAAATGTGTTAAATTCCAAAAGGCAGTTTGATGAAATGATCAAGCTTTCGATATACGATAGTTTGACGCATATTTATAATCGAAGATATTTCCAGCACCGCTTGAAGGATGAGTTTGAACGCAGCCGCAGGTATAAACATGATTTCTGCTGTATGATGATTGATATCGATTTTTTTAAAGAAGTTAACGATACTCTCGGCCATCAGACTGGAGATGATGTCCTGAAAAAGGTTGCCTCAATCTTTCGCGG
>JACQZH010000024.1 GCA_016213925.1 Candidatus Omnitrophota bacterium | reverse complement strand
GGAATCTTCCAGTAAATCTATTGCCACTTCAATTACCTGTTCCGGTTTAATTAAACCCAGGCATTTCATATTGTTACATTCAACTTTTTCGCATGGAGCGCAATTAACCCCTTCATACAAGACTCTTACCTTATCCGTGATATTCTGCGGGTCAAAACGCGTAACATCACCCGGCCCGAAAATAGCAACCAACGGCGCTTTCAAGAACGCGGCTATATGCATCGGCCCGGTATCATTTGAAATAAACAAATTAACGCGTTTTATCAGCGCTCCTAATTCTTTAAAATCAAGCTTTCCGGACAAAGAAATTACTTCCGGCCCGGTTAGCCCTATGAGCTCATTTGCCAGATTCTGTTCATCATGACTTCCGGTAATAACAAATCTTGCCTTGATTTTTGCCGAGATTCCTTTAATCACTTTCGCGAAATTCTCTGCCGGCCAGCGCCTTGAAGGCATGCCGCCTGGATGGATAGCAATCACGATATCATCCTGCGTTACTGCCTCTTTTAATAAAAGCGAGTTAACTTTTTCCACACTCTGCGGATCAATATTAAAATCTATATTTCTGTCTTTAACTTCCGCGCCTAAAGCGGCAGCGGTATCAATATCATACTCCATCTCGTATTTAGTCCCGAGTATCGGCTCAAATATCCTTATGTCAAAAAACTTTCCGCGGCCTTCGGTATCCCTGCCGGCCTTTTTCTTAGGATTGATAATATCCAACAATAAACTCATTTTATTCGCGCTTTTCTCTGAAACCAAGGTGCGCATGTTCAAGGCAAGATCAAACTTTTCCTTCCTTAAGAACCATAATGTTTTTATATCTTGGGTTAAGCCATTCAGAGGGATTTTCCCGCCGTAATTTATCTTAAACGTAAAAATCCCGCTCACAAAAGGGAAATCTTTAACAATTTCATATAACTTATCGCTGATAAGCATATATATCTTAGCGCTATGATAACGCCTTGCCAATGCTTTCAATGCCGGCATTGAAAGCAGCATATCCCCGATACCGCCAAGATTTATTATAAGAATCTTTTCAAAATTCATTATTTTTTTATCACCCATAATAGATTAAGCGCCAAAAAATTCCTAATAAACTGAATTCTAGCCAGGAACGGCCTGGTAATATCATTATAATACAATCTAAAAGAAAAATTATATTTTTTTAACAGCGGTTCAAACTTTTTTTTACTGGTCAAGCCAAAATGAAGCTCGGTTACGGGAATTTTATCCCTAAAAAGAATATACCTTATCCGCCAATAAATCTCTCCGATGTATTCCCTTGCGGCATTGGGGGTAAAAATAACCGCTATTCCTTTTGGCTTTAAAACCCGCTTTATTTCCCGTATTAGAATATCCTTTTCTTTATCATTTATAGGCTCGATAAAATCAGCGCACACCACCTTATCAAAAACTTCGCTTTTAAAAGGAAGCCTCATCGCGTCCGCGCGGACAAAATCCGCAGGCCTTTTTAATCGATACCTGTTATTTATTTTCCTCGCCATCAAGACTGAATTCAGGGAATAATCCGCTCCCGTACAATACGCTCCTGATTTTGCCGAATGAAAAGCAAAAGTACCCACACCGCAGCCTATATCAAGGATCTTTTCACCTTCTTGCGGGCTTAATGCTTCCAGGACAACGGCAATTCTTAATTTATCCTCTTCTTTCTTCGGCTCATAATATGTGTCAATCTGGAACTGCTCGCTTTGAGCTGCTATATCGCGTTCATAATGCGCCCAAAGGTCTTTTGAATTAACTTCTTTTCCCATAACATTAAACTCCCAGCAATCCGACTGCTGCCCGGTAAACTTCTTCACTGCTGATGTTTTTTATGCATTTATAATCCTTACAGTCCGTTGGATGGCATTTTTTGCAATCTACCTCTTTTTGCACGACTTTAGATTTTTCACACCACGGCCCCCAGGCCTGAACACTGTCTAACGCGTGCCGAGAGCCGAAGATAGCGACAACCGCAATGCCCAAAGCGCAGGCGATATGCATCGGCCCTGTGCTGTTGCCGATAAATAAATCCGCTCTTTTTAATAAAGACACAAGCTCCGTTAATTTCAGCCCGACAGCCATAACCGGCTTTTCTTTCATCAAAAATGCCACTTCTTCAACAAGTCCTTTCTCGGATTCATTCCCGGATAAAACAATCTTTACCTTATGCTCTATTATAAGCTTATCCGCGACTTCGGCAAAACCATGTTTTTCCCATCTAATATAATCCTGCCTTGCCCCGGGATGAATCACAATAATTTTACCAAAAAGAGAATTATCTTTTAAAAATTTATCGGCAAATTCCTCTCCTTCCCGTAAAACAGAAACCTCAAGCCTTTTATCTTTTGTTTTTGCTCCAATATTAGCGGTTATTTCCAAAGCTGATTCAACTTCATGCCTGATCCTTTTATCCCGGTCATCTTTAACTTTATGCGTTAAAAAAAAACCGCCGCCCCAGCCGGCATATCCTACGCGAATATTCGCCTTGCTTTTAAAAAGAAGCATATTTTGCTTAAAACCGGGATGTAAAGCTAAAGCCAGGTCATAATTTCCCACTAAATCATCTTTTCCCTCTATTATCAGCTTATTGACATTAGGATTTCCGGCTACAAGGTCTTTCGTATATTGTTTAATAAAAAGATCAATCTGCGCGCCGGGAAAAGTTTCTTTTAAAGCCCTAATCGCCGGCGTTGAAAGGATCAGGTCTCCAATACGGTCATTACGGACAATAAGAATTCTTCTGATACCATTATTTTTTAACACCGGCTTACGCTGAAAAATCAATACCGGAGAAAATATTGAATATCCCAGGAAATCCAATAAAAAGTAATACGCCTTTCTCATACTTCTTAAGAAGCGGTTAAAAACAGGAATATTTATTTTCTTAAGCGTATCTTTAAATATTTTTCTCATGGCTAAGTTAACCTGATTTTCCTAAACCTTTTTGCCAATCAGTTTCGGCAAAATACTCTAAAACTTCCAGGCTCTTAAATTTTACCGCCTCCCAGTACAAAAACATAAATTCCGCGACATCATAATCAAGCCCCATTCTGCGGCAGTAATAATCAAGCGCTTCCCTGATTATTTTATAAGCATAGTCCCCTTTTTTAAAATACATCCTTTCCTTGAACTTTGCCATGGTTTTAAAATCAGCCACTGCATCCTGTGCCGGATCATAAAATACAAAAAAGAAATAATGGGAAAGGAAAAAGTAAAGATCGTAAAACGGGCTGCCAATCCTGGATACCTCCCAATCTAAAACCATTATCCGGTTATTTTTCACAAATATATTTGAAGGCCCTAAATCACGATGCTGTAAAACCAGCGGCATAGACTTGCCTTCCACTTTTTGCCTTAAACTATTCAGCTTCGAAGTTAAAGCTTGTTTATTTTTCAGCTTATCCGCGTATTCATCAAACGCTTTATTAATTTCGCAAATATACTTATTTAACACTTCTTTTTGCAATAAGATATTGCGTTCTGCTGTTGATTTCTGCAGTTCGATAAGCCAGTCCAATACCCTATACAACTTCTTTTTAAGCCCAATTTTCCAAAGCGGATTAGCTTTATTAATTATTAAACTTTCGAAATTTTTTCCGTCGATTAAAGACTGCACCAGCACTTTATGGCTTCCTATCAACCCGTAATGTAATGCTTTAGGGAAACTGCTTTTCAGTAAAGAAGAGCTCTTTTCCACGGAACTTAATATTTTCAAACTAGTATTCTCAACATCAAGCAATTCCTGCGAATGATTCCTGTTCATTTTAAAAACACAGAGCGGCCTGCCTGATTTTTTATTAAAAACAAGTAAGACAATATTATTTATACCGCTTCTTAAAATATAACTGCTTTTTCCAAAATCTTGTATTGGCTGTGGCAATAAGCTTTCTTTCCTGGATTTTATAAACTCATCAAAATCGTTAGTCAGATCGCCTTTGGCAGCGATAAAACTATAACAAGGCACAAAATACTTAACTAACTTATATAAATTCAGATGAATCACAAAGCGGCTAAACCAGATTGCCAGCTTTTTCTTATGAGTAAACAGATTTTTAAAATAATATTTGATAAAATCCGGCTTTTCCAGGGCTGCCAGGTAAGAAAATCTTTGGTATTCCGGCAGCGGAGCATAAACAGAAATTTCTTTAAAACCGGCGCTTTTAAGCATCTGCTTGTAATTGCGCAATGAGTGCGTGTATACGCGGTATTCGCTTTTTTTAATCAGGCGGTGATAAATTTTCGCGATAAACCTCGGCAGCAAAGAAATAAATTTTATATTAACATGGCCTTCAGGCCTGCCGGCCATATAAGTTGCTGACCATCTGTTTTCAATACCCAGATAAACGCAGCCTCCCGGTTTAAGCACACGGAAAACTTCTTTTAAAAAATCTTCCTGGACCGCTTTCGGGTCTTTGCTTAAATCGCTTATTCCTGCCCATTCCAGGATTCCATTAAGAACTACCAGATCAAAACATCCGTCTTTAAAGGAAAGTTTTAATACGCTTCCTAATAAAGGTTCTACATTCTTGACATTATCCTGTGCGGCCCTGATCTTAATGAATTCCACAGCAGCCGGCGAATCATCCATACTCACAACGCTCTTACAGTGATTAGCTATCTGAAAACTTAAAACTCCCCACCCAGAGCCCGCATCAAGAACGACTGATTCTTTGTTTAAGGGAATTAAATATACCCAGTCCGCAGCCGCATTATACATCAGGCGTTCATACCTAAACGGCTGTTTCTCTTTAAGCTCCTGCTTAAGCGCGTCCTTCCAATAGGTTTGCTTAGCAAGCTTTAAAAGGTTACTGTATTTATGTTTGAACGCTGACATTTTTTGATTTTTCCCTTTCAATAATATTTAAAAAATTTCTGCAGATGTTTTTCCAGCCATAATCTTGCGTTAAATTATCCCAAAGCTGATCCCAGGACGTATTACGGCTATCCAGCAACGCCTTAACCCATAAATCCACCTCGAAATCAACTGCCCTTACATTAGGAAAATTTATTCGCAAAACTTCTGTTATAGGCGAAGATACCACCATTTTCCCTGCTGCGGTATACTCTATTAATTTAATGTGAAAAGCCATGTCCTGAAAAAGGCATTTAACATGCGGAATTATTCCGACATCAAGCAGTTTAAAATACGGCTCAATTTCCTCGTTAATTGCGCCGGTAAAAATCACGCCATCATGCGCATACACGTTGCTTAATTTAGCCGTATTCGGCGCAGAGCCAATCCATAATAAACAGGCATCAGGGATTTTCTTTTTAAGTTCTTTTAAAACTTTACTCATAAATTCGACTTCCACCCAATCGCCTATATACCCAATATAACCGATTATCCACTTATCTTTTAAATTATATTTTTCCTTTAACTTTGCCACATCGCTGTTTTTTACCGCCCTGATCCTTTCTAAATCAGCGCCGTTAGGCACAAAATCCGCTTTTTGTCGATATTTACTGCCGACATAATCCACAAGCCCGTGTGAAACAACACTGATAACATCAGCTTTTTTTACTTCTTTTTTTACAACGGAATCAATGAACCTGGAAAAAAAATTATTATTTTCCTCATCCATCGGCAGGTCAGCTATGTCAAAAACATAGGAAAAATTTCTTTTACCAGCGATATGAAACATATAATAAGACCCGTTTATTACGATATCCACCGGATTTTTTTCAAGAAACCGTTTTAGCCAGAAAGAATTATACAGGGGAACCAGTTTCAAAGGCCTGTGTAGAACCGGAAATTCCACGATATTTAGATTAAACTTTTTATATATACGCTGTTTTTTTAAAATATCTTTCAGAGCTCCCTTTAACCTGTTTTTAAAAGTATATTCGCCTTCAGCCGCTATCCAGTTAAACAGATACACTTCGTTATCCAAGCTAAGAAACTTAGCCAGTTCTCCTAAACGTATTTTTGTCGCCTCTCCCACGGGATGATGCGGGATAACTAAAATTTTACTCATTTTCCATTATCCTTCTCTGACTAGGCTTTTTGAAACAATTTTTATATTCTAATTTACCTATAAGCAGCTTTTTATCTACCTTAACGCCTGTTTTTTGTAAATTCCATAGATGCGAAAACAAACTTACCAGAGCCACTGGATTAAAGAGAAAAAATTTAACGCAATTATAAACAAAATTTATTTTAAGCCCTTGGTAAAATTTTTTAAGCATTATTTCGATGTCCTTTGCTGTAAATGCATCCGAATCCTGGGCAAAACAGCCTTGAGTCATTTTTGCCAGTTCTTCTGAAGAAAGGCCGTCCTTAGCAATTCCTTTATCTTTTAAAACCTTTTCCAGCCTTGTCCCCGGCAAAGGAGTTGCGATAAACAATCCCGGGAAAACGTCATATTTTTTTTGTAACCGCAAAGCAAAATTTACGGTATCATCCATCTGCTTGCTGGTTTCACCGGGAAAACCTATAACAAAAAACGCCCCGGCATCAATAGAAGCTTCTTTACAAAAAATCGCTGCCCGCTCAACATGTTCTAAGTTAAGCGACTTGCAAATGATATTATCCAACACATACTGATTGCCTGATTCAACGCCAAAAATCAGATAAACGCACCCTGTCTTCTTGCACTGCGTTACTATATCTTTTGTTATCCTATCAGCTCTTATCCCGTTCGGCGTATCCCAGTTAATCCTCAAATTTTTACTTAATATACCGTTTAAAATTTCATTAAATCTGTTTATATCCAAAGTTAAATTATCATCTTCGAAATGAATATGCTTAACCGCGTACTCAGACTCTAGAAAACTTAAATGACGCAGCACGTATCCTGCCGAATGGAAGCGCCATTTTTTCCCCATATGCAAATGAATAGAACAAAAAATACAGTTAAAAGGGCAGCCTCTGCTTGTAATAAGAGATACTTCTCTATGGCTATTTTCAAGAGAAAAAACAGGCCGCGGAGTAAACCCCCTAACGTAAAGGCTAAAATAATCCTCTAAATTTATCAGATGATACGCCGGAAAAGGCAGCTCATCCAAATCCTCGATAAAATGCCTCTGCTGATTTATTTTTATGGATCCGCCATCATTAAACACGATGCCGTCGCCATTTCTAAAATCAGTCTTTGCCTCTATTGCCCGCACTATATCCAATAATATATATTCCCCTTCTCCCCTGACAACTATATCTATCGCCTTTGTTTTAATCAGGAAATCTTCCGGCCTGACTGTCGCGTGAGGCCCGCCAACAACCGTTATGATTTTTTTATTTATTCCTTTCACAATTTCCGCTGTTTTAATCGTATTATCCATCTGCGTGCTAAAAGAGCATGTTATTCCGACAAGATCAGGGTTGTTTTTTTCTATTTTCTCCCTGACAACTTCCCAGTTATCCCCCATATGAATAACTCCCTCTGCTTGTGGATAAACAGGCTCAGCAGCATTAATCTGCGCATCATATATTTTAACCTGGCAGGAATTTTTCTCCAGAACCGCCGCTAAATAAAGCAGCCCCAGAGGAAAACCCGCAGATGGTTTTGCCGAACCTTCCACATGACGCGATGGAGGCCGCACCAAAAGAACCTTTATATTTTTATTCTTTTCCATTGATTTCCAGCTGTTGGTAAATTATATCCATTATTTCATTAGTGCGCACATCCCAGGAATTTTCCTTGGCCGTCTTTATTCTTTCTTCTACAAGCCCATGATCATTCTCATTTAAGGCGCTTTTTAAATACATGATAAACTGCGCCTTATCCTTAGCCAAATAAATTAGCCGGCTAAACCGGTCAAGCTCTGAAAAATAAGTCGAGACAATCGGCTTCCCTGTCATTAAATAATCAAACACTTTTGTTGGCGCCGAAGTATAAGGCACAGGTACATATGGTAAAATATTCACATCAAAATTAAGCAAATAACCGGGAAGGTCATTATAATCTTTTGTTCCCAGAAAGAATGCGTTTCTTTGTTTTTTCAGGCTTTCAATGTCTTTTTCTTTTAAAAGCATATTGCCCACAAAAACAAAAGAACATTCGGAAAATTCTTTGCAAAGCTCCTCTAACAGCCCTATTTCCAGGCGAAAAGAAATCGCTCCGATATAACCGATAATTGGGCGGCTGATATCTTTAATGTCTTGCGGCATATTAAGATGCTTGCTTAAAAAAATTTCCGGGGATGTCCCGTCGCCGATTTTATAAGTATTCACATTTATCTTTGCAGCTCTTTCTAAAAGCCTTTGCGAAACCACAAAAGCGATATCTGCTCTTGCTATTACTATTTTTTCTAATTCCCTGATTTTGTTGCGTTTTTTTTGAGAATAATTGCTGAAGTACTCCGCCCAATCTTCTGCCCAATCAAAAACAGACAGCACCCCCTCTTTGAACCAGGATAAAAAACAATAATCAAACGGATGATAAAGCCACAAAACAATATTTTCAAGTTTCAATTCCTTGATCAATCCTCTTACCTGAAAAAGAAGAAAAAATAAGTTAAAATTATATACGGCCTGGACCCTGAAAGAAAACGGGATAAAAAATACGGGAGTAAAAATAAACAATTTATCGGAAAGTTTCTCCGGTTTTAGCGTTAAAGCTCTTTTCCAGCGAGCCCTTTGCTCGTTATTTTTTAATTCCATAAAGGGGAACAGCAGCAACCGAAAAAAATTAAGCGCTGGCTCAACATATAAAACCTTTGCCACATCCTTCCGTTTGGAAAGAGAAAGCATAAACTGTTGTTTTCGCGCCTTGCGTTTTTCCCAGTTATTTATTGAAAAACAAATAAAATTCATCATTTTTTTATCTTAAACAATAGTAATTCCGACCATAAAAACGAGCCAGGCAGCTTTTCCAATATAATATCCATAACTACGGTAAAAACAAAAAACAGCCTGTGGTTATCTACATAAGGGTCTCCAAAAATAAGGCCCCCGGTCCCTTGAACATAGATCTTACGGAATCCAGCTTTTTGCAATGCTATTTCCCATTGCTTTTTAGTTTTAACTGATAAATGGCCGTTTCCTGATCCGTAACTGCCCATATTCGACGACAAACGAGCCTTTTTTTCTTCGCATGAACTTATAAATTGCCTCTTAATATCCCCGGCATCTTCTCTTCTCCTTATCTCCAAAGCCCTTAAGAACCTAACCAAAAGCCCGCCGTCTTTATTCGGAGTAGTAAGAATAATTGATCCATTTTCTTTTAAAATTCTATACAGAGCATTTAGAACAGGCGAAACATCAGCGATATGCTCGATCATTTCAGAGCAGATAATAATATCAAACTCTTCGTTATTAAAATCCATATTCTCCGCGTCCATTACCCTAAATTCGCAGTCTTTATGGCCAAAATATTCTTTACGATTGTTAGCAAATTCAATATCAAGTTCCGATATATCTATGCCGGTAAAAAACAAGGCATACTTTTCTAAAAACCTGGCCATAAGCAGGTATATAAGCTGTCCATTACCGCAGCCAACATCAAGAATCTTAATACTGCTTTGCCATTTACGCCTGTTTAATTCTGCCTCAATGCTTTTTGTAATTGAATAAACCCTTTTCCAGTTCAAATACCGGTTAGAAAATGAACCAGCGTAATACCCGCTGCTCTCTTCAAGCATTCTGATAAGATACGGATTTTCTTCTTTCATTTTTCCCCTTAGAATTAACATCGTACTTTTTTGCTATATCTTTAGCTTATTCTTTAATAACTCTTGCCATGCAATCGGAAAATGAGCATCAATATTCGAATCATACATACATGAACACCCCAGGCACTGCTTCCTAAACATCTTGTGCAGCATTCTCCGCCACTCCGGGGAAGCTATTATTTGAGCTAATTTATTTTTATTTAAATCTCCCAACGCTGGCATACTTTGGCATAAAAAAACTTCTCCGGAATAATTCACCCATATCCTTCCGCTAAACGCAATATAGCAAGGTATCCCTTTTGCCCTTGAATCAAGAAAATATCGCGGAAAAGATCTTAGAGAGCTGAATGAATTAACAATAAGCCCGCAATCTTTCCTTTTAATTGCGATAAGTTTTTCAACCAGATGATTAAGTTCCTGCGCATGTTCCTGATTGATCCACAATTCCTTCTTTATTTGATCATCGACAGTCTTAAAATAATACGGAGTAAACGTCGGAAGCTGGATTATAACAGGGACATTCAGCTTCTTAGCGTCTTCAATAAGCTTCAAAATTCTTTCTTCTCTTAAATTCGCCAGCATTAAAATAGCTGCAATATTTATCTTTACTTCCTTATCCTTGCCAAACTCCAATAAATTCAGCACTCCCTGATAAGCCTTCTTATACGCGCCCTGAATCCCTCTTATCCTATCTACTTCCTTTTCCTCTAGCATATCCAGCGATACGATTACCCGGCTAGGCCCGCTTTCAAGCAATCGCCTAGACCTTTCTTTATCCAACAAAGTACCGTTTGTTATCAGAGTTACCGTTAATCCAAGAGCCCTGGAAAAACTAACCAATTCATATATATCATTTCTTAAAAGCGGTTCCCCTCCGTATAAAACACAATCTTTTACTCCTAGCGCTTTTGCCTGCGCTAATATATCTTTGACCTGATCAGCCGGCATTTCCTTATCCAAAACAATATTACGGTAACCACACATCACACAACGGCAGTTACACCGCGAAGTCAACGAAATCGTCAATGAACTCGGCTTATACTCTATCGTATCCAATAAAGCCGGTAGATATCTTGCTAAATTCAGCTTTAACCCTTTTAACACAAAATTGCTCCTTTACCGTTATTTTTTGCATACCCCGATAAAATACCGGCACAAATCAAGGTTTTCCCGTTCAATAGGGAAATCATCTTCCCCGATTTGTTTTTTGTCCAGATTCGTCCGGAACTTTGTCGTTAAAGATAAATATTTGGTAAGCGCCAATTCTTTGATTTTAGCGGGGATAACCTGTTTTATAAACTTCGGCGTTTTACTTACGCGCTCATATTCGCCCTGCCATGATTTTTCCAATCTAAAAACCCGGGGGGAAACAAACTGCCCATAAATACTCACTTCGGAAAAATACCGTTTTAGGGCACTATCCAGCTCTTCCCTGTCAAATTCGCGAAAATGGTCGGGATTAGAAAGCGCCGCGTTTTTGCCGGTAACCAGCCTGTTCGGCGTCGAGAGGATAAACTCACCTGACGGTTTCAATATCCGCGCTATTTCCTCTAAATATTTTTTAAAGTTATCGATATGTTCGATCACCTCAAATGATACCACGCAATCAAAAACATCTCGTTTTAAGGCGATAGATGCCGCGTCTGAAACCGCGTAATAGATATTCTCCGCCGGCCAATTCGCGGCGGCAAAAGATACGGCTTGCTGCGAAATATCAACCGCGAATACTTTAGAAGCTTTTTTAGATAAAAAACACGGCCCCTTCCGCGCGCCGCAGCCGATATCAGCCGCTATCTTATTTTTCACGTAGCTTAACGCGAAATTATAACGGGCAAGCCCTGCCTGCGTATAAAGATTATCCCGCTCGTAATAGTACACTTTCTTAGCTTCTATCTTTTCCATACCATAGATATTTTTTTTAAAAGTTGTTTATACATGGATAAGTCGCTTTCTTCAAAAATAAGCCCTCTAAAAAACTCTCCAGGCTTATATCCGGAAACCGATAAAAACAGGCCCCAGACAAGAAAACTATTGCACCAGTAAGTAATTGTACTGGCAATTGCCGCTCCGCTAGAATCAAATCTCGGAATTAATAAGCTGTTGAGTCCTATATTTAAAATGGACCCAAGGACAAAAATAAAAGAAAGCTGCAAATATTTCTTCATCATAGTAAGATAATTCACTAATCCATTTCCCGTATATAAAATAACCACTCCCGGCAATAATATCAACAACGGCATTACGGAATCTAAAAAAGCTTTTCCGTAAAATAAGATTATTATCGTTTTTGCCAAAAACGCCAGCGCCCCTGCCGCCCCAACATAAATTACCAGGCTGTGACGGTAAATAAGCATTGTTTTCTTTGCCATATCCTGCTTATCCTTAACCAGTTGCGCCGCTTTTGAAAAGAAAACCGTCTGCGTTGCCATAGTAACCAGAAAAAGCAGCTCTGTCATAGCTACTGCAATCGAATAAAACCCTACGCTGCTGCTTTGCCGATAGTATCCAAGCATCAAAATATCGATTCGCAAAGCGATAAAATTAGCAATAACCGCGATGTGCAGTTTAGCGCCGTCTTTAAGCAGTTTTTTCAGTAACTGCCAGTTAAAACCCCACTTTTGCGGGCAAATCTTTTTAGTAAAATAAAAAAGCAGGCAGGCAGAGAAAGTATTTGCGATAAAGTAGGAAAGCAGCGCTCCTTTAATTACCATTTTCAGCAGCAATAAAGTTACCGCGATTGAAACTAAAAGCACAAGGCTGTGTAAAATATGCTTTAAGTTTATCCAGTTAATCTTAGCATTCACTTCCAAAATACTTGTAAATAAATTAATCGCCAAAAGCGCCGGTAAAATACCTAAAGACAAAGCAACCAGGGGCAAGCTTGCTTCTTTAATAAAAAAACCCGGGAAATTAAAATAAAAAACAAAAAAACCCGCAGTCATTATAAAGCTGGAAAAGAAAATGTATGCAAATGAACTGCCGCAGAAATCAGCTAATTTATATTTCTTTTCCGCTACAGCTACTGTCAGCGCTCGGTACACGCTCAAATTGCAAAAAGTGAACAAAAGTATCGGGTATAAAGTGATTACGGCTAATACCCCTTTGCCCGAAGGCCCAAGTATACGCGCGGCAATTATACTCACAGCCAGATAGGCAAACTGGCTGAAAAATAAAACTGAAAATGTTTTTAACGTAAATTCCGCAAAATTAACTCCTGATATAATATTCTTATTTTCCATATCAACCCTTAAAAAGCTCTGAAGACTGCTCCAGTTCCGGAAGCATAATAACAATCGCGGTTAAAAACCAAAACGGCTCCATAATCCGGATCAAAATAAATGTAGCCGCGCCCAAACTATGCACAATCAGGCCTATATACCCGGCAATGAACCCGCTAGCTAACGCATAGAAAAAATCAGAATCCTTAAGCCTTGCCCTTGAGCGTAAAGAACTTTTGAATATCGCAACCATAATATTTAAAAACAGAAATACTCCAATTACACCGGTTTCAATCAAAAGCCTGGCATATTGATTATCCGCAGTAGCTCCGGCACTGCTTGCTCCTGAACCTAAAAACGGAGATTTTTTCCATTTCAAGATACTGTTTGTTAATGTATCAATACGCTCCGCTGTAGCTAAATCCATAAATATCCTGCGGCCCATTAACTTTCGTTCAACCTGGGCCTCAAAAGTATATCTTATGCGCTCAAAAACAAACCGCGGGACAACCACCGTAAAAAAAGGGATCAATAGTACAGATACAACAACCAAAAACCATTTTCCCTTTCTGGAAAAAAACATCAGGCCCAAAAACGCGGCGCAGCAGGCAATCCAGGAACCGCGCGATAAAGTAAATAAAAGCGCTGCGAACATAACTACCAGGCTAACCCCGAGCAGAACCTTTGTCCTTATTAAAGAAACATTCAAAATCAAAGAAGAGACAATCGCGATTATTAAAACCAAATATCCTCCCAAAGTATTCGCTTCTCCGCTTTTCCCTTCAAAAGGAGCGCTAACCCTGGCTATCCCGATATAATGCTCATAACAGGCATACGCGCTTGTTATCAGCGCCACAAAAACCATCGCGTAAATAAAAAACTTCGCCTGTTCACGGTTCTTTAAGATGTTGCAAACCATAAAATAAAGCAGGAAATACTCGGAATATTTTAAGAAGTAAAATAATCCTTCTTTAATATTAACACTTGACATTAAAATACCGACCAGCGTGGCAATAAGATAGAATACCGAATACAACCAAATCGGCTTATTCAGCGGTGTAATTTTAATCATACCTACTTCTTTATTAACAGCGGATTTTGTAAACCAGCCTAATAGAATAATTAGTAAAAAAATATCATCTAATCGCAAAACAACCGCCCGTCCGGCAACGCCTCCAAGGCTGAATTCGGGAGATAATAACATGGAAAAAATTAAAATTAATAGGGCAAATTCAGTATTAGTAAAAGCAGTAATAAATACAAGTGGAGCAGAGATCAGAACAAACGGCATCCAAGGAAAAGAACTTTTTGAAAAAAAATCCGGTTTTAATAAAATTATAAAAATAAGGAGCAGGAACAGAAATATAACTAAAAAAGTGCCTATTATCTTTTCCGGATTATTAAACATTTTTTATGTTTAAGCCTTTTCATCATCGGAATATTTATATTTATAATAATAAGGATGAACTATCGTTTCCGCTGTTTCTCCCCTGGTCTGATTTAAAACAACTCCAACAGTATTAGCACCGACAGAATCCAATTGGCTTTTTGCCCTAAAAAGAGCGTCCCGGCTTGTACGTCCGATCTCATAAACCATAATCACCATATCCATTTTGGGAGCTATGATACTTGCATCGGTAACCGGTAAAATAGGGGGGGAATCAAATATTACAATGTCGAACCGTTTTTTAAGTTCCGCGATTAAATCAAGTAATTCCTTTGATTCGAATATTTTTGCCGGATTAAAGGGGAGCTGTCCGCTGGTTAATAACCATAAATTATCCAGTCCCGGAACTAAACGTATTTCTTCAAAACCAATCTCTCCAAGCATAAAATCAGTAACGTTTCGCAATGCTGCATCCAGAGAAGTCATCCCCAAAAGTACTTCCGTTAATCCCGGTTCTCTCGGTATCCCGAATGTCTTTGCCAGAACAGGCCTGCGAATATCCGAAGAAATTAAAATCGTTTTCTTGCCGGACTGCGCAATAGCATGGCCAAGATTAACCAATAATGTGCTTTTGCCTTCTCTGGGGCCAGCGCTTGTAACTAATATCGTTTTTTTTGAACCGTCAAGTTTAAGATTTGTACCGATATTCCGGTACACTTCCGCAATAGGCGAATCATGGTCATAATGAATAAGCAAATGGATATAGCGTTCCTCTTCTTCTGTTTTAGGTTTATTAAATATTCTTCTTTTTAAACGGGCAAAAACATCGGCATGAGCACCTCCAGGCTCTTTGCCTATAATCGAAGGAACAACCCCTAGAACAGGCACCTTAATAATATTTTCCACTCCTTCGATTGTTGCAATTGAAGTATCCAGGCTTTCCAAAACAACGGCAAAAGTAAAGGAAAGCACTAAGCCGAGAATAGCCCCGACAAAAAGCGAAACAACTTTATTTGTGCCGGAAACCAACACAGCTTCTACTGCCGGGTTAACGATAAACACATCGCCGACTTTTTGCGCCTCGTTAATTTTCGCTTCCTCAAGCTTCTCTTTGAGCATTGAGTATAATTTCTTATCCGCGTCCAATTCCCGCTTTAAACGCTCATATTCCAAAAGCTTTACATCCTCATTATTTCCCTGGGATTTTAATTCCGCTATCTGATCCTGGGTCTGAACCACCCGCGGATGTTTTTCCGTATATTTTTGCAGCAGTTCCGTTAACTGAAACTCCAGGTCAGCCAGCCGTCTTTTCATTGAATCGCTAATGCTGACATTTCTTACATATTCCTCTAACTCCTTTACTCTCTCCTCCTTAAATTCCAGCCTTTCCTCCAAAGAAGAAAGCTGGCTTTGAATAAAATTGCGTTTACTGCGCGCTTCCAATGTTTTTTCCAGCAAATTATGTTCCTGGTACTTTCCGGCAACCGTATTCGCCAAATTAATCGCTTTATCCGCAGTGTCCGCATTTGCGGTAATCTTAATAATATTGGTATAACCGATCCTTTCGGTTTTAATTTTACCCTGTATCGTACTTATAGCCTTATTAATCGCATCCTGCGAAGCATCGGCAGTGACTTCTCCTAAAGCAAACGCAACTTTCTTCATTACTTCATGGCTATAAATTAACTTTGCCTGTGACTCCATCACATCAGCATTGCCATACGAGCCCCAGCCGGAAGGAACCCCGGAAACAGAATTCTGCTCTTCTATCTTAACCGTAGTTTGAGCATCATAGGAAGGCAGGCCGCCAAGGGAAAAAAGAAAACCGCCGACAGTAATAACCAAGAATATAATGACTATTACTATCTTTCGTTTATGAAATATTCTAATATAATCTCTTAGAGTTAATTCATATTGCGCCAAAAATTATCTCCCTCTTTACTCGGATACTCTCTAAAAATAAAATATCCGATAACTATCCCTTAAAAAAATTTTACCAAATATACCACACTTAATCAAGTAATTAAAAAAGTTAATAAAAAATAACCGCTTAGTGTAAAAGAGGTTAGAGCTAAACACTAAACAGTTATTTTTTTATTCTAATTTATTTTTTTTATTAAATTTAAGATTAAATTCTTTTATGATTTTTACTACTTCTTCTGGGGTATCAACTACCTTAAAAATATGCAAATCCTGCGAGGTAATACTGCCTGTTCTTAAAACCGTTGTATTAAGCCATTTTATTAGGCCTTGCCAATATTTTTTGCCCACAAGAATCACTGGAAACGGCTCGCTTCTGCCGGTTTGAATCAAGGTTACTGCTTCAAAAAATTCATCGAAGGTGCCAAAACCTCCGGGAAGAATTATAAACGCGGACGCATATTTTACGAACATAACCTTTCTGCAGAAAAAATAGCGGAATGACACTAATGTGTTCACATACTTGTTCGGCTTCTGCTCCATAGGAATTTCAATATTTAATCCCACGGATCTACCTTTAGCCCTTTTCGCTCCCCGATTAGCTGCTTCCATAATGCCGGGGCCGCCTCCGGTAATAACAGCAAATCCCATCTTTGCAATAAGATACGCAATTCGTTCTGCCAACTTATAATATTTCTCGGTTTTTGCCATATGCCGCGCAGATCCAAAAATTGAGATTGCCGGGCCGATTTTCAACAACGTTTCAAACCCGTCTACAAATTCAGCCATAATCCGAAAAATCCGCCAGGTTTCCGCGTTATCAATCTTTTTTTTAATCATTTCATCCATGTTGCTCCTCCTTTTCCTATGCAGTTAAACTTAAGCCGGTTGTCTGCCCCTAATGAAGTTATGCTTTGGGACGCAGATACTTTTCTTAAATACTAAATACTAAACTCTAAATCCTAAATAAATCCAAAATTTAAAATCAAAAATACATAGTAAATTATAGTTCAATCTTATACTTTCTGTTTTGTGTTTTTATTTAGTCTTTAGTATTAGTGACTGGTTACTAGTTACTGGTTACTGGTTGTGTATTAATATAATCATCAAAACCAATATTCCCCATATTCAGGTTTTCCTTTACAGCTTTCATCCGTTCAGTTATATAAGGATGTGTTTGTAGATATGCTCCTTGAATCGGCTTGTCCCTTTGTGCCTGCTGCAGTATCTGCAAAACCTCTATAACACATTGCACATCAAAACCCGCTTTTTTAAGGTAATCCAAAGCCAATACATCTGCCTCAAGTTCATCATTGCGTGAATAAGATAAGATCAGTTCATTTATACCCGCCATTGCCTTTGACCGGGAATACGCGTCCATATCGTGAGATACTCCGACTAAAACTGCCAAAGCATTATATCCTAATGACGACTGCAGCCTTTTTATACTATGGCGCGTGGTAATATGCGCGATTTCATGAGACAGGACAGCAGCGATAAGGCTGTCATTTTTTTCGATTTTATCCCATAATCCGCGGAATATATATACATACCCTCCTGGAAGGGCAAAAGCATTTATTTCTTTCTCATCAAGTACTTTAAAAAAGTAATTTATCTCTTTTCTTCCGCATACCTCTGCCAGTTTCTGTCCGACAGCATTTACCCGTTGCTGAATTAAAGGGTCATTTTCCAGTTTAAAAACACTTTCCGCCTGCCTGGATAAAGATTCCCCGATTTTAACCTCTTTCTCAGTAGAATAAAAATATACTTCTTCTTTCCCTGTTGCTGTATTGTAATAACGCTGGACACAACCGGATAAAAAGATACACATCATTACTGCGATTAAACGAAAAAATAGTCTTTTTCTCATGCTTTTATTATATATCGCAACAACATCCGTTTCAATTTTTAATTCTTTGATAATTTGAGTTTGTTTAGAGTTTAGAGTTTAGAGTTTAGAGTTTTATACATCATTCATCTTGTTATATACTTCTGCTCATTTTCCGGCACATACCATTTAATAAAGTTATGGCTGATTCCTGCCGGCGCAACTTCTATGCCTTTAAAGCGCTTGTTAATAATCGGCAGGCTGTTCGGGTTATACAAAAACATATAAGGCTGCTCCTCATAGATTATCTCATGAATGCGGTTATAAATCTTTTTTCTCTCTTCTTGATCAAATTCTCTTCTTCCCCTCTCAAGAAGCTTATCAACTTCTTCATTGCTATAGCTTATAAAATTAAATTCTCCTTCCCTGGTCTTGGAAGAATGCCAAATATCAAAAATATCCGGGTCCAAAGATAAAGACCATCCCAGCAGCACTGCGTCAAAGTTCCGCTTATTTATAAATTCATTTATAAACGCGCTCCATTCGATAACCTTTATCTTGACTTTTATTCCGACCTTATCCAAGCGTTTCTGAATAATTTCAGCGGCCCGTTTTCTCTCTTCATTACCCTGGTTGGTAATAATCGTGAATTCAAATATTCTTCCTTCTTTTTCCAGGATTCCGCTTTGATTGAGCACCCAGCCAGCCTGCCTTAAAAGCTCCTGTGCTTTTTCTGGATCATATGCCGCGGGATTAACTTTATCATTATAAGCCCATGAACGAAAAGCGAATGGCCCTGTGCAGACAGTACCCGTGCCCAACAAAACTCCATCAATAATCTCGTTCTTATCCACCGCATAATTCAGCGCCTGCCTTACTCTAGCATCGGCAAATAAAGGATCCTTTAAATTATATCCTAAATAAGTAAAGTTAAATCCCTGGTAACGGAATTTCTGGTAATTTTTTTCAAAAAAAAGCGCGTTAACCTGGCGAACATACTGCAGCGGGCTTAATCCCATAAAATCAATGCTAAGGTTCTGCAATTCAAGAAACATTGTCGCTGAATCAGGAATAATCCGAAAAATATACCGGTCTATAAAAGGGCGCCCCTCAAAATACTCATCGTTTGCCGTAAGAATAATAACGTCCTGAGTTTTCCATTTAGAAAATTTATACGGGCCTGTCCCTACAGGATTACGGCCAAAAGCCGTATTATTCATATCTTCGTTCTCAAGAAGATGCTTAGGCATAATGTTCATTGCCCAGCTGGCCAAGCCCGGAGAAAACGGCTCTTTATAATCAATTTTTAGCGTATATTCATCAATGATTTCAACCTGTTGGACTTTTTCAAAATCCCCGCTGTAAGGAGTAGCCACATTAGGATCAATTAATTTCTCATAAGTAAATTTTACGTCTTGCGCGCTAAACGGCATGCCGTCATGCCATTTAACTCCTTGTTTAAGATGAAAAATAATTGTAAGCCCGTTATCCTTAATTTCCCAACTCTGGGCCAAATCTCCAGTTAAAATCAGATTTTTATCATATTTAACCAGGCCGTTAAAAACAAGCGAGCAAATCTGTCCGGAAGCGCCATCCGAAGCAAGAATCGGAATAAGTATGCGCGCATCAGCTATGCTTGCCTCAATAATTGTATCACCGCAAACAGGGTTATCGCTTTCCGGCACCTTGAAGGCGGGATCCTCTTTTTTTTCACGCGAACACGCGTGAAGATTCAGTAAAAGCAAAAAAAATACCGCAATAAGCGGTAATTTTTTTTTCATTGGCTTAGCCTTTCAAAGAAAAAGTGTTCCATCCAATCAATCAGTGCTATATAGCCTTTCAGCAATCTCAACACGCGGCAGGAGTTATCCGATACTTGCCGCAAATCATTTTTATTCAGGCATTTCAGCTGAAGCTGCTCCAGATTCCGGCAGCTGCGAAGCTTCCTGTTTTTGTTCTGTTCCCTCGGTCTTTACTACTTCTTTAACCTTTTCCACGATCTGCTCTTTTAAAAGTTCTCTTTCAATAACTGAGCCGCTTTTTTGCCGGGATACAAGCGCAAGGCCAAGGCAGGTAACCATAAAAATTATCGCCGATGCTGTAGTTGCTTTAGTTAGAAATGTTCCGGCCCTGCTGCCGAAAATAGTTGTTTGGCTTGAGCCTCCGCCAAACGCGTCGGAAAGCCCTTCTCCTTTTCCGCTCTGCAGCAAAATAATAAAAATCAGAAATAATGACACTATAACATGCACGATAAGTAAAGCGATATACATCTTGTTTTCCTCCTTTATGAACAATCCGCAATTAAACTAGCCAAATCATACTTATTATCAGCAGCAATAAACTTTCTTAATGCCTGAGCTTTTATACTTTCATACACACTTTTAAAAGACAAATTCTTTATTTTTGCTATCTTTTTACAATCCTCATATTCAGGAGCTACATTAACCGCAATTTTATCCAGAAAAGCAATTTTTACTTTCACAATTATCCCATAATCGCTTTTAAGATTCAAGAGTTTTCTCTCTAATTTTCGTCTAAAAACCTTTTGTAGGCGTACTCCTAAAGTCGTTGTTTCGCTAAAAATAACCTTTAATACCGCCTCTAAATCTTTTTCCTGGGCCTGTACATGCAGCAGCGTAGCCGGGCGCTGCTTTTTCATCAGCACAGCACTGGTATATACATCTAAAGCTCCCGCATTAAATAAACGCTCAAATAACATCTCAAATTGCACCGCAATCATATCATCGATATTTGTTTCCAAAACTATAATTGTATCATTGGAAACTCCGGTAATCGCATCGCCGACAACCAGACGCAACGCGTTCGGAACCAGCCCTTCATTATAACTGCCTGCCCCATAGCCTATGCCGATAATCCTCATCGGCATAAATTCGCTGATAGGCTCGGTAAGTTCAGACAGTATAGACGCGCCGGTAGGCGTAATTGTCTCATACCGAATGCCGGGATTAAAATTAACCACACGTTGTTTTAATAATTCCATTGTTGCCGGAGCTGGGAGCGGAAAAGAATCTTTGCCGAAATTAACCACTCCGCTGCCCAACGTAAGATATGATGAATACATCTTCTCTATGCCTAAAATTTTTTTTGCCAGTATGGTACCGACAATATCAATAACTGTATCCAATTCGCCTAACTGATGAAAATGCACGTGATTAATATGTTCTTTATGTACTTTTGCCTCAGCCTTAGCTAAAGCCAGAAAAATCTTTTTCGCCGATAACTTAGACTCTTTATCCAAGCTGCTTTTTTCAATAACCGCATTTAATCCGGATAAATTCGAAAAACGCATCTCTTTTTTTGCGGCAATTTCTACTTTAGTCGCGCTAAGATGGTGCCGCTTTACTTTTTTTACTTTGATTTGAATTTTTCCAATTTTAAGCCGTAACAGCTCTTTTTGCAAATCCGATACGCTTAATCCATAATCGATAAAAGCTCCCAAAATCATATCCCCGCTAATACCGCTAAAACAATCAAAATAAGCAATCTTCATAATTATAGGGTTTAGGGTTTAGGGTTTAGGGTTTAGGGTTTAGGGTTTAGGAATTTTCCCACACCCCATGCCCTATACCCTGCAACCTATTTATTTATCAGTCCCGCCATATATCCTGCGCCAAAACCATTATCTATATTCACAACACTTACACCGGGAGAACAACTGTTTAGCATGGTCAAAAGAGGCGCTAAACCGTTAAAACTTGCACCATAGCCAACGCTGGTAGGGACTCCAATTACCGGGCTTTTTACCATCCCGCTTACAACACTTGCTAAAGCGCCTTCCATGCCAGCCACAACAACTATCACTTGCGCTTTTTTCAGCAACGCGGTATTCTCAATTAAACGGTGGATCCCTGCAACACCAACGTCATAAAGCCGTTCCACAAAATTATCCATCAATTCAGCTGTAACCGCAGCTTCTTCCGCAACAGGAATATCGCTGGTCCCTGCGCTGATCACCAGGATCAACCCTTTTTTATCAATCTTCTTCTTTTCCCTGATATAAACGAGATTTGCATCGCTGTTAAAAACAGCCCTTGAACTAATCTGGGAAACTACCTTATAAATCTTTTCGCTTGCCCGGGTAAGAAGCAAAGTATCATTATAGCTAAGAATACATTTAGCAATTTTTTTTATCTGCGCTATTGTCTTGCCTGGGCAATAAATTACTTCAGGGAAACCGCGGCGCTTTTCCCGGTTAACATCAATACGGGCACTGCAAAAATTATCATTGGTAATAGAAACTGTTCCGGAAGAATGCTTGCGTGGACACATCTTTTTTCTGCCTCTTTTTAATACCATTTTACCGATACAACACCTTCAGTTTTCAACAGTGCCTGAGTCAACTGATTTTTTAAATTAGCAGAATAAAGCTGTAAATGTAAGGTTATTCCAAAATTTTTCGAACCTTTAATCTGGTCAATTTCGAGATTCCTTACTTCTGTATCAAAACTAGAGATATCCTTTATGATCTGGCAAATCCGACTAATTCCATCTTCTAATTCAATATACAATGTGTTTTGGGTTTCTTTTTTAATCTGGCGCTCCAGTTTAGATAATAGAACCAGAACAATAAAAATTATTGCGGTAGCAAGAAACGCCGCGGAAAAAAAACCAACCCCGACCGCTAACCCTATACCGGAAACAGCCCATAATCCTGCAGCTGTAGTTAATCCGCGCACTGAAATGCCAAAACGAAGTATAGTCCCTGCTCCGAGAAAACCGATACCGCTGACTACTTGCGCTGCCATTCTTGTAGGATCAAGATTGGCAATACTATTAAAAGTATAAAACATATTAAGCGATATAATCATTATCAAGCATGAGCCGACACCAACTAAAATAGTCGTACGCAGCCCTGCCGCACGCCCATGTAGTTCGCGTTCAAAACCTATAGTTCCGCTGAATAGAGCCGCTATAAAAAGACGCCATGCTATTTGATATACATCAATCATAGAAAACTTCCTTAGTAGAGCCCCCTTTAACCTAAAGGCTGGAACTCCCTTCTGCTCCAAACAAATCCCTGTTAATCCCTGGATTTTTTAAAAAAGGGATTAAACAAAAAGCGTTTGTGTGCGTTCTGACCCGATTGAGACTATCTCAATCTTTGCTCCGACAAGCTGCTCCAGCCGTTTTAAATACACGTGAGCATTTTTAGGCAAGGCAGAAAATTCTTTAATTCCTTTAGTACTCTGCTGCCAACCCGGTAATTCTTCATATACCGGCTTAGCCTTCCAGAGGACTTCAATATCTGATGGAAAATTATCGTATAATTTTCCTTTATAACTATAACCTACACAAATCTTTAAACTAGGCATCATATCCAAAACATCAAGTTTAGTCACCACAATAGTATCCAATCCGTTTATACAAACCGCGTGGCGGACTATAACTGCGTCAAACCAACCGCAACGACGCGGCCTTCCGGTTGTCGCTCCGAATTCTTTTCCGATACTGCGAATCTTATTCATCAGTTTTTCGGAAAACTCCGTGGGAAACGGCCCTTCTCCAACCCTTGTTGTATAGGCTTTAACAATTCCGATCGTCTTATCTATCTTATTAGGCCCAATACCGGTACCCACACACGCGCCACCGGCCGTTGAATTACTCGATGTAACAAAAGGATATGTGCCATGGTCAATATCCAGTAAGGTTCCTTGCGCTCCTTCGAAAAGAATTTTTTTACCTTCTTTAATCGCTTGATTCAAAAGCAACGAACAATTACACACATATGGCTTTATTTCTTCGGCAAAATCAGAATACTGCCTAAATATCTTCTTAAATGAAAATGTTTTGTACTTATACACTTTCCTAAAGATGGCATTTTTTTCTTCAATATTAGCTTCCAGCTTTTCCCTAAAAACACGTTTGTTCAAAAGATCTGCTATACGTATGCCGTTACGGGAAAATTTATCAGTATAACAAGGGCCGATACCTCTGCCTGTAGTCCCGATTTTTGTCCTGCTAAATTTTTCTTCACGTAGTTTATCGAGAACCTTATGATAAGGGAAAATAAGATGTGCGCAGTCACTGATACGAAGATTATTATTTATCTTTATGCCCTTAGATTCCAAATAAGTTATTTCCGCTTTTAAAGCTTCCGGATCTATTACTACTCCGTTGCCAATAACACAAACCTTGCCTTTATGCAATATACCCGAAGGAATTAAATGCAGAATTAATTCATCTTCACCGACTACAACAGTATGCCCGGCATTATTCCCGCCCTGATACCTTACGACATAATCCGCTTTTTCAGAAAGGATATCAATTACCTTTCCTTTGCCCTCATCTCCCCATTGGGCACCTACAACAACAACTCTTTCTGCCATGACCCTCTACTTTCTCTGTTCCAACATTTCCATGTGTTCTCTAGCTTTAGATGTCCAAGGATCATCTGCTTTGCCATATTGCACACGCTGTTTCCAATGATAATAAGCTTTATTATTATCCCCTGATTTTTCATATAAGAGCGCCAAATTGCTATGCGCTTTTGTATAATAAGGATCAATTTTTAACGCTGCCAAATATTCCATTTTTGCCTTCTCATCCAGGCCCTTTTGTTCGTATAGGATCCCCAGATCATTATGCGCCGTAGCATAATTAGGGTCGGTCATCAATGCTTGTTGATAATATTTAACCGCATTGTCCAAATCTCCTATTCTCTGCATTTCTAAGCCGGCATTTCTTAACTCAACTGCTGTTTTTAAAACTTCACTTCCTGCTGTTTTTTCTTTATCCGGCTTAACTTCTGATGAAGAAGCCGCTTCAGATGTGCCTCTTCTGTGGCGTACTATCTTATTTTCTGCAGCTTTCTGAACTGCAGGAGCAGAAACTGCTGGCGGCTGTTGCGCTGTACTGTCAGACCTTCTGCTTCTGCGGCCAGCTGCCACCGGCTCTTTTTCCGCGGGTTTTACCCCTTCAACTTTATAAACCGGGACTTCTTCCTTAACTGTTTTAGGAGTTTCTGTTTTCTTGACGATAGTGCTGTCGATTTCCATCAAAGATTTCTTATAGTCTTCTTCCGCTTTATGCAACTTATTCCGTTGAGATTCGCGTTCCGCATCAGAAAGAGCTTCTTGAGCATCAGCTAAATCTTCCTTAGCAAGCTTTATGTCTTTAATAACATTGTTATAATATATGTTTGCGCTTTCTTTTTTTTGCTTCGGGCCATCTGCTAAACTTAATGCCTTCTCATAATCTTCTTCAGCCTTATAGTATTCGGCAAGTTGTGCGTCACTTATTTCTTTTACTTCGTCCGCAGACTTAATTGCCGACTCAAGCAAAACTTTTTTACGATCATAATCCTTCTGCAATTCATCAATATCTTTATCCGAAAGATTATTATCCAGCGCTGTGCTTAGCTGTGTTTTAGCGTTGGTATATTCTATCCAATTAGAATTTGCAATTTTCTTTGCGATTTCAAGCTCAGAAAGGCTATTTTCATATGTTTTTTTTGAAACATCAATCTTATTTTTATAGCTTGATAAATCTTTGGAAGCTGCTGCCTCGTCTTGACGAGTTTTTTCCAATTCTGCTCCAGCGGCTACCAACTCATTTGTCATATCACTAATTTCTTTTTTAATTTCCGCAACCCGCTGTATAGCTAACTCAACTTCAGAACTTTGGGATGATATTACCGGTTCTCTTGTTTGTGCTTTAACAGGAGCAGCTGCCACTTCTCTTTTTCTGCGAGAACGGCCAACAGCTTCAGATTTAGGTTTTTCCGCTTTTTCATCTTTCTGAACAGATGTTCTTTCTCCGCGTTTTCTTGTCCGAAGAGATTCTCTTTCGGCATCAGCCCTAGCTGTCTCTTTCGAGGATTTTTTACCTTCGCCAAAAGTAAAAAAGTCTTTTAATCCTTTACCTACTTTACTAAACCCGCCGCTAACTCCTTCGCCGACTGTTTTAGGCTCAGAACCGCTAATATCCGCTTTTTTCTGGGATCTTCTTTGCCTTCTTCCGCTGCCTTCTCTGCTGGGTTTTTCTCTGGTTTCTTTTTGCGCTACTTCAACTCTTCTTCTCCTTGAACTCGTCCTTTGTGCAGGGGTTTCAGCCGCCTTTAGAGAAACAGGCTCCACTGTTTTTTCCGATATTAAAGGCTCTTTTGCTTCTTTAGCCATTTCCTTTTCCATCATAGCAGCATATTCTTGTTCAACACTATATTCCTGTTCTTTTTCTTCTGATAATCCCGCCGTGCTGGTTTGCTCATTTCTCTGGGCCGCTATCGGAACCGTTTCTATTGTTGTTGCTTGCGCGGTCATCGCCGGTTCTTCTTTTGCAGGAACTTCTTTAAGTTCAGAAACAGCTTTATTTGCCGCAGAGACATCTAACTTTTTGCCAGGCTTAGAAATAACTAACACTGCTGTTGAAAGACCCAGATCAAAATCATAGCGCGCTATTTCCTGCAAATCCACAATAATAAAATCAATTGAGTAAAAAGCTTCTCCGAGGTTTGGATCTTTTCTTGTCCCTTTTATTATACGCAGTTGTTTTACCAAACCTTTATTAACCAACACAATTTCTGGAGAATCGGTATATATCTCACCCATAAAATCAACAACTATTTGTGGAGGAGTTGATAAATCGTAACATTCGATAGGAATTGTTTTGCTGGTAGAAAATAATATCTTGACAGCGGAATCATCTTCCTTGATTTCGGTTTTGGACAACATAATAGACTGAGCAAAAACCTGACTAACACTGACAAAAATAACCATTAAAATAAGCAGAATAGTCAACACTTCCTTTTTCCTCATACCTCATCCTCCCTTCAATATCTTTTACCAATCCATTTAAAAAATTAGGCTGTTCCTGAAATTACACTTTAAATTTTCTTAAATTACTTTTGCCCTAAATAAGCTGCAATTTCGGATTTAATTCTTTCGTATTCTGACTTAGCGTTTTGATATGAATATTCGACCTTTACCTTATCCGAGACAGCCGCGTCCAGTTTTTGCTTAACCCGGTCATATTCCCTATATAGATCTTCCACCAGTAATCCCTTTTCCTGAAGTAATTGTTTTAGCCTGGATAATTCCACAACATTAAAACTATTTTTCTCTTCAAGGTTTTTTATCTGCGAAATCAACCTTGCTTTTTCATCAACAATAACATCAAGCCGCTGCCGCAACAGATTAAGCTCTTCCGTAAGTTTATCAATTTTTAAAGACACAGTATCACGGCTCTGTATCGCGGACTTATATTCCTCTTCAATCTGAACCTTTTCCTTGCTTATCGAACTGTAATCTAATTCCATTTTTTTATGTTCATTCTGCGCCGTATCAAGCCTGTTCTTGATATTTTGCGCTTCTAAATTCAAGTCGTCAACATATTTCAGCACTCGCGAATATTCGGTTTCCAGCTCTTCGAAATTTCTTTTGGCTTTAATATATTCTTCCCTGATCGCGATAAGGTCTTCGACCTTCTCTCCTAACAATTGGCGCCGTAAAATTTCATCATCCAATGCTCCCTTGAGCTCATCAAGTTTAGCAAGTATCTCTTTTATCTTATTTTCCAATTTTGATTTCTCGCCAGTAGACAGTGACAACTCTTCCTGCATTTTTCTTAATTCTGAAGAAATATCTTCAATGCGCTGGCTTGTTATTTCTTTTTCCTGCATCGTATCTTCAACAATCTTATCTATAAAATAACTCCGAGGAGTTTGCTTTTCCCTTCTTAACAATACTTCTTCCTTCTTTTCAGCTACCTCTCCTTGAGTTTTTCCTAAAGAAACCTCTGCTTTTTTACTCTCAGAAACAGGCCTCTCTGATTTTCTTTCCCTCCGTGTTTTCTTTTTTTCCTCTTTAATTTCATTTTCCTTTGCCTTTGCCAAACTTACTTCTTCGGCCCGGCGGCTTGATCTTTTTCTTCCTTTAACCTCTTCTTTTATCGGCTCCGGCTTCTTTTCCTCTGTGGCTATTATAGATTGCGATTCTACCCGGCGTTTATTCCTTCTATCGTTTTCCTGCACTGCTTCAACTCTCTCCAGCTTCTTTTCCTCGGCAGCAGCAATGGGCTGTGATTCTACCCGGTGCCTGAATCTTCTGTTATTTTCTTGAGTTTCTATTTCCGGAATTCCCTTATCTTCTACTCTGGCAACTATAATTGGAGGAGTAAGTTCAACAGCTTTTTCAGCCTCTACGGGTTCTTTTACGCTCTCTTCTTCCTGCGTAGCAACTGGGACTGATTCTTGAGCCGCTTGGGTCTGCGTATCTTTAATAGATAAATCAATAACTGTATCGTTTTGCTTAACATCATACTCGGCATTAGATTTTAAGTTAACAGCCAAAAAATCAAGTTCATAGTAATCTTGCCCCAGCCCTTCATCCCCCTTGGAAGCACCCCGCACAAGGCTTATTTTTTCAACCGGGCCCTTCTCAACCGCAATAATCGTCGGCTTATTTGTATAAACCCTTCCCAAAAAATCCAGCACTATATAATTAGCTTGATTGGAGTTATTCTTGAAGGTTTCGATTTGCAGCATTTGGCTTGAAGTAATTGTAACTTTTGTAAAATAATCCTGGGCATCGATAACTATATCTTTTATAACTACCTGTTCAGCATGAACAAAATCTCCAACAGCCAAAACTCCACAGATCAGTATAGCAAGAAACATTATCCATCTCACCTTCATTGCCCCTCCCTTTTTTTGAAAAGGTTTATCGAGTTCAAAGTTTCACAAGTTTTGCATCTTTGATCTTACTGCATTTTTTTATTTCCCCCAAAATCTCTTCGGATATTTCCTGGTCAACATTTAATACAACCATTGACGCTCCTCCCGGGCTGGTGCGCCCGAAATTCATCGCGGCGATATTAATTTTATTTTCCCCTAAAACCGTTCCTATCTGCCCGACAATTCCCGGAGAATCAGTACTGCTTGTAATTAAAATATTTCCCTGCGGGATTGTATCAATAAAAAAATCATCTATCTTAATAATCCGCGGCTTATCTTTTGTAAAAAGAGTGCCTGCTACCAAGCTTGTCCCTTTATTTGTTTCAACTTCAACCTTAATAAGATTAGCAAACTGCTCCGCGTCAAGCACTTTAGTTTCGCTAACCGTAATTCCGCGTTCACGCGCAATAACCGACGCGTTAACATAATTTACGGTCTCGCCCAAAGAATACGCAAGCAATCCTTTTATTAGCGCAATAGTAATCGGCGCTACTTCATGATTAACTACCTCTCCACCATATTTTATATTGACTTTATTGATATGTCCAGAAATAATCTGCGCTTGAAAGCTTCCTAATTTTTCCGCAAGCCGTATATACGGCTCCATAATTTTGCAAGCCTCGCCTTCAATACAGGGGAAATTCACGGCATTATGAATCCCTTTATTGTCTAAAACATCCGCTACCTGTTCGGCAATCTCTATCGCAACATTTACTTGCGCTTCTTCCGTAGAAGCGCCTAAATGCGGAGTAACAATAACGCAGTCAAGCGCGATCAACGGATTATCTTTTGGCGGCTCTTGCTCAAAAACATCTAAAGCAACCCCGGAAACAATGCCTGCCTGAATCGCTTCATAAAGCGCTTTCTCATCCACGATTCCGCCGCGCGCGCAATTTAGTATTTTTACTCCTTTTTTCATCATCTGAAACTCTTCTTTTCCAAGCAAATGCTTAGTCTCTTCAGTTAAAGGAGTATGAATAGTAATAAAATCCGCTCTGACAAAAAGATCTTT
>JACQZH010000075.1 GCA_016213925.1 Candidatus Omnitrophota bacterium | reverse complement strand
TTCCCTCGATGGATTTCAGAAGAAGTGGTGCCGTCTAAATTAAAATTATACTCGGTTATATTGCCTTCGCAGTCAGTAAGCGTGGTTTTTAAGTATTCATAGGTGAATTTAAAAATACCTTGATCATAGCGCTGTTCAATCACTCTGTTCTTCTCATCGTATTTATTTTCAAGATAGTTATTGCCATTAGGGTCTGTAATTAAAATAAGCCGGTTAGCAGAGTCATAGGCATATTCCGTAAAAACACCGCCAGGGTATTTTTCGCTCTCAGGCATTGTTACCCTGGATAAAATACCGCTGTTATTATAAGAATAGGAGAATTTTCTGCCGGTAAAATCCGTTATCGAAGAAACTTTATTGCTTGAATTATAGGCAAAAGTCAATTGCCGCGATGCCGCGTCAGATACTCTATCAAGCCTGCCCTGCCCGTCATAAGTAAGTGTAATCTTATTATTATTTCTGTCCGCGATAACCTTTAATTTTCCGTTTATATCAAACAAATATCGTTCGCCGTGTTTTTTCTTCAAACAATATCCGCTGTTGAATCCAGGGTTTAAAGCAAGGATATCTTCAGGAAAGGTATCGTACTTCTTCAGCTCATCAAAACATTCTTTTGTCATTGGGCTAAAATCAGTTCCGCTAACATGGACAAAAGAATCTATGCTTCCATGATCATTCCTAATCGTTACATACGCCTGAATGCCGTCATTTACTTCTAACAAGGCAATATTATAGGTATGTGACCAGCCGTACCCGAACGGCCCTTCATAACTATCTTTCGCGTTATAATAACGGGTTAGCTCAAGAGCCATGCCTCTTGCAGGAATAAACAAATCCCGCGTATTATATTCAAAGTTTCCGTTAAAAACATTTACCGGCTCAGCATCCCTGTCAGAGCAATCTGAGCCTGCCCCGTTGTCTTTTTCGTCATCCCCTCCGTAAGGATGATCTTTGGAAGAATTATTCCAACAGGGGTCTTTATAATAATACTCTTCCGCATACAGCTCTGATAAAGGCAGCCCTGTTACGGAAAACACAGTCAGAATTATTATGGAAATTGTTTTCAGTAAGTATCTTTTCAATTATTTACTCTTTCTCGTTATTAATAATAATCTTTCGCGACCCGATCGCGGAAGCGCCGTTTTTATCCCAAAAATTAACGTACAGATTATATTCACCGTTATTGTATTTTGTCGTATCCAATTCATATCTAAAATCCGCCTGTTCCGAACCTGCTTTAATAATCCCGTTTGTTTTATACAATAATTCGCTATCCAAGTAATATTCAACCAAATACCTTTGTTCCTCAAGGCCGCTTGGGCGCGGAGAAAAATCCAACGTAACTTTCCCTGAAACTATTTCCGCTTTTTGTATCGCGGAAACCCCTGAATTCCTGCCTGTGCTTTTTTCAGGAAACCTGACGCTGATAATAATATCCTGGCCAAAACAAACATTAAAACCGCAGAACAATAACACCAGCATAAACCACACGCCTGACTTATATCTTTTATCCACCTTTTTCTCCTTAAAAAGTTAATTTACTATGTAAAATATAACTTTCCGAATAATTTTCTTTATTCCTTGCCTGAATAACTATTCTATAATCGCCGTTAGCGGTAAAATTAGCGTTATTGTCTTTTCCGTCCCAATAAGCAATATTATTGCCCGCGGAATAAAACACGTCATCAGAAATTGTTTTTATCATGCTTCCCGCGCTGTTATACGCTTTAATAGTCACATTCGCGTCCCGGGACAGGTTAAAACCGATTTTAGCCTGAGATGAACTGCCTGTTAAAGCATAAGCGTTATTATACGGATAAAAATTTATCGGCGTTACGCTCATATTACTTAACCCGGGACTGCCGCCAGTTATTAAAACCGCATTTGTATCTACCTTAAATCCCCACAACCCGAGAAAGTACTGCTCATAAGGAAGAAGTTCTCCTGCCTCGTCCCTGCCGTCCCAATAAGACTGATGCTGACCCGGAGTATAAGGCTCTTCAAATTTAATAACCCGGATTGCAGCTCCGGAATAACGCGCGTTTCTGGCTTTAATGGTCACATAAGCGGCTTCCGGAAGATCAAAAGAAAGAAGTGATAGCTGATTTTGGCTGGTATCAAAATCACTTGCCGTAAACGGGATTGTTGACGAAATATCCTGGCCGCCTGAGCCGCGCATATCATATAAAGCGGATGTTACTCCGTCAACAGTTTCTTCCACGATAAAATGATACACTCCGTCAGGAAGATTTTCTCCGTTATCATCTTTTCCGTCCCAAATCTCACTGTTTAAGCCCGGCTGACGCTGCTGCTTATCTATCAAAGTACGCGCGAGCCTGCCGGCATCATCAAAAACTTTAAAGGTAAGCGTCCTTTCCTTATCCAGCGTATAATACAAATAAACCGTTTCGTTCAAATATGGGTTAATTGCCTGCCTGGAAACGCTCACATTAACCAAACTGCTGATATAAATAGTCAGTTCCACCGGGTCCGCTTGCGCTCCATGCGCTGTTCGCGCGAAAATTCTTACCGTATATTTGCCGCCGACGATTTCTCCCGCATCACTGGTACCGTTCCAGTTAACCTGGCACTGGCCCTTATTCCGCCACAAACCATCAACCAGGTTTCTTATTAGGTTTTCTCCGTCATATATTTTTACACTCACATAAGCATTTTCACTAATATTAAAGTATATATCAGTAGTATTATATCCATTTTGTCCAGGAGAGAACGGGTTCGGAAAGATACTAGCCCCTATGATAACCGGCATTTTATCTACTATTATTTCCAACGCTTGCTCTTTTTCCGCCGCGCCGGGATTTATCAGCGCGTAATAGCAGCCGTTACCGGTATTACCGCTGCCGTCCCAGATAAAGTTTATCTTGTGAGTTGCCGGGTCAGGATACAAAAGCTTGTTTGTCATCAGCTGCTTAATAATCCGTCCGTACTCATCAGTAATTTTCACACTGAATAAGCCAAAGCTTGAAGCTGAAAAAGATATGGTTGTTTCATCATCTAGGATCAATCCTTCGGCAGGCACGTTAAAAACTTCTCCGGTATCCGGGTCAAGCCAGGTACCGCTTTCATCAGGAGAAAACGGGTTCGGCAATGCCCGCAAATCGGTTACATCAGGAGCTTCATTTTCAACAGCATAATTGATAAACGGGGATTTTTCAGAGCGTAATTTTTGATCCCGGTCATAATAATCAGCTTCTACTCTAAAATCATACCTTCCGTTCGGATAATTCCTCGTATCTAAGAAAACAGCATAACTGCCGTCCTGTTGTTTCTGCGCGGTAAAACTTTCAAACGTGTTATTTGAATTCATCTTTTTTAGGAACACTGATTTTAGAGCATAAACATAATCCGACGGTACAATTTTAAAAGACACTTGCCCCGAAACCGCGCTTCCCGGCAAAGGAGCAGTTATAAGCGCGAAATTATTATCAATGGCAACAGTATCCTCTGCCCGCAATACCTCAGATAAAGAATTTTCCGCGCTAATAACAAATGTATATATTCCGTCCGATAGTAAAATACCGTTATTATCTTTACCGTCCCATTGCGCTGAATTTACTCCTGCCTGCTCAGATATATTGGTTTTTAGATTACGCGCCGAATTATTCCGCGCGTCAAAGATATCAATAGAAACAACCGCATCACTATTAATGAAATAAGCAATGTTTGTTATATCACAATTTCCATCCCCATTAGGGCTAAAAGCGTCCGGAGTATTTGCGGTCAGGCTTAAATCAAAGGCATTAGATACTCTATATAAATAAGGGGTAGTGCGTTCTGTACGCGTAAAACCGTTTACGTCCGCATATTCCGCCTTAACAGAAAGCTCGTACTGCCCGTTCGCAAAATCCTTCGTATTTATAACCACATACCAGGTACCATCGCCAAAAAGCCTTGCCGCACCACCGATAGGCTGCCATTCTAAAGCTCCTGATTTTCTTATATAGAAATAAACTCTTTTTTCGTTCAATATATATTCTGAAGGCCGGGCATTAAAAATAACCTCTCCATTAATTTCTGAATCCGGCAGAGGCGATACAATGTTCATAAAGTGGTTATCCACAGTTACGGTGCCTTCCTGATTGTCCGTACCTCCTTCATTAAAACTGATATTAATTTTATAGGTGTACACACCGTCTGCCAAAACAGCTCCGTAATCGTCTTTGCCATCCCAGACAAAACTATTTTTCCCCGCCTTAACCGGTTCATTTTCCGCCAAAACACGCGCGGGATTATTATCCGCGTCGTAAATTTTTAAACCCAGCAGCCCGTCAGCAGCAGCATTATAGTAAAAGCTCGTTGTGTCAAAATTATTATCATTATTCGGGCTGAACGCGTTTCGGGAAACCGTCATATTGTTTGCCACAAAGCAATCAATCCCTAAAAAAGAATCTGTTCTATAATTACCGTTTCTGTCCGTATACTCGATATAACCGTTTATCAGGTAATTTCCATTATCCGCGGTTGTTGTATCCCAATATATCTGCCAGGTATTATCCGGCATAAGCTGTGCGTAGCCGGCATTATTGATTTGAATACTTCTTACTTCATTCATATAAGGCGCCGGTTTTATTTTAAACAAAACCGTACCGCTAATACTCGTGTCCTTGGCAGGTTCAATAATCTGCGCGTGTTTAGTATCCACAGCTACTGTTGACTGCTCTGTTTCTTCATGCCCGGGCTCGTGTTCTGCGGTTATAGCATAAGTATATTCTCCGTCGCCGGCCGGATTCCCGCTGTCATCTTTTCCGTCCCAGGCGCAATCATTATAGTAATAGCCCGGGGTAAGGTGTTTTTTCTCCTGCAACGTTCTCACAGCGCTATTATTTTGATCAAAAATTCGGATAGTAACATCACTTTCTATTCCTATGGAATATCTAATTACTGTTTTATCATATCTGCCGTCATTATCAGGGCTGAACGCGTCAACAGAATCCGAAACATTAAAAACTATATTATTATTCGCTGTCTCATATTCTGAACAAACACTTTCCGACCTTGGCTGGCGGTTTAAATCCGAATAGCCGATATATGCCGTAAGTTTATACATTCCGTCTATCAAACCAGTTGTGTCCAGGCTGGCTGTCCAGCTTCCGTCCGGCTGCTGCTCTGCCTTGCCTAAATTCACGCTAAACCCGTTGATATACTTATGCGTAATATAAAAATTCACTGCTGATACATACCTGCAATATTGTGAAGGAACCGCTCTAATCTCTACTGTCCCGCTAATCGTACTTTGTCCTTGCGGATTTGTAACAACAAGCGCGTGATTATCAATTGTAACCTGTCCCTGTCCTACTGCTGTATTGTTATTGCTATCAGCCGCTTCAATAATATATTTATAATCCCCATCGTAAAGCAGATTACCCTGCTCATCCTTACCATCCCATAATACAGTATGCTCGCCCCTGGATTGCGTTTCATTATACTTTAATATTCTTACCATGGTATCTGAAGAATCAAATATCTTTATACTAACTGTTCCGTCAATATTAGCTATTTTATAATTTATGTTTGAAAAATCATTTAATTGATCATCATTAGGACTAAAGGCGTCCGGAGAATCACTGACGTCAAAAATTTTAATCCCATTAGTTAAAAAATAAGGCCCAGAGATCAAGTCTTCTTCTCTCCAATTATTATCTAAATCAGCATACCCTGTTCTGCAGGTTATTTTATATTCTCCGTTCTCTAAAATTGAAGTATCCCAATTTACCTGCCAGCTCCCGTCAGGCTGCTCCTGCCCCAGGCCAATCACTTCGTCTCTACCATCCCCATTCATAGAACCTGTTAAACGGTAATAAAAAGTCATACTTCCCATCTTGACAAAATCAGAAGGAAAAGCTTTTAACAAAACTTCATTGCTGACATTACTGCCTGACACAGGCTCAATAGTAACAAAATGATTATCCACACTCACACTGGCTTGAGCCTGGTATTCATAACCGTCATTATCACGCGCCTGTATCTCATATTTATAAACACCGTCGGTAACTACACTGCCCGCGTTATTTCTCCCGTTCCAAATAACTGTCTGTCCCCCTGCCGTCTGCGGGATATCTTCTATTAATATCCTAACCAAATTATTATTTGTATCATATACCTTTATCGTAACCAAACTATCCTTATTAATCTCATAGCTCAAACTATTTTCCTCGAATTTTCCATCCCCGTTAGGGCTGAATGCGTTCGGAGAATTTAAGGCATTAGTAATCTTTACATAATCCGCGATAATAAAACCATACTCGCCGGAATATTCCGAACAGAAATTATTATTTAAATCATCATAATCAGCAAATACCCGTACTTCATAATTACCACTGTTAAGCGAATCAACATTCCAGGCAACTGCCCATGAACCGTCCGGCTGTTTTTGCGCTGCCACGGGAATATCTATCCAGTTTTCAGTACCAGCTTGGCGATATGAAAAAGCGATATTTCTTTCATTTTGAATATTCTCAGACGCTATTGCCTTAAAAACAACATCTCCCGCTAATTTAGAGCCGGCAGCAGGCTCAACAATACTCATAAAATGATTGTTAATAACCACTGTCCCCTTAACCGTGTCAGTCAAGCCGGATTGAATATCGGTTGCTGTAATTTCAAAAATATAAGCCCCTTCTCCCGCTAAATTATTCGCGTTATCGAGGCCGTCCCAATCAGCCTGGTTATCTCCCATAGGCTCACTGATATTTTCCTTAAGAGTACGCACAAGAACATTATTTTGATCATAAATTTTCACGCTGGCATCAGCAGTAATATTTATCCGGTATTTTATAGTTGTAACATCATACCGCGCGTCCCCGTTCGGGCTGAACGCGTTTGGAACTGCTTTATATTTAGTAATTTTAAGGCCGTTCAAAATACTAAATTGCGAAAAACCGGAATATTCGGTTCTAAGTTCGCTGTTACGGTCAAAATAATCCGCCGAAACCCTTATTTCATAATCAGTATTAAGCGCGCCCTGCAAAGAATCTACAGACTGCGCCCAGCTGCCGCCGGGCTGTTTAATCGGAGGATTATCTGGACTCATCTGATTCCATTCTGTCTGGCCTTTTTCCCGCACGTAAAAGTGGACGTTATTTTCCTGATAAACATAAGGGGAAGTTACCTTAGCCTTAAAAGTTATCAATCCGCCCACAACAGCTCCAGGAGTGGGTTCGGTTATTGCCATAAAGCTATTATCTATAACAACGCTTCCCTGTTTTTCAACCACATTCCCTTGTCCGTCATCAGCCGTGATTTTGTAAACATACTCCCCTTCAGCTAGTAAATTACCAAAATCATCCCTGCCGTCCCAAACAGGCGCGCAATCCCCTGGCGTCAGAGAAACATCCTCACCTAAAACTCTCACTAAATTATCCACGGTATCATATATCTTAAGGCCGGCTTGAGCATCTCTGTTAATACTAAAAGAGATAACCGTATTATCAAAATCGCCGTCATTGTTCGGGCTAAACGCGTCCGGTGCGTCATGCACATTATAAATATTAAACGCCGCAGAAAAAGTCACGGTTAAAGGCCTCGTATACTCAAACCTAAGCAGGCCGTTTAAGTCATAATACCGCGCGCCGATTGCAACTTCAAATGCATCTCCTTCATTGC
Organism: Candidatus Omnitrophota bacterium; assembly: GCA_016213925.1. Classification (GTDB taxonomy): domain Bacteria; phylum Omnitrophota; class Gorgyraeia; order B26-G9; family B26-G9; genus JACQZH01. The sequence goes on along the minus strand of JACQZH010000075.1, from coordinate 2,781 downwards.
CTGCGTCACTGTCTTCGGCAAATAAAAACCAGCTTCCGTCCGCGCGTTCCTCTAAATTATCATTAGAAGCAATCCAGTCCGGATTTCCTTTAAGCCGGTAATACAGTTTTAGATCAAATTCATTAGTTATATAAGCGGAAGGGCGGACATGATACAGCGTGTCTTGTCCGATGGTAATAACAGAGTTATCTTCAGGGCTAAGCCAATCCATGAATTTATTATCGACTGTAACTTGCCCCTGAACCGAATCAATGTTATTCAGCCCTATTAAAGCAGTAACTTTATAGAAATAGATTCCGTCATCAACAATATCTCCGCTAGTATTTTTCCCATCCCAAACAGCGGACTGCCTTCCAGCAGTTTCCGGCATGCTATCTTTAAGTACTTTCACCTGATTATTATCCGCGTCATAGATAACAACACTGACATTGCAGCTTGTACCAAGCTGATAAGCAATTGTCGAAGTGTCGCAATTACCGTCTTGATTGGGGCTAAAGGCGTCAGGAGCATCTTCGACATTAGAAATCAGCGCATTATCTACTGTAACCGTAAGTAGAATCGTAGATGAAGGCAAAGCAGAAGCAGGGTTTGCTAACCCCATTACTAAGATAATGGCTAAGATATAATTTCTAAGATAAAAAAACATTCTACGCATAAAATTTTATTTTTTATTTAAATCTGATTAAAATCCTGCTTTTTAATCCCACGCCTACTGCCTGGCCTGAAGTATATGAAAAAACCCAGGCATGAAATTTTCTTCCTGTCAGATTGTTATCATCAGGGATACTAAGTTTTACCGGAATTATTTTTTGCTCTTTCGGTTTCAGAGTTACCTGATTTTGAACAATCAGCCATGATGTATCAGGAACCGGCTCATACCCCTCTTTTAACTCTTCCTGTTTTGGTATAAGCGCCTCCAGATTAACAATTATTTCATCTTCAAAATTATTCGTTATTTTAAACGGCGCGCCGGTGATTTCATTTAAGTCATATGTCATCGACGGTTCAACGCCGTTAATTACAATCTCCCCCCAATTAGAAGAGAGCCCGCCAGCATATATAAGCGAAGCAATTACAAATATTGCTAAAAAAAATCCAGCTATTTTCATAAACATCCCATACTATTTTACTTGATAACACGGTGAAGGATGCCAATAAAGCATTTAAAAGGCATCATTCACCTTCAGTTTTATCAAATATCAAACAATCATCAGCTTGCCGAAGCAGTAACCGTAACCGGGATTGACTGCTCTACTCCGCCCCGTCCTGTTGAAGTAGGAACCAAAAGCTGTAAGCCAAAGCTTACACTGCCCGCAGGCGCAAGCCCGGCACTTAAAGCAGCACCCGTGGCCGGAGTCACCAAGCTCCACGCGCTGCCATTATAATAATTCAAAACAAACACATCTTCAGCTGTTGTTGTCCCTGCTGTCCAGTTGTTACTATTGCCAACGCTAATCATCAGATTTTCCGCGCCGTTGCCATCATTTACTGCCGTAAACGCGTCAACCGCGGTTGCTACAGTAGTACCTTCACCTGTCGCGCCATAAGCATAAGTTGCCGGAGATACGCTTACCGATACGCTTTGGGTAATAGTTACAGTTACTGAAATCTGCTGTGATGTAGCAGCCAGCGCGTTTAGCGTACAAACCAAGCAAATCATTACTGCCAGTAGTAATACCTTCTTCACACAATACCTCCTTCTTTAAATTGCTTTACTTTCATATATCCGCATTATTTATTCAACTAATCGGGATTTGCGGTTATCACCACCTTTATTTGCTGCTGCTCCTTAATTTTTGTGGATACCGGCGCTTTAAACTGCAGCCATAAGCTTCTTACCTGGCCTGGATTAACCGACACTCCGTTCTGGCCAGCAGCGAATTTAGCCTTTGTGCAAAGCTGAGGAATATCTGTTAAAGCATGATTTTGTTCAGACCATGGAATATTTCTTGATTTTTTGGAAAACGCGGCGTTAAGGATATACTCATCTTCTCCTGTTTGTATCTGCGCGTGCTGCCACCCGTCAGGATTTATAAGATGTAAAGAATATGTTGTGCTGATATTGCCGTCATTTGTCACGGTAATTTTGTCTTGTTGAGACATTCCAATTACCGTACCCGGTTTCACCTCGCCTATATTCCAGTATTCAGGAGACACAAAAACACTTAGTTTATCCGCTACATATAAATCAATCCCGCTAATAGAAGCAGATGCTTCGCTTCCTGCTGTTTTTACGCTTAGTTGGCAGCCATAGGCTCCATTAACCGCAGTATTTCCCCGCTTCATTGAGCCATCCCAAAGAAATGTTACGGAAACCGAAACATTACCAGTTGTTTGAATTTTTGTTTTTATTGTCTCCACTATCTCACCGGCGGCATCAATGATTTGCGCCTTACAAAGAATATTTAACGATTTAGAAGGTTCAAACCCCATTGTCTTGACCATTGCGGAAACAGTAACAACATCATCTATACCGTCATTATCCGGAGAAAAAGTTTGAGGAGAATACGAAACATTTTCAATAGCAAGCGAACCAGCCGCGAACGCAAATAAAGGAGAAAACCATATAGTTACACCAAAGATTACAGCAAGAATATTTTTTGTAATTTTCACAATTTATTTTTTCTACAACCTAATCCATTAAAATAAAAAAATCTATTAGAAAACCTTTTCTAACAGATTAAGCTACCGCCAACATCAATTTTCAGCGCAGTTAACATCTCTCCCACCCAATATAACCTTTAACAACACAAAGTGTTATCTCAAAAACCTTCCCCCTCG
>JACQZH010000071.1 GCA_016213925.1 Candidatus Omnitrophota bacterium | reverse complement strand
TTTTGGTTTTATTTCCCCATTCCGACCCGCTGTACCTGCTGAAAAATCTTGCCTTCAGTCTGAATGGAAGGCGCAATAATTATTTCAGTCAGGTTCATTTCCTTGATATTTTTAGCACCAACCGATCCCATAGACAATTGTAAAGCCCCTACTAAATTCTGCGAACCGTCATCCAACCGTGCTGGTCCAAAGAGAATTTCCTCAAGAGTCCCGGTAGTTCCAACATTTATTCTAGTCCCTCTAGGTAAATTCGCATGCGGCGTAGCCATTCCCCAATGATATCCCCTTCCAGGAGCCTCTTTTGCCCTGGCAAAAGCAGAACCAACCATAACCGCATCAGCTCCACAAGCAAATGCTTTACAAATATCACCGCCAGTACGCATCCCTCCATCAGTAATAATCGGAATATATTCACCCGTCTTCTTATGATAAAAATCCCGCGCTTCCGCTACATCGCTGGTTGCCGTAACCTGCGGCACTCCAATACCCAGCACACCTCTTGTGGTACATGCGGCTCCAGGACCTATTCCAACGAGTAAACCACTGGCTCCTGTTGAAAAAAGCTCTAAAGCTACATTATGCGTAACACAATTTCCTATAATCACAGGGATTTTCATGTTTTTACAAAATTTAGTCAAATCCAACGCTTTATATTCCGTTGAAATATGACGCACTGAAGTTACTGTTGATTGCACTACAAAAATATCAGCTCCAGCTTCCTGCGCAATAGTTCCAAAACGTTCAGCCCTCTGCGGAATAGCACTCACAATGCAAGTAACTTTTTTATCTTTTATCTGCTTCACGCGGACACTAACTAGTTTTTCCTTAATCGGCTCATTATAAATTTCCTGTACCAGCTTAGTCGCTTCTTGAGGACTAGCTTTTGCAATTTCATCAAGCACTTCACTTGCATTCTCATAACGGGTTTGAACCCCTTCTAAATTTAAAACTGCTAAGCCGCCCAATTGCCCCATTTTCACAGCAAAATTAACATCAACAACACCATCCATTGCCGCAGCTAAAATCGGCACTTTATAAGTTTTATCACCCAGTACAAAGCTAGTATCAACCTCATTAGGATTTATTGTCACCATCCCGGGGACAAGAGCGATCTCATCAAACCCATAACACCGACGAGCCTTACGGCCTCTTCCTATAAATTCAGCCATTACCAATTCCCTCCATTCAAGGCAGTTATTTCAAAATTATTTCAACCTATGGAAAAATAAAAAGTAATGAAAAAAAATATATCATAAAAGTAATCCTATGTCAACCAATTATACAGGCAGAAGAATATTTAATAAAAAACTTGAATTTTTTGTTTTTTTTGGATAATATATAAGAAAAATTATGAGCGGCCTTAAATTTACAAAATTCGAAAAATTCTTATCGCAAAAAATAAATCCTAATTTTCCATTTGTAGTATTTATCCTCTTCCTTTTTATTGTATTGCAGCTTTTAGTAAGAGGCCTGCCTTTTATCAGCGTTTACAGCGGATATTTTTACACAATTATAATTGCTCTAGCTGCAATGTGGTTCAATATAGAAGGAGGTTTTTTAACCGCAACTTTAGCGGCTGATACTTATTTATATAATCTAAAAATCACCCGTGGGGAAGCAATAAACACTGAAATCATAAATTCAATTTATATAATTTTCTTGATTTTTTATTCCTGCGGAATTACCGTAGGCTATGTATCAGGCAAAGAAAACCGATTAAAAAACGAACTTAAAAAACTAGCTCAATATGACGAGCTAACAGGCTGTTTAAATTTTCGCTGGACAATGGAGCTTTTAACTCAAGAAATTCTGCGTAGTAAAAGATACGGAAGATGTTTTAGCATAACCCTGTTGGATATTGACCATTTTAAGAAAATTAACGATACCTATGGACACCTCGTCGGCAATGATATTTTAAAAACCTTTTCTGATAGCATTAAAAGCAATATCCGTGAGACAGACCTGCTCGGCCGCTACGGCGGAGAGGAATTTTTAATAATTCTTCCGGAAACCGACACTAAAACAACATTAATAATTTTAGAAAGAATAAAAGAAAAACTTAAAAACATTAAAATCGAATCGCCCTATCTAAAAGAGATCATCGAGTTCACGCTAAAATTCAGCGCCGGGGTTGCGCTATTCCCTGACAATGGCAAAGATGCGAAAATATTAATCTGCATGGCTGACCATGCGTTATACCAGGCTAAAAACCTAGGCCGAGACAGATTTTTAATTGAAAAAAGGAAGGCTTTACGTTTTAAACCGACATCAGGATTAAAAATAATCCTTAAAACTATTGACACCGAGGGAAAACTATTAATACCCTTAGATATTCTTGACCTCTCTAAAACCGGTTTGCAATTATTATTAAAAGAAAATCTTAACGAACTAAATGAAGTTCAATGCAAAATAACTTTCACCGATAACAATTCAGCTGAAACAATAAAGCTAAAATTAGTTCATACATTGAAAACCGTAGACGGTTTATATCAAAGCGGGTTTTGCTTCATTAATCCTCCGCCGAATTTTCAGGCAAAACTATTAAAAACAGCTAAAGATTCTTAAACTCGCCGGGCTAACTGCCGAAACTCTAGCGTTCTTAAAACGCCTAATTTTTAAGCGCAAACAAAAAAAATCCCGCATTGTTTTTCACACTGCGGGATTTAAAAAACAATTTTTGTTTTATATTAATATCCTCCCATACCGCCCATTCCTCCCATACCGCCCATTCCCGCAGGAGGCATGCCAGCAGCGGATTTTTCATCTTCTTTGATGTCGGTAATCAATGTTTCTGTCGTCAAAAGCAGGCCGGCAATACTGGCTGCATTTTCCAAGGCACTGCGTGTTACTTTTGTCGGATCAAGAACGCCGGATTCTATCATGTCAACATAATCATCTTTATTAACATCATAGCCGCGATTGCCTTTTTCCGCTTTAACTCTCTGAACGACAACTGAACCTTCCTTGCCTGCGTTTTCAGCAAGCTGACGGATTGGAGCTTCCAAAGCTTTCAAAACGATTTCAACGCCAATCTGTTCATCTTCCGCAAGTTTAAGCTTTGATAAAGCCGCAGCAGCGCGGATCAAGCCGACCCCGCCGCCAGGAACTATCCCTTCTTCAACCGCAGCGCGGGTTGCGTGAAGAGCGTCTTCTACACGGGCTTTTTTCTCTTTCATTTCCGTTTCTGTTGCCGCGCCGACATTAATCACGGCAACACCGCCTGCTAACTTTGCCAAACGCTCCTGAAGCTTTTCGCGGTCATAATCAGAATCAGTTTCATTAACCTGATTTTTAATCTGATTTATCCGTGAAGTAATTTCAGAAGTTTTGCCTGCGCCTTCAACAATAGTTGTATTGTCTTTATCGATTTTCATACGCTTGGCTCTGCCTAAGTCGCTAATATCCAGATTCTCAAGCTTAAGCCCAAGTTCTTCTGTAATTGCCTTTCCACCGGTCAGAACAGCTATATCCTCAAGCATTGATTTTCTTCTGTCTCCATACCCCGGCGCTTTTACAGCACAGCAGGAAAGAGTTCCTCTAATTCTGTTAACGACCAGTGTTGCCAACGCTTCGCCTTCAACGTCTTCAGCAATAATCAAAAGCGGTTTGCCTGCGCGGGCAGTTTTCTCAAGCAAAGGCAGTAAATCCTTTAACGCGGAAATTTTCTTTTCGTGTATAAGGATAAACGGATTCTCTAGGATACACTCCATCCTGTCGGTATCAGTCGCGAAATACGGTGATAAATACCCCTGGTCAAACTGCATCCCCTCGACAACATCTAAAGTAGTTGCCATGGACTTTGCTTCTTCAACCGTAATAACACCGTCTTTGCCTACCTTTTCCATAGCGTCCGCAATCAAATCCCCGATAGCTGTATCGCTATTAGCAGCAATTGAAGCCACCTGAGCGACTTCTTTTTTATCCTTTATCGGCTTTGATAATTTTTTAAGCTCCTTAATAACTTCCACAACAGCGCTGTCAATTCCCCTTTTGATTGCCATAGGGTTTGCTCCTGCTGTTACGTTCTTTAAGCCTTCTCTATAAATTGCTTCAGTTAATAATGTAGCAGTCGTAGTGCCGTCTCCTGCGACATCGCTGGTTTTAGAAGCGACTTCTTTAACAAGCTCTGCGCCAAGATTCTGATACGGATCCTTTAATTCGATTTCTTTCGCAACAGTCACTCCATCCTTAGTGATTGTCGGCGAACCGAACTTTTTATCTAAAACAACATTTCTTCCTTTAGGGCCCAGCGTAACTTTTACAGCTCTGGCCAATTGCTCCACACCTTTTAAGATTTCTCTTCTCGCGTCCTCGCCGAACAATAATTGTTTTGCCATTTTTCACCTCCTAAATATAACTTTTTAATTAATAACTGCTAAGATATCCTCTTCCCTTAAAATAAGATACTCCTGCCCTTCTTTTGTCGTAACCGTCGTACCGGAATACTTTCCAAAAAGAATTTTATCCTTAACCTTAACCTGCGGCTCCTGAAACTTACCGCTTTCCAGGGTTTTTCCCGGGCCTACGGCAATCACCTCTGCTTCTTGCGGTTTTTCTTTTGCGGTTTCAGGCAGATAAATACCTCCCTCTGTTTTTTCCTTTGCATCCAGCACTTTAACAAGTACACGATCTCCTAATGGCTTTATCTTCATTAAACACCTCCTTTTTATTTATATCCACTTCTATCAGCACTCTCGCCAGATGAGTGCTAAAACATGTTTAAAAACTTTACCATATATCAGATTATTAAGCAAGTAGCAGGGATAGTCTTAATTAAGCAGTTTTATGCTCCTATAATCAAAAACCACGCTGTTTCTTTAAATTTCTCACTTTTTCGCGATTTTATATGCTGTATTGATGCCTTTAAGCGTCAACTTCCGATCAAAAATATCTATTTCCGATGTAATCTGCTTCAGTATACTCAAAAAACCACCGGTTCCAATCACTATAATATCTTTTCCATACTTTTGCTTAAAGAATTTAATGAAACCGTTGATTAAAAATGTGTATCCATAAAAAATTCCGCTTAAAATGGCATTCTTCGTATCACAGCCTAAAATTGACTGCGGCCTGGCGATTTCTAGTAATGGAAGCAGTGCTGTTTTTTCATGTAATGCGTTTAATGACATCATTATACCGGGGACAATAACCCCCCCCAAATACTCGCCATCTTGCGACACAACATCAATTGTTATCGCAGTCCCAGCGTCAATAACCAATGCCGTTTTTTTATACTCATAATAAACACTTACTGCGTTTGCCAGCCTGTCCATACCAACCTCCCGCGGATAACGGTAACAGTTTTTGATAGTCACCTTAATATCTTGGCCCAAAACACAGATTTCAGCATTAGGGAAAATTTTTTTAAATTGCCTTTTTAATTCTTTTGTATGTTTTGGCACAACTGTGCATATTACTACAGCTTGAATTTTCTTTTTAGAAAAATTGGCTTTTCCTATCTTCGCACTTAGGTTACGCAAAAAAGAAGCTGGGTTTTCAATAATTTGAGTAGGAATATCCCAAATTTTATTGATTATTTTCTTACGGCTTAAGCCAAAAGTAATACTAGTATTGCCAACATCGACAAGAATTAGCATTTTACCCCTTACCTAATAACTGATACATCGCCGCTTAAAATATGGTGCAGAAAGCCGAAATCATCCCTTAATATTAACGCACCGTTTTCATCCATATCCATTGCCTGGCCTTCTATTACATTTTCGCGCCATTTAATTTTTATTCTATGCCCCAGAGTCAGGGAAAAATTTCTCCACTCATCTATCATATGCGAAAATTGTTTTTTTCCTAAATCAAAATACCCTTTCTCCAATTCATAGAGCAGTTTTTTCAGCAATTCTATCCTATCAATCTTTTTCTTCAGCTTAAGGCTCAACGATGTTGCATGAGCCGGTAATTTATCCTGTTGATTATTCACATTAATTCCCACTCCTAACACGATAAAATTAATTAAATCCTGTTCTGCGCTCATTTGTGTCAGTATGCCACAAACTTTTTCATTGTCAATATAAACATCATTCGGCCATTTTATTTGCGCCTGCAATCCAAGATACGAGCGTATTGTTTTTGTTATGCATACTGAACTCATCAAAGTAATCTTGCCTGCCTCAACCGGCATCAAATCAGGACGTAAAATTAAAGACATGTATAAACCGACCTTTGGCGGCGATATCCATTCTCTTCCCAGCCTGCCCTTGCCCTTGGTTTGCTCTTCGCTGATAATCAGCGTGCCTTCCTCGGCAGACTGCTCCGCTAACAAATACCCGACATCATTCGTGGAAGTCGTAGAAGCATATGCAATAATTTTCCTTCCAAATAATTTTGCCTTTAAATTATATTTGATTTCATCAGGAAGCATCCGGTCTGGAACCTTTAACAAACGGTAACCTAAATGCGGTTGAGAAAGAATCTCATATCCGTTTTCTCTCAAACGCTGGATATGTTTCCATACCGCGGTCCGTGAGACTTTCAATTTTTGCGATATATCCTCTCCTGAAACAAATAAATTGCTATGCTCTTTCAAAAGAATCAGAATTTTTTCTTCCATTTTTATTTTTCCCTTTGAGTTTTTAGTTTTTTTATTTTATCACGCAGATTAATCGCCTGTTCAAATTGCAGGCTCCTCGCTGCTGCCTCCATCTGCGCTTCCAATTCGGCAATTGCCTCTAATCGCTCATATGTTTGCATGTTTTCACAAACTGCATTTTTCACGATTTCTTCGGCCTGATATTCAATCTCAATCCAATCCCGCACTGCTTTTACAATTGATTCCGGCTTTATCTGCCATTTTTTGTTATATTCTAACTGTTTTTTCCTGCGGCGGCTAGTTTCCTTTAACGCTTTTTTCAGAGATTTAGTGATAGTATCAGCGTAAACAACAACCTCGCCATTTATATTGCGCGCTGCCCTGCCGGATAACTGTATAAGTGAAGTAGTTGAACGCAAAAAACCCTCCTTATCCGCATCCATAATGCAAACCAGGGATACTTCCGGCAAATCAAGCCCTTCCCGAAGAAGATTTACTCCTACTAAACAATCAAAATTTCTCTTTCTTAAATCTCCAATGATTTTTATACGCTCTAGGGCATTCAGTTCGGAATGTATATAATTTACCGCAAGCCCAACTTCTTGTAGATACCTGCATAAATCTTCAGCCATACGCTTTGTTAACGTAGTAACAAGAACCCGCTCGTGCTTAGACGCGCGCTGTTTAATTCGCTTAATCAAATCATCAATCTGATTTTTTGTCTGTATAACGATTATCGGCGGGTCAACTAAACCCGTAGGGCGGATGATTTGTTCGGCATAAACCGCGCATTTTTCAAGTTCATATTCCGCGGGCGTAGCAGAAGCAAAAAGCACTTGAGAAACTATTTTTTCGAATTCTGAAAAACGCAAAGGCCGGTTATCAAGGCAAGAAGGCAACCGAAACCCATAATCAACAAGCACTGATTTGCGCGCTTTATCACCGTTATACATGCCTCGGATCTGCGGTACAGTCACATGCGACTCATCTATTATTATCAAGAATTCACGTCCAAAATAATCAAGCAAACAATACGGCCGGCTTCCAGGAGCCCTGCCGCTAAGATGCCGGGAATAGTTTTCCACTCCATGGCAAAATCCAGTCTCTTTAAGCATCTCCATATCATATTTTGTCCTGGACTCAAGCCGCGCCGCTTCAAGAATCCGACCTTCTGCTTTAAGCTGGATAAGCCGCTCTTTTAATTCGCTTTCTATTTCATTTAAAGCTGCATCTATCTGCGCGCTATCTGCTAAAAAATGAGTTGCCGGATAGATAGAGATATCATCCAATTCTTTTATTTTTCGCAGGCTGACATATTCAATTATTGAAAGTTTTTCAATCTCATCTCCAAAAAATTCAATCCGGATAATATGTTGTTCGTATGCCGGAAAAACCTCCACAACATCCCCTCGCACGCGAAAAATTCCCTGCGTAAAATCAATATCATTTCTCTCATAGCGGATTTTAACCAACTTCTGCAATATTTCATCGCGGCTTACCTTCTGCCCGGTTTCCAAATGAACAAGCATATTTCTATATTCCTGCGGCGAACCAAGATTATAAATACATGAAACACTTGCTACGACAATCACATCTTTCCTGGTCATTAAGGAAGTGGTTGCCGCTAATCGCAGGCGATTGATCTTTTCGTTTATAGACGCATCTTTTTCGATATAAGTATCGGTTTGAGGAATATAGCTTTCAGGCTGGTAATAATCATAATAACTAATAAAATATTCTACGGCATTTTTCGGGAAAAATTCTTTAAATTCAGCATATAACTGGGCTGCCAGAGTTTTATTATGGGAAATTACCAGTGTCGGCTTCTGCAGTTCCGCGATTATTGAAGCCATGGTAAAAGTCTTTCCGCTTCCGGTTACGCCCATCAGTATCTGAAAACGGTTCCCCTTAAGAAGCGCCTTTGCTAGCTTTGAAATAGCTTGCGGTTGATCTCCTTGAGGCTTAAATGGGCTGGAAAGTTTAAAAGGCCCCATTTCCTAATGAGATTGCTTGCCCGATTTCATAAGCAGCGCTTTAAAATGAGAAATGTCCTTTACTCTACTAATAGCTGTTTCATAACTGATGACGCCCTTGACATACAGTTCTTTCAAAGATGTATCCATTAATTGCATCCCCATATCAGCGCTTGTCTGCATTATCGTAGATATCTGCTCTGTTTTTGCTTCACGAATAACATTTCTAATTGCCGGAGTAGCAATCAGTATTTCAGTCGTTAATACCCTGCCCTTTCCGTCAATCCGAGATAAAAGCTGTTGTGAAATAATGCCTTCCAAAGCATTAGAAAGAATTATCCGTATCTGCTCTTGGGCATGCGAAGGAAATACGTCAATAATTCTATCAATAGTCTGAATAGCATCCGGAGTATGCAAAGTTGCTAAAACAAGATGCCCGGTTTCTGCGGCAGTCAAAGCCGTGGAAATAGTTTCTAAATCCCTCATCTCTCCTACACAAATTACATTAGGATCCTGACGAAGTGAATGTATAAGCGCATTAGCAAAAGTACGGGTATCGGAGTAGACTTCACGCTGTATAATAACACTGCGTTTATGCGTATGGATATATTCTATCGGGTCCTCAATTATAATTATCCGGTTTGATCTCTCCCGATTAATAATATCAATCATTGAATTCATTGTCGTAGTCTTGCCTACTCCTGTAGGCCCTGTTACAAGCACAAGGCCGGAATTCTTGCGGCAAAATTCATTGACGATTAACGGCAGCCCTAATTCTTCCGGCTGCTTGATTCTAAGGCCAACTATACGAAAAGCCGCTTCGATATTATCTTTTGACAAATAAATATTAACTCTAAAGCGGCTGACCCCAAGAAGAGCAAACGAAAAATCAAGCTCCAAGTCTTTCTCGAATTTTTGTATTTGGACATCATTTAAAATACTATATACCATTGTCTTAGTTATTTCACCGTTAAGTTTGTCCATTTCCATAGCAACTAATTCACCGTCAATGCGCAAGGTCGGAGGAACACCGACAACCAAATGCAGATCAGAAGCGTTGCTTTCCACTGCTATTTCCAATAACTTTCTAATATCCATACATCCCCTCATTTTTAAGTTAAATTATTTTTAAGCTGAAATCAACCGAATCAGCAGAATGCGTAAGGCTGCCGATTGATATTAAGTTTACACCAGAACCGGCAAATTTAACAATGTTTTTTTCGTTAACATTACCGGATACTTCCAATTTAACTTTCTTATTTATCTTATTCCTTAAAAAAACCGCTTTTTTTATTTGAGTTATTGTCATATTATCAAGCATTATAATATCCGGCACGGCTTTTAACGCATGCCTAAATTCCTTTAAATTATCGGTTTCTATCTCAATCAAAATTCCGGCAGGAACTCTTTTTTTTGCCAAGTTAACGATTTCATCCAGCGTACATCCATGGGAAATCTTTTTTAAAACCGAGATATGATTGTCTTTTATCAATACTTGATCAAATAATCCGAAACGGTGATTATAACCTCCGCCTACCTTTATTGCATATTTTTCAAGCAAACGCAGGCCGGCAGTTGTCTTGCGCGTATCCAGCACCTTTATGTTATAAGGCTTTGCCTTTTCAACAAACCTGCTTGTTTTAGTCGCTATCCCGGAAAGCCTGCCCAGAAAATTCAAGGCCGTCCGTTCTGCCGCTAAAATTGCCTTAGCCGGCCCTTTAATAGTGAAAACTATAGCATTTTTCTTAAGCTTCGCGCCGTCCTTAAAAGGGCTAACCACGGTTATTCTTCTATCAACCCGCCTAAAAACTTCTCGTACAAGCTCTATGCCGCAAATAACGATATTATCCTGTTTTGCTATGATTTTCGCGTCAACCGAAAAATCATTATTAACCAAAGCTAAAGAAGTAATGTCACCGCTTCCTATATCTTCCGCCAAGGCAGCGGAAATTATCGAAGAAATTTCCGGTATTTTTAATTTATTTTCTCTATTCGATAGCATCTTTTATTTTAATTAGCTTTTCCAGCTCCTGCTTTAACTCATCAAGGCTTTGTTTTTCCTTTTCCACCACATGCGACGGAGCCTTTTTTAAATAATTTTCATTATTCAATAACCTATCCTTACGCAGGATATGGTTTGAAATCTCGTTGATTTGCGATTCAAACTTCTGTTTTTCACGCTCGGCATCGATCTTTATTTTAACCGGTATAGTTATCAGGGTATTTGCGGTACTGCAGGAAGCAAATTCCTGCGAATAACCCATATCAATGTTTTCTTGCGAAATAAATATCTTATCTACCTTAGCAAGTTTTTTTATGTAATCCTGGCATTCAATAAGGACTTTTTCTGCTTCCAAACTATCTACTTTTATATATGCCTGCTCAATAATGTCTTTTGGTTTATAGTTATTCTCATTGCGCAAGTTCCTTTTGGCAGTGCACACATCTATTACTATCTGCATATTCGTTTCCAGTTTTTCATTAATAAAAGATTCGTCCAACTGCGGCCAGCTCTGCTCTAATATAGAACCGCAGCCTGGCTTGAATTTTTGCCAAATCTCTTCAGAAACAAAAGGGATAAACGGATGCAGCAAACGTAAAGACTGTTCCACAATTTTAAAAAGTACTGCCTGTGTCTGCGTGTTTTCAATGCTTAGCTTTGCCAATTCAATATACCAATCACAAAATTGGTGCCAAAAAAATTCATAAATAATATTTGCCGCTTCATTTAAGCGGTAATTATCCAGCGCGATGTTAACCTGCTTTAAAGTCGAATAAAAACGGCTTAATACCCAGGCTTCTGCCAAAGCAAGGTTTTCTTTTTTAATTTTTTCTTTCGCATATCCGCCAAGCTCTTCACTATCGAGGTTCATCAAAATAAAACGGGAAGCATTCCAGATTTTATTGCAGAAATTCCTGCCAAACTCAAACTTTTCTTTTGAAAGAAAAACATCCTGCCCGATAGCTGTATTGGAAACCAGGCTAAAACGCAAAGCATCAGTGCCGTATTCCGCGATTATTTCTAAGGGATCGATACTATTGCCTAAGGATTTAGACATTTTTTTTCCGCTGTCATCCCTTACTGTCCCATGGATATAAACATCTTTAAAAGGGGCATTCTGCATAAATTCAAAACCGGCAATAATCATTCTTGCCACCCAAAAAAATATGATTTCCGGCGCCGTAACCAGCACAGTTGTCGGGTAAAAATATTTCAATTCTTCTTTTTGCAGCCCTGTTTTATTTTTTTCGTTTTGCTCTAACTTGCCGCCTAGGGCGTGCGGCTTGCAGCTTGTAAACGGCCAACCAAAAGTAGCAAACGGCCGTAACCAGCTGGAAAACCAGGTATCCAGCACCTGCGGGTCCTGAATCATAAATTTAGCAGAGCCGCATTTATCACAGCACGGTTTTTCTTTGGAAACTATGGGTTCAATATCGGATAAAACATTGATCTCATCCAAAGAAATCTCTGCGTTATTCCCTGTGCCTTTTTCCAGATAAACCTGCAGCTGTGAATTGCATTTTCCGCAATACCATGCAGGGATGCGGTGCCCCCACCAAATCTGGCGGGAAATACACCAGTCCTGGATATTTTGCATCCAGTTCAAATAAACCTTTGTCCAGCGCTGAGGATGAAATTTTATATCGCCTTTTTCAACTGCCTCAATCCCCGGCAAAGCTAAAGGTTTCATTTTTACAAACCATTGCTTCGAAAGGTACGGTTCGATTACCGTATGGCAACGATAACAATGCCCTACTGTATGCTTATGAGCAACTACTTTTTCTAAAAGCTTACGCTCTTTCAAATCCTCGATTATTGCCTGCCTTGCCTCAAAACGGTCCGAGCCGGCATAATCGCCGGACAGTTCATTACAGCGGGCATCAGGAGAAAAAATATTTATAAATTCAAGATTGTGGCGTTTCCCCATTAAGTAATCATTCTGATCGTGCGCGGGCGTAACCTTTACCGCTCCGGTACCGAATTCCGGATCAACGAAATCATCGGCAATTACCAGAATCTCTCTATCTATAAGCGGCAATATTATTGTTTTACCGATCAAATCATTATACCTAAGATCCTTTGGATTAACGGCAACCGCGGTATCCCCAAGCATTGTTTCCGGCCTTGTCGTGGCAACCACCAGGTATTGCGAAGAATTTTTAAAAGGATATTTTATATAATAAAGGAAACCGTCGATCTCTTTATGCGGAGCTTCTTCATCAGCCAAAGCTGTCTGGCACCTGGGGCACCAGTTAATAATATAATTCCCGCGGTATATAAGCCCTTTTTTAAAAAGCCGGATAAAAACTTCAATCACCGCGTCACTATATTCCTCATCCATTGTAAAACGAGCCCGCTGCCAATCACAAGCACAGCCAAGCCTTTTTAACTGCCGTATAATCGTCGAACCGTATTCTTCTTTCCATTGCCATACGTTTTCTAAAAATTTTTCCCGGCCCAACTGCTGCCTAGTCATTCCTTCCCGGGCAATCTTGCGTTCAACTACATTTTGAGTAGCAATTCCTGCGTGGTCAGTACCCGGCATCCAAAGGCTTTCAAAACCATTCATCTTCTTAAAACGAATAAGGATATCCTGGATGGTATTATTTAAAGCATGCCCCATATGCAATATGCCTGTTACATTAGGCGGCGGGATAACTATCGAAAAGGGAGTTTTTGACAAATTTTTCCGGGCATGAAAAAATTCTTTTTCCAGCCAAAAGTTGTACCATTTTTCTTCAATATCATCAAAGCTGTACTTTGTTGCTAATTCTTCCATAAACGCTCTACTTAGGCTCCCGTCTTTCTTTCAGCAGTTTATATTCGATACTGTCAACCAAAGCCTGCCAGCTGGCCTCAATAATATTCTCCGACACTCCTACTGTCCACCAAGAACTTTTCTCATCCTGCGACTCGATAAAAACTCTTACCTTTGCCGCAGTCCCGGCTTTACTGTTAAGCACACGAACTTTAAAATCCGACAAATGCATTTTTGACAATTCCGGATAAAAATCCTGTAATGCCTTACGTAAAGCTCCATCAAGCGCGTTTACCGGGCCGTCTCCTTCACTTGCAGTATGCCTTTTTTTGTCATTAACGCTGATTTTTACGGTTGCCTCGGAAATCAAGGTATTATCCTGGCGTTTTTCAACAACAACTCGGAAACCTTCAAGCTCGAAAAACTTTTTATATTTCTGCAATGTTTTTTTAATCAAAAGTTCAAACGAAGCTTCAGCTGCCTCAAACTGATAGCCTTCAAACTCCAACTTCTGAATCAACTGATGAAGTTTTTGCGTATCCTTGCCGTCTTTTGCCAAATCAAAAGAAAGCTGTTTTGCTTTAAAAAGAATACTGGTCTTACCGGCAAGCTCTGATGCCAGGTAACGGCGTTCATTGCCTACTGCCTGCGGCCTGATATGCTCATAGGTCAGCGGATTTTTAACCATCGCATTGATATGCACACCCGCTTTATGCGCGAAAGCGGATGTTCCTACATAAGGCTGGTTATCCTGCTGTTTCATATTACTTACTTCCGTCACATACCTGGAAACTTCGGTAATATCTTTCAAATTAGCATCCCTTATACAGCGGTATCCCAGCTTTATCTGCAAAGCAGGAATAATCGCGCAAAGATCAGCATTCCCGCAGCGCTCACCATAACCGTTTATTGTGCCCTGTACTTGGGTACAACCAGCCTGTACAGCTGCCACACTATTAGCAACAGCCATTGCATTATCATTATGCACATGAATACCTAAAGCAGCCTTTATATGCGGCTTAACCTGCAGAATAATTTCGGAAATCTCACTTGTAAGCGTGCCTCCGTTAGTGTCGCATAAAATAATCACACCAGCTCCCGCACCCTGCGCTGTTAACAGAGTCTTCAGGGCATAATCAGGATTATATTTATAACCGTCAAAAAAATGTTCGGCATCATAAAAAACATCTATTTTTTTTGATTTTAAATAGCTGATAGTATCGCTAATCATTTTAAGGTTTTCTTCAGGCGAAACTTTCAGCACATCCTTAACGTGCAAATCCCAGCTCTTGCCGAAAATAGTAATAATTTTAACCCCTGAAGCTGCCAGTGCATTGATTATCGGGTCTTTTGACGCGGTTTTATCCTTGCGGCGGGTACTGCCGAAAGCAGTTAATTTTGAATTTTTAAATTTGATTTTTTTAGCCGCTTTAAAAAATTCCAGGTCCTTTGGATTAGACCCCGGCCAGCCTCCTTCGATAAAATCAACTCCCAATTCATCAAGTTTTTTGGCAATCAATATTTTATCATTTACCGAATATGAAATCCCCTCAGTCTGCGCGCCGTCTCTTAATGAAGTATCATAAATATCAATTTTATGCATAACGCCTCCTGGCATACCCATGATTATACTGTTTGCATTTATTAATGAAATTATTTCTTGTCTAATCCAAATGCGGAGTGAAGAGCACGCACAGCAAGATCTGCCTTTTCTTTCCTGATAACGCAGGAAATACTGATTTCCGAAGTTGAAATCATTTCAATATTAACCTTATTCTCCGCAAGAACAGCAAACATCTTTGCTGCCACTCCGGGATGGCTTTTCATGCCGACTCCAATAATAGAAACCTTGGCAATATCCTCGTCATAAGTAACCTTGTCTGCCTCGATGTCTTTGACTACGGTACGCGCTGTCTTAAGAGATCTATTTAAATCAGCATGAGGTACAGTAAAAGAAAGGTCTGTATACCCTGTCCTGCTTACATTTTGAATAATCATATCCACGTTGATCTCTTTTTCCGCTAATTCCTTAAAAATCCGCGCAGCTATTCCAGGCCGGTCCGGCACTTCGCAAATAGTCATCTTTGCTTCTTTCTTGTTGCAGGTGACCCCGGAAATAACGATATCTTCCATCATCGCTTTTGCCTCCTTAGTAATAAACGTACCTTTTTTATTGCCAAAGCTGGATCGTACATGTATAGGCACGCCGAATTTCTTTGCGAATATTACAGAACGCGCCTGCAATACCTGACTGCCCAACGAAGCCATTTCCAGCATTTCATCATAACTGATATTGTCCAGCTTTCTTGCCTTTTCAACTACCCGGGGATCAGCTGTAAAAACCCCTTCCACGTCAGTATTCATTTCACAAACATCGCCGTCCAACGCTTTACAAAGCGCAACCGCAGTTAAATTCGACCCACCCCGGCCCAAAGTAGTAATATCCTGGTCTACGGTAATCCCTTGAAAACCAGCAACGATTACAATTTTTCCCTTACTCAACTCTTCTTCGATCTTTTTCGAATTTATATTGATAATCCTTGCTTTTGTGAAAGCAGTATCTGTAATAATTCCAACCTGCGCACCGGTAAATGAAATTGCTTCCACGCCAAGTTTGTGAATAGCCATAGCCAATAAAGCCACAGAAACCTGCTCACCAGTGGAAACAAGCATATCAAACTCTCTCTCTGCAGGAGAATCCGTAATCTGGTGCGCCAGTTCAATCAGCTTATCAGTTGTATCACCAAGTGCGGAAACAACAACAACAACATTAAATCCTTTTTTCTTAGTCGCCACAACCCTTTTCGCGACATTTATTATGCGCTCCGGATTTGCAACCGATGTCCCGCCATATTTTTGTATAATTAATTTTCCCATAATTTATTTTTAGAATCGCTTTTGGTTACTACTCAGAACTTTTAATCTTTAAGCTGCTAGTCTGGCAAATTCCCTGCGAAACCTGAGTCTATATGCCTATTTTTTCTTCTACTTTTGTTATTCTCTTTTCGTGATTAGCTATATTAGTATCAAGTTTCTTCTCAACACGGACTAATCTTGTATCAAGATTATCAACTTTTGTATCAAGACTATCAACTTTCGTGTCAAGGTTATTAACTTTTGTATCGAGATTATTAACCTTAGTATCTAACTGTTTTATCTGCCTGCTATTTTCCATTACCGCTATTTTTACAGTATCTAGCTCTGACTCTACATTGCCAAACCTTGATTTCATCTCTCCCATATCAGCCTTAATCTCTCCATGCTGCTCGGCGATAAGACTAATATTTTTATTCATGTTTTCCAACAAGACTCTCGTTTCCCGCTGTGAATCATATTCCGGCGTAGTTTTTTTAGCTTTTCGAATAAGTTTTTTCTGCATCTTTATCTCCTGATTGGCATTTCTTATTATATTATAATTATACTATTTTCAATAAAAAATCAACTTTTTATTTCCTTTTTATTTCAATACACTCTTTTTTTTACCGAAGAATCAATATTTTCGTAGATTCTCCAGCCAAAGGCGTCATGGGTGTAGCTTATAGCTGATAGTTCATTGCTCATAGAATAAGCCGGTTTTCAAAAAGGCATACGTCCATGTCCCGTCACTTGTCAAGTTGCCGTTGGTATCGTAATCTAAGGTTTTCGGCGCTAGGTTCTCGGTTATCCCTGTGCATTGACACCATACTTGCACCTCAGAGGTGCAAGTATGGTATTGTCTGTAGTTTTGTGAATTTTGATGCTTTGATGAACGCCTTACGTTATTCGCTTTGTTCTTATTTTTAACATGTAGTCAAGTAGAGACTTGACCCTCGATCGTTCCTGAAATGGGGAAGTTCAGAAGTTAATATTTGTTCAATGTGCTTCTATGGCAAGATCATCTTTTGTGTAACCAAAAAGCGATAAAACATCCAAACACATTTTTACAATTCCATTTGCACTTAAATTTGTCTCCACGAATATATTAGTATTTTTTATCTTTTCCGGAAGCCTTAGTTCGTTTGCGTTTTTAGTAAAATATGGTTTTTTTGTACCTTGAAGAGTCAGTACTCGTTCAAAATTATTTCTATGCATGCTACTCATTATATTGCATATTCCCATAAGCATGTCCTTCCAAAATCTTACTTCGTATCTTGTCTCCTGAAAATTAAATGCTGTAACCGACCTGCCGCTATAGCTTCCGTTTATTTCCGTGGAAACAATTTTTAATCTATCTGCTTTCTTTTCTGCTTCTGGCCTATAGGGAGACTCTATCTTCGAAAAGTTTGCGGAAATGAAATTCTCGACCGCTGAATGGTCTGGTTTAAAGCCACATAGCTTCTCAGTGGCTTCAGCAAGTAAATCAATAAGTAATTCATTAGGTTCGGAAATTAATTTACTCCACGCTTTAGGAAGAGTTTCTTTGATAAGGTAGTTTTTTTGCCTACTTTTATAAATGGCTTCGGCGTTTGTTATGGCCTTACCTGAAATTATATTTTCTTTTGCAAGATAATCTATAAATCGGTCCACTATTTCTTCGGCATTTTGGTCATATATTTCAATTGTATAAAACTTCCGTTGTTCCCAACTGCCCTCATGCAATGGAAGATAAAACCACCATGTAATTCCGTTTGTTAAAATCGAAAGCTTTACGCCTTCCTGAAAGGAATAATTCAACAGTTGCTCTTGGTGTTTTTCTAAATCTTCACTGATTTTTTTCACTTCAATAAATGCTTTATTCACGTTCGAATAACGTAATGAAAAATCAACTCTTTTGCCTGCAACTGAATATTCTGGATTAACTTCATCAATATTAAAAGTATCCCATCCAAGCAAAGATAAAATACGTAATATAACGGCTTGTTTTGTAGACGCTTCGTCATATGAGACAAGTTTTTTATCGGATTTTAATTGGGTTATTAACGGTAAAAGTTTTTCTCGCATTTATTCTCCTTTTTTAATTATATTTATCTAAGGTAGCAGGGGACATACTATAAAGTTTGTCAAGAAAAGAGTTCCCCGTTAGACGAAATTTTTTAATTTTGCCTTTCTAAAAAATGGATTACCTTCCAGATAAAAATATTCAATGAGCTTCACCATTTTAATAATTCTTTCAAGAAAT
>JACQZH010000012.1 GCA_016213925.1 Candidatus Omnitrophota bacterium | reverse complement strand
GCAGGATAAGCGCAGGGGTGTTATACATTGAAGGTTTGCCTCGTTTTTTAAGCTTAGGCTTGGCAAAACGCTTAAATGTTATGAGTACGCGAATAGCATGTTTGCGATGATATCCGCAATTTTCGCAGAATTCATTAAGAATAACGCTTTTTTGTTTACGATTCGCTTTTTTATACCGTAAGAAAATAATGTTAAGATATTCCATTTTCGCTCCTATTGTCATGATAATAACCCCCTTTCAGGGGTTCTTCTTTGGGTAACATTATTTATGAGTCAACGAATACTTTGAAATTTTCTTTCGGTAACATTTTATGTGAGTCAATTCGCCTTTTTCCCTGTGCTTGACATAAGCCGGTTTCATGATAAAATTCAGTAAAGGAGTCTATTATGCGCAAATCAAAAGATGTTGAAAAAAGTTCTTTAAAACAAATTTCCGGATTCATGGCCACCGCAGCCCGTACTGCGCCAAAAGCAAAGGGCGTTGATAATATTTTGACGTTAATCGTAGAAAAAGGAAAAGAAAAAAATCTACTTATTAAAGAAATGCTGCGCATCGCAAAAAGTGAAAACAAACCAAATTTTGAGCGTGACGCGGCTAATATTAAAAACTCGCCTGTAGTTGTTATTATCGGAACCAGGACAGAACCCATTGGGCTTACCTACTGCGGATTTTGCGGTTTTGCTGATTGTGAAGCTTTAAGCAAAGCAAAAGGGGTATGCGCTTACAACTGCATGGATTTAGGCATTGCTGTCGGCTCTGCAGTTGATATTGCCTCTAACTTTCACGTAGACAACCGGATCATGTATTCCGTGGGAAAAGCGGCAATAAATATCAACCTCTTCAAAAATAAACAAGTAAACGTGGCTGTAGCGATTCCACTTTCAGCCAGCGGGAAAAATATCTTTTTTGACCGGAAATAGTAAAGCCCTTTAAGTAATAAAAAAACACAGGCAAACTGCCTGTGTTTTTTCAATTATCCAAAATCAGTTAAACCTGCTTCATGCTTGCTTCATGCTTGCTTCATGCTTGCTTCATGCTTGCTTCATGCTTGCTTCATGCTTAAGCCGATTTTTCTTTGTTCACCGTCAATCTTTATTACTTTAGCTTTGACCTTATCTCCTACCTTAAACGATTCTTCAAGTTTAAGCGTCGGCTCAATCTCAACTTCAGTAATATGAATAAGGCCTTCAAGCTCTTTTTCAATTTCTACAAAAATTCCAAAAGTAGTTATTTTTGTAACCGGCCCCTCTATTACCGTATTTACACTATAACGCTGCTCAATTTCTTTCCATGGATCATCAATAAGCTGTTTTATGCCTAAAGATATCTTATGATTGACCTCGTCTATGCTTAGCACTACCACTTCAACCTTTTGGCCTTTTTTGAGAAATTCAGACGGATTGTTTATTTTCTTAGTCCAAGACATATCAGAAACATGAATTAACCCGTCAATACCTTCTTCAAGCTCAACAAACGCGCCGTAATCAGTTAAATTACGCACCCGGCCTTTAACTTTTGTCCCTCCCGGGTATTTCGCGCTGATACCCTGCCAGGGATCATTTTCTGTCTGTTTTATTCCTAAAGCTATCTTCTGGTTATCAACATCAAGATTTAAAACCACCGCTTCAACGATATCCCCGATAGCAAGCATTTCTGATGGGTGGCTTATGCGTCTTGTCCATGAAAATTCCGATATATGAATCAATCCTTCAACACCCTTTTCAAGTTCAATAAAAGCGCCATAAGGAACCAGGTTAACTACTTTACCCTTTAACTTCGTTCCTATCGGATATTTTGCCTGAATACCGGACCAAGGGCTTGCAGTCTTCTGTTTTAACCCAAGTGATATTTTCATGGTTTCTTTTTCAATATCAAGAATCTTTACTTCTATAGTATCACCGATAGCAACCATCTCGGAAGGATGACTGATTCTGCCCCAGCTCATATCTGTAATATGTAAAAGCCCGTCAACTCCGCCAAGATCAATAAAAACACCGAAATCAGCAATGTTCTTTACTATTCCGCTGCGAATCTGGCCGACAGCGATTTCCTTTAACAGTCTTTCCTTATTTTCTTCTCTTTCTTTAAATAAAAGTTCCCGTCTTGACAATACAATATTTTTTCTCGGCTTATTCACCTTTACAATCATAAACTTATACGTATTGCCAACATACTGGTCTATATTCTGCGCCCCTCGCAGAGATACTTGAGAAGCAGGGAGAAAAGCATCAAGTCCTATGTCTACCATTAACCCGCCTTTTACTTTCCGCGAAATTCTACCTTCAATAGTATCCCCTTCTTTATAGTTGTTCACTATCCTTTCCCAACCAAGAGTACGATCAGCCTTACGTTTGGAAACAATCACCATGCCGTTTTCATCTTCTTTGGTTTCAAGGAAAACATTGATTTTTTCATTGATTTTTATATCGGCAGGGTCATCAAATTCATCAATCGCCAGGATACCTTCGGACTTGTAGCCAATATCTACCATCACCTCTTTTTCGCTAACACCTACTATCTTCCCTTCGATGATTTCACCTTCGCTTAAAATAGTAGTAGTAGTAGTATTTTCCCGATAATACTTTTCTAACTCCTGAGCAAACACCCCCTCTTGCTGCTGATCTACCTCATCAAGAACTGCAAATTTCTTTTTCTTGCGTGACATAACATAATCAACCTCCTTTTTCTTTTTTATTTTGATGTAAAAGTATAACAAATAAGACTAGCCTTTACAAGCTTTTTTATTTTTCAATTCCTTTATTGCCAAAATCACTTTGTCAGAAAAAATCTGGTATTGCTCCTTAGAGGATAGCGCACTCCCGCTTTTCATAAACAAAAGCGGCTCTCCAAAACTAACCTTTATACTGCAGAAAAAGTTTATTTTCTTTGATTTGGCAGGCAATGCCATATCTGTGCCCTCGATAAAAGCAGGCACTACAGGGACATTGGCCCAGGCCGCAAGCATACTTATCCCGATTTTACCCTGCTGAACCTCCCCGCTGGTACTTCGTGTCCCTTCCGGGAATATAATCAACGTGTCTCCGTTTTTTAACTTATCTATAGCACTACGCATAGCTTTTATATCCGTTCCCTCCCTATGCAAAGGAAACGCATTCAAAGCGGTAATCAGCTTGGCAAATAACTTATTTCTAAACAACTCCTCTTTGGACATAAAGCTTAAAATACGAGTACTGGCAACACTCAAAACAATCGGATCCAAAAAGCTTAAATGGTTTGACGCGATAATGCACCCGCCATTTTTAGGCAAATACTGCCTTCCGCTAGACTTGAAGAAAAAAAAGGCCTTAAGCAGCAAAAATAAAACAAACCGGCACAACCTGTAAAATAAATACTTTTTTCTTTTACGATTTGACATATGCGAAAATTCTATTTACTACCTCTTCTATGCACAATACGGAACTATCCAGATAAAAAGCGTCCTGGGCCATTTTTAACGGCCCGCAAAAGCGTGATTTATCCTTATAATCACGATCCTTGATCTGTACTATAAGATCATCCATATTGATATCCATATTTTTTACTTTTAATTCCTCATAACGCCGCTTAGCCCTAATATTAACCGAGGCGTCTAAATAAACCTTTTTTTCCGCTTCGGGGAAAACAACGGTTCCGATATCCCTACCTTCCATAACAATGTCGTTCCCAACCCCATACTCCCTTTGCCAGTGAACCATAAGCTTTCTTACCTGGGAAATCCCGGCAAGATGAAACACAGAATTCGTAACTTCCGGAAGACGAATTTCCTCTGAAACATTACGGCCATCCAGCAAAATAATTGTCTCTGAATTTATATTAGCCTTTTCAAGTCTTAATTGCGTACTTTGCGCAAGTAAAATTAAGCCATTAATATCCGAAAAACTCACCCCAGTTTCTATAGCTTTCAACGTCAGCGCTCGATACATTGCCCCGGTATCAATATACAAAAATCTTAATTTTTCTGCAAGCAACTTAGCTACCGTACTTTTTCCCGCGCCTGCTGGCCCATCAATAGCAACAATCATATTTAACCTTTTTATCCCAAAAATTGCCTGCCTGGCGGCAAATTTTGGGTTTATCCGATTCTATCCCTCTTATTTTTAGCTCGCATTAGACAGTGCGCTAAAGATTCCTGCTCTTCCTTTTTTAAATAACTTTTAAATTTTATTAATTTTTTCTCAAAAATACCAATCGCATGCAGTATAGCTTTTCGGTTGCTTAAAGCTATATCAGACCAGATTTCCGGCGCTCCTGAAGCAATGCGGGTAGTATCTTTGAATCCCGTAGAAACATATCGTAAGAATTTTTCTTCAATACTTTCAACCAGAAGAGCGCTGATCATATGCGGAAGATGGCTTATTTGCGCGGCAATCATATCATGAAGTTCAGGAGAGATAACAATCGTTTTAGCCCCTAGCATTTTCCAAATATAATTTACTGTGGCGGCAGCCTGGGAATTAGTACTTTTAGTCTTTGCTATAAAGCAAAACGAATTGAGGAATAAATTTTCATTAGCAAATTCAGCCCCTGCTTTTTCTGAACCAGCCATAGGATGAGTGCCTACAAAATATACGCTTTTTGGTAAAATTCTTTCTGCAAACTGTACTATTTCCGCTTTAGTCGAGCCCACATCAATAATTATACAGCCATTTTGAAGCAAAGAACTTAAAGAAACAATTAATTTCTTTATAGTCTCAACTGGGGTAGCGAGAATTATTAGGTCGGCATCAAGAACCGCCATATCGCCATCAAACTGCCATTGATCAATCGCACCTTTACTTTTTGCTTTTTGCAAAGTTGATTTATGCCTGGCTACGCCGATTACTATATCGGCAATAGCTTTTTTCCGTAAATTTATGCCTATTGAACCTCCAATCAATCCGGGACCGAAAATTACTGCTTTTTTAAAATGTTTTTTCATTATACCTTCCTTTTTAACGCTTTAGCTATTGCGGCAACTTCTTTTACCATATTCCTGAAATTCAACGGTTTCAATGATTGTTCACCGTCAGATGCTGCCTGCTCAGGATGAGTATGGACCTCCACAATAAGCCCGTCGGCTCCGGCAGCAATTGCTGCTTTGCTAACAGCAGTTACCAGTTCCCATTTGCCTGTCGCATGGCTTGGATCTACGATAACCGGTAAATGGCTAAGCATTTTAATTGCCGGAACAGCATTTATATCCAATGTATTACGGGTAAAATTTTCAAAAGTACGGATACCGCGTTCACAAAGAATGACATTAAAATTTCCTTCGCTTAATATATACTCCGCACTCATAAGAAATTCCTTAATCGTTGACATCATTCCTCGTTTTAGTAAAATAGGCTTTTTAATCTTACCTAATTCTTTTAATAAATTAAAGTTTTGCATATTGCGGGCGCCAACCTGCAAAATATCCACGTACTTGGCCAAAAGATCGACATCCCTTGGGTCTATAACCTCCGTAATACTTACCAACCCATATTCTTCGGCTACATCCCTCATCATCTTCAAGCCTTCTTTTCCCAGCCCTTGAAAGGAGTAAGGAGAAGTTCTTGGTTTAAAAGCGCCGCCGCGTAAAACCGTTGCCCCGCTTTCTTTAACGGATTTAGCTATAGCACGCAATGTTTTCAGATTTTCGATCGCGCAGGGCCCTGCCATAATCACTATCTGTTTGGCGCCGATTGAAACATTCTTGACTTTAACAACACTGTTCTGCGGTTTAAACTCACGAGAAACAAGTTTATACGGCGCTAGCACAGGGATAACTTTTTCTACGCCGGGGAAAGCCTCCAGCGGCTGAACACGCAAAGCATCCTCTTCCCCGATCACACCGATAATCGTACGTTCCACTCCCTGGGAAACCATAGTTTTAAGTCCAAGAGAATGGATTTTTTTTATAACTTTTTCCTTTTCTTTTTTACTTGTTTTTGGCTTTAAAACGATAATCACGTTAAGATCTCCTTTACTTGACGATTTTATCCCAAACGCTCTGAAAACCCATGTCTTTATCCCGGGTTAGCTTCATTTATGTTTTCCAATTATTTTTTTTAAATGCGAAATAAAAAGCTTATTTTCCTTAGGTTTTCCTATAGTCACCCGGATAAAGTTTTTAAGCCCCCAATCAGTCATATCTCTTACAATTATACCTTGTTGAAGTAATTTTTGATAAACCACTGTACTATTCATGCCAACATTTACCAAAACAAAATTCGCAGCACTCGGGACAAAGAATAATCTTATTTTTTTAAATTCATTATAGAAATAACGTTTACCGCAACGTACCATCTGGCGTGATTTCAAGATATGCTTCTTATCTTCTAATGCAGCCACAGCTGCTGCCTGCGCCAGCCGATTAACATTAAAGGGCTCCCGCACCTGATTAAGATAGCTAATCATTTCCTTATTCGCCGCCGCCCATCCGACACGCATTCCTCCAAGCCCATAAGCTTTTGAAAAACTCCGGCTAATGATTATATTTTTATGTCCTATATATTTCATAGTATCAGGATAATCCTTAGTTTCCTGATATTCATAATAAGCCTCATCAAAAAATACTATAACATGCTCTGGCAATCCTTTAAAAAAACTTTCCACTTCGCTCTGTGTAACGTAGCTGCCGGTAGGATTATCCGGATTTGCGATAAAAATCATTTTAGTGCGTGAATTTATCTTAGCCTTCATAGCCGGCAAATCATATCTAAACGCTTTTAAAGGCACGGTTATTATCTTAGCCTCCTCAATTGTTGCCGCCAATTTATATACAAGAAATGTCGGATCAGCGATAATCACTTCATCGCCTTTATTGATAAAAGCCCGCAAACTTAATACAATAAGTTCATCGGAGCCGTTTCCAACGATAATATTATCATTATTCAGATTATATTTTTTCGCCAACGCTTTTTTTAGATAAAAGCAGTTTCCATCAGGATAAAAATGGATATCACGCAAAGATTTTTTAAGCGCAGAAACAGCTTTCAGCGAAGGGCCGAGCGCATTTTCATTAGAAGCCATCTTATAAACATTTTTTAGCTTTAATTCTCTTTTCAACTCTTCAATCGGCTTACCCGGCACATATGGCTTTATCGAGCAAACACAAGGCCTGACAAGGTGTTTTAAATTCATATACAATTTTTACCACTTATATGCCCCTGCATATCAACAAAGAAATAATAATCCCAGGCTTTCTTCTTTGAAGGCCTTGATTCTATTTTCGTTAAATTTATCTTCATGATTTTAAAAGGCACCAGCATATCATGCAATGCACCGACCTTATCCTTAACCGAAAAAACAATGGAAGTCCTGTCATGCCCGGTCCGGCTTGCTTCTTTTTTTCCGATCACTAGAAAACGCGTAACATTATGCGGGCTATCCTCTATGGATTCCACAATAAGTTTTAGCTTATATATCTGCGCCGCCAAGCTGCTGGCAAGAGCAGCTGATCCCTTTTCCAGCTTTGCAATTTCTGCAGCTTTTGTCGTACTGCTAACTTCAATAAGTTCACGGTTCGGTAAATTGCTTTCCAGCCAAAGACGGCATTGTCCAAAAACCTGCGGATTAGAGTAAATCCTTTTTATTTCATTAATTGAACAATTGGCTAGTAAATTATGCGAAATATCCAGCAGGATTTCCGAACAAATTTTCAAATCAGTATCAACCAGCATATCCAAGGTATGATTCACCGCACCTTCTATTGAATTTTCCACCGGGACAACTCCGAAATCACAATTCCCGCGTTCTACTTCGTTAAAAACATCGGTTATCGTTTGCATTCCCTTATAATCTACAGCAGAGCCGAACCTTTTCATGCTTGCCAGATGAGTAAAAGTCGCCTGCGGACCCAAATAAGCAACTTTCATTGGTTTTTGCAGCATAATCGTTGAAGACATTACTTCCCGATAAACTGCCATAAGCATTTCGGGTTTTAAAGGGCCTTTGTTGAATTTTTTAATATGTGCATAAATCTGTTGTTCTCGTGCCGGTGTATATACTGGTTTTTTTAACCGCGATTTTAATTTGCCGATATCAATTGCCAGTTTTGTGCGTTCATTCAAAATGGCAATCAGCTTTTCATCTAAAGCATCAATTGCTTTTCGCAGATTCTGAATGCTCACTTTGCTCATTTTTAACCTCTCCCTCTTCTGTTGTTGCTTCATATTGTTCCGCCTTTGTCAGGTCTTGCGGTAAATCCGGTTCTTCCTGAGCAGGCGTATTTTCAGGACTTTGATCCTGAACTTTTATCTCTTCTTCAGATTTAGCCATATTTTCTTCGTGCTTAGACAAAGTATCGATATAACTTTCAAGGCTTGGTAATTCATCCACTGATTTTAAGCCGAAATAATGCAAAAACTCTTCTGTTGTTCCGTAAAGAATCGGTTTACCAGGGACTTCTTTTCTTCCTTTTTCCTTTATTAATCCTCTTTCCTCAAGTGTTTTAACCACACCATCTACATTAACACCCCGGATAAATTCTATTTCAGCCCTAGTTATCGGCTGTTTATATGCTATAATTGCCACAGTTTCAAGAGCAGGCGCAGAAAGCCTAAAAATCCTGCGTGTCTTATAAAGCTTTTTAATATGTTCTGCGCAATCCGGATGTGTTGCAAACTGGTATCCTCCGGCAACTTCAGTTACCTGAATCCCGCGTTCAGAATTATTATAATCTTCCTGCAAAGATTTTATGGCTAATCTAACCTGCGTAAGTTCAAAATCCGAACAAACTTCCTGGATTTGTTTTAAGGTTAGCGGTTTTTCGCAAACAAATAATAATGCTTCAATAATCTGCTTAACTTGCATTTCATTCATATCCATCACCTCTAAATTGTACTCACATGCATAGCAGGCACAATACGCTCCTCATTAAGAAAAATAAAAATCCCACCAAAAAGATCTTTTTGCGCAGCAACAATTTCTTTCTGCCGAATAAGTTCTAAAACCGCTAAAAAAGTTGCGATGATTTCATTCTTATTCTTAGATTGAATGAATAAATCAGTCAATAATATCTTTTTCTTTTTAACCAGTATATGCAGCAAATCATGGATCTTGCCTGAAACCGTAAATTCATCATTAATAATCTCACGAAATATATCACGCGGAATTTCTTTGAGCGCTTTAGAAAAAGCACTGATCAAATCAAAAAGGCTGGTTTCGAAAAACACCTCTTCTTCTGCTTCAATATTTGCTCCAGGGTTTACCCGTTTAAAAACCTTTCTTTGGATTGATTCACAATTTTCAAGGAATCCCGCCGCTTCCTTGAATTTCTTATACTCGAGAAGTTTCCTAACTAATTCCTCACGAGGATCATCATCTTCAATCGCCTCCTGTTCAGTTTCATCCGGAGGAAGCAGCATCTTTGATTTAATATGCATTAATGTTGCCGCCATCACAATAAATTCACCGGCAATATTTAAATCCAAGAGCTGCATCAACTCCAGGTATTGTAAATATTGTTCAGTAATCTGCGCTATCGGAATATTATGGATATTAAGATGATCTTTTTTTATCAAATATAATAATAAATCCAACGGCCCTTCAAAAATTTCCAACTTAATTTTATAACTCATATGCCGATAGTTTTTCTTACCCTTTGCATAGTTGCCATTGCCGCACTGCGGGCTTTTTTACTGCCTGTTTCTAAAATATCCATTATTTTTTGTTTATCCGCAATTAATTGGGCTCTTTTTTCCTGTATCGGGGCAAGGCATTTATTTAAAATACCTGCTAACTTTTTCTTGCAATCTGTACACCCGATAACTGCTTTGCGGCAATCAGTTTCAATAGTAAGGCAAAACTCTTCCGATGAAAAAATCTTATAGTAGTTATATAAATTACATACTTCCGGATGTCCCGGATCGGTCTTTTTTATTCTTTGAGGATCAGTAAACATTCCCATGACTTTTTTATTTACTAACTCTGGAACATCCGAAAGGCTGATATAATTATCGTAGCTTTTAGACATTTTTCTAGCGTCAAGCCCTAGAAGCCTGGGGAATTCAGTCAATTGCGCTTGCGGTTGAGGAAAAACGTCTTCTTTCATAAGATAATTAAACCTTGATGAAATTTCTCTTGTAAGTTCAAGATGGGGAAGTTGATCTTCACCAACAGGAACAACTTCCGCTTTATATAAAAGAATATCTGCAGCCTGTAAAACCGGATAACCTAAAAAAGCATACGTATTAATATGCCTAGTTGTCAATTCGCGCAATTGTTCTTTATATGTAGGGCAACGTTCCAGCCAGCCTAACGGGCTAATACAGGAAAAAATCATGAAAAGCTCAAGATGCTCCGGGACCTGCGACTGAATGAACAATGTTGCTTTTTGCGGGTCAATTCCACAACTAATCCAGTCAATAACATTATCAATTGAATATTCCCGCAAACTGGCAGGGTTTTCATACTCACTCATCAAAGCATGCCAATCAGCTACCATAAAAAAACAATTATATTCATTTTGCAGCTTTGACCAGTTATTAAGCGCACCAACTAAATGCCCTAAATGGAGTTTTCCCGTTGGGCGCATTCCGCTTAAAATTATTTTTTTTTCTTTTTTCACATTACAATCTTCCTGCTATCTTTTCAATTTGATAACATTCAATAATATCATCCTGTTGTATTGCCATAAACTTATCCAGCCCAATTCCGCATTCCAGCCCTTCTCCGACTTCTTTTACATCATCTTTATATCTTTTTAAGGAAGAAAGCTTGCCTTCGTACATGCACTGCTCCGCACGAAACAACCTGATCAATTCCGCAGTCCTAATAAACTTACCTTTAACAATCATACAACCGGCAATCGTTCCATAATTCGAAATCTTAAAAACCTCTAATACTTTCGCCCTGCCGAGGAAAGTTTCTTTTATGGTTGGCTCCAGCAACCCTTCCATACTCAAACGCACATCATTTATCACCTCATAAATAATTCTATATAAGCGCACATCAATATTCTTTTTTTCCGCCTCGTCCTTCGCTTTATTATCAATCGCCACATGGAAACCAATCACAACCGCATTACTCGCCACCGCAAGCATTATATCTGAATCATTTATGTTTCCTACCTGCGCATGGATTATTTTTACCGTGATGTCCTTCGTTGCCAACTCCTTTAAAGAATTACACAAAGCCTCTAAAGACCCTTGCACATCCGCCTTAAGAATTATTTTCAGCTCCTTACACTGTCCTTCTTGAGCGCTTTGAAAAAGCTGATCGAGGCTAACTCTTTGAGTCGGTATCAATTTCTGTTCTCGTTCAGTTTCTGTTTTTTTCTGAGAAATTTCTTTTGCTTTCTTCTCATCTTCGACAACATAAAAAGTATCGCCAACCTGTGGGACTCCCGACAAACCTAAAATCTCAACCGGAGTAGCCGGGCCAGCATCTTGAACTCGTTCTCCCCGGTCATTAATCATCGCCTTTATTTTACCGCAGGTTAAACCGCAAACAAAAACATCTCCCAACCTAAGTGTTCCATTTTGTACCAGAACCGTGGCAGCAGGCCCGCTTTCCTTTAATAGTTTACTCTCGATAATAATCCCCTTTGCCGGCCGGTTAGGATCAGCCCGCAGCTCAAGCATTTCCGATTCAAGCAGAATCATTTCAAGTAAATGCTCAATCCCCGTTCCCTTTTTGGCAGACACCCCGACGACAATTGTTTTACCCCCCCATTCCTCGCAGGTTAAATCCATTTCCGCTAGCTGCCTTCTGACATTATCAATATCCGCTCCCGGAGCATCCATCTTATTCACTGCTATAACCATTGACACATTGGCTGCTTTCGCATGATTTATTGCTTCAATCGTCTGAGGCATAATTCCGTCGTCGGCAGCAACAACAATTATAACTATATCCGTTATATTAGCGCCGCGCACCCTCATCGCGGTAAAAGCCTCGTGCCCCGGAGTATCTAGAAAAGTTATTGTTTTGCCTAAAACACCGACTTTATACGCGCCGATATGCTGAGTAATCCCTCCTGATTCTTTATCCGCAACCTTTGACTTTCGGATAACATCTAATAACGACGTTTTACCATGGTCAACATGCCCCATAAGGGTTACTACAGGAGAACGTAAAACCAAATTTTTTTCTTCGCCTTTTAAATGGCTTGAAATCAAAGCTTCTTCTTCCGTAAGCTCCCTTTCAAAAGAAACACCAAGTTTAGCAGCTATAGAGTTAAGCGTATCCTCATCCAAAACCTGATTAATATTTGCCAAAATCTTAAATGACATCAATTTTTTAATCAAGTCATTAACGCTTACCTGTAATTTAACCGCCAAATCTTTTACCGAGATAGGAAATTTTATTTTGATTATTTTATCCGGAGCAGCCTTTTCAGATTTTATTTTTGGCGTAGCCGTCTTCGTGCTTTCAATCTCATGCCTGATCAACTCTGTAGTTTCTTCATCAAGAACACTCATATGCCCTTTAACATCAACATGCAAACCTTGAAGCTTTTCGATAAGTTCTTTACTCGAAAACCCTAACTCTTTCGCCAGCTGATAGACTCGAACTCCCATAAAAACTCCGTTCTCAAATTAATTTTTTTGCTTGTTCTATTATCTGTTCGGCACGCTTTTTGCCAACACCTTTAATTTCAACCAACTCACTTACTTGGGCATTTGCCAATAATTCCAGATTATTATATCCAGCTTCAATTAAAGCATCACAAGTTTTTTTGCCAATCCCTTCAAGTTTCGCAAGTTTATTGCTGCTTGGCTGAGTTTCTTCCTGAATAATAAGATCCTTTTCTTCTTCCTTAGCAACCACCTGGCCTCTGATATTTATTGACCATCCTATCAGCTTTGAAGCCAGGCGGACATTTTGCCCCTTTTTCCCGATTGCCAGTGACAACTGGTCATCTGCAACATCTATATCCATCTTTTTATCTTCTAAATATAAATCAATCTTATCTATTTTCGCAGGGTTTAAAGCCGCCCTGGCATATTCCTTAATATCTTCACTCCAGCGCACAATATCAACCCTTTCTCCATGCAGTTCACGGACAATATTTTTTATGCGAGACCCGCGCACACCGACACAAGCGCCAACACTATCAATCTTATCATCCTTTGAATTAACAGCTACTTTTGTCCTCTCTCCCGCGATACGTGAAATCGACTTAATTTCAACTATCCCTTCGTAAATTTCCGGAACCTCCAATTCAAAAAGACGTTTAACAAACCCTGCATTAGTACGGGAAAGAATAATTTGCGGCCCCTTACTGGTTTTTTTCACATCCAGAATCAGCGCACGAACACGGCTGCCTTGGTTAAATTCCTCTTTAGGAAGAATCTCTTTAAATGATAATACACCCTCGGTTTTTCCCAGGTCAACAATTATGTTCCCGCGCTCAAAACGATGCACTATACCATTTGTTATATCTCCTACCTTAGCCTGATAATCGCTAAATACTACTTCTCTTTCCGCTTCACGTATCTTTTGGGTGATTATTTGCTTAGCTGTCTGGGCGGCAATTCGGCCAAAATTTCCAGAATCAACTTTTTTGCCTTCACGTAAAACTATTATTTCCCCCGTAGCTCTATCAATGCTTACTTCTATTTGCGCATCCTCTCCGTAACGCTTGCGTGCAGCCGATAATAAAGCTGCCTCTACCGCAGAAACTACGACACTTTTATCAATACCCTTTTCTCTTTGAATATAATCCAAAACAAGTAATAATTCATTTCTCATAATTACCACCTAATCTCCAATTTAGCTCTTTTGATTTCAGTAATTGGTATTTTCATATTTTGTCCATTTCCCATTTCCAATATTATGATACCATCATCCGCAGCCAGAATCTTTCCGCCGTATTCAACCTTATTATTTACAGGTATACGTGTAATTATTCTTACTATCTTACCTAAAACCTTTTTAAAATCATCTTCAGATTTTAAAACTCTATCTAATCCGGGAGAAGAAACCTCCACAGCAATATTTAATGACTTAAATGTTTCCTCTATTTCTAACCGAATCAGCCGATTAATCCGGACACACTCATCTAGCAAAATACCGCCATTTTTATCAGCAATCACTTTTAATACGCAACTGTTCCCTTGTTCTGAAATTTTAACATCTATTATTTCGGCATTTTCAGCTTTTATAACAGTTTCCGTAATTTTTTTTATGCATTCATACGAATTATCCATAAAATTTTTCCACAAAAAAAGTGGGAATATCTTCCCACTTCATAAAATTTACGCTCAGATGAAGCAATATATTATTATACGGATAAATAACGGATTGTCAAGCCCTGTAGATTTGGTTGAGTTTTTGCATATTTTCAAAATTCAAGAAATGCATCATAGCCATTCAAGTAAAACTTAATTTTCCAATTGTTTCAGCTTTTCCAAAGAAGCTTTAAGTTGCGCAGCTTCATAATCTAATGCTGTTCCTTCAAAATAAAACTCATCTTCTGCCTTTTCCTCAGCAACAACTTTTTTTTCTTCAATAACCGCAGGGTCAACTGGCTTTTCTGTTATCTGCCTCTGCCCCCTCCTCTCTCTTTTTTTCTCAGCTTGCACCTTCTTAACAGGTTTTACAT
Organism: Candidatus Omnitrophota bacterium; assembly: GCA_016213925.1. GTDB lineage: Bacteria > Omnitrophota > Gorgyraeia > B26-G9 > B26-G9 > JACQZH01. Next base: position 46,480 of record JACQZH010000012.1, on the reverse strand, counting down.
CTTCTTCTATGCGTTTCCGCTTTAAAGACTGCCTTTCTGCTCTCCCTGAAGTTTGCTCACTATTTTTCCTTCGTTTATCGACTTCTCTTTTTTCTATTTTTAAAGCTTTTAATTTTTCAACCAGCATATCCGTGCCATCTTTTAAACGCTGCATTTCTGTGCGCTCATCAATCTCAACTTTTTCAGTATTATCAAGCATCTCAAGAAATTCCAATTCTCTATCGCTTAACAATGACTCTCTAATAATATGGGGCGTAACAAACAATATTAATTCAGTTTCTATTTGTTCAATTACTCTTTTTCTGAAAAATAATCCAAAAAACGGGACATCTCCTAAAATAGGAACCTTCTCGTATGTAGCGTTATCCTTAAACTGGCGCAGCCCGCCTATTACAATTGTTTGCCCGTCTTTGACTAATAGGTTTGTTTCAGCCTCGCGTTTATCAATTAATGGCTGGCCAAGCAATTCCCCTGATTTAAAACTTTGTTCCGGCTTAACATTCATTGAAATAAACTGGCCGCTTGTTATATGCGGCGTAACAGAAAGCTTAATCCCTGCTTCTTTAAATTTTACATTTGTCGTAGTGCCTGAGCCCGAATCAACTGTTTCAAGATAGGGAATCTCTTCGGTAATAGCGATTTTAGCCGCTTCATTATCAAGAGTCAAAACCTTAGGATTCGCTAAAATAGTTGCTTTCTGCTGTGCTATCCATACGTCAAGCACCGATGTAATATCAAGGGCATCTGTAACTGCCCCAAAAGAAAATGTATTCGTTTGATCTCCTGGCATGTTTGTTACGAGATTACTTGCATTGTTATTTGACTTAAGATCTAAAACTGTTAGCATTGTACCCCATTGATCCTTATCGGTAATTTTAACATCTACCATCATTGCTTCAATAAGTACTTGCGGCGTCCTGCTATCAAGTTCCAGCGCTGCCCTCTCAATGTCATTAACTGTTTCCGGGATATCCGTAATAACTAACGAATTAGTGCGTTCATCAATTTCTAAGGTCCCGCGCTTACTCAATACTTTTTCTAAAGACGACTTAAGCTCTTTTACATTAGCAAAATTAAGCGGAACAATTTTCGTTACTAAAGGAATCTTTCCTTCCTCTTCGAGCGCCCTCGCCAGGCTCATAACCCGAATCAAATTCCCGTCTTTTTTATAGGTATAATTATAAGTCTTTAAAATTACGTCTAATGCCTGTTCCCAAGGGACATCTTTCAACTGGACAGATACCATAGTAATAACATCATCCCCGGCAACGATATTTACTCCTCCTTTGTATGCCAATATGTTGAGCACTTCCCGCATATCAGTTTCAGTAAAATTTATCGTTACTAGCTTTTCATCTCCGCCACTTTCAATATTTTTTTCTAAACCGCAAGCATTTAACTCCGTTTGAGAATCATCCTCAGCAAAAGCAAAACCGACATATCCGCTAATGCAAAAGTTAATTATTAAAACGGGCAAGAGCAACACTAATATTACCCTCTTCCTTGAGAACCTTTCGATTTTTTTCATCTATTCCTCCTTGCTAATCTAGATTTTTCCTTTTTACAAGGGAAATTACATGCGTAAGATCTTCATAACCTAGCGTTACGCTTTCCGCTCTAATCTCCTTTACCAGCAACCCTTCCTGAATCATATCCCCTTTTTTGTAAATCTTTTTATTGATCATAACTAACGGCATATCCTGGTCCCAGATAACGCCATTTACACTCACTTTTTGCACACGCTCCATCAATATTTCTTCTTTTTTCGGTCCTTGTTCATCCATAAACACTCCAGAATTATCAAGCAGAGAAAAGAAAGGATCCCGGTTCGCTTCTGATTCATAAACAAACCCTTCAAAACTGATTGATTCTTCCTCATCTAAACTATTTTGCGCTAAAACTGAGCAAATCTGTATTAATACGATTAAAACTGCAATCAAAATTCCGCGCCTGAACTTCATTTTAGTTTGCCCCTTTACCTTTTTTTGAAATTTCTTCAACTCCAAAAGCGCTAACTACCAGACTAATATCATGCTTTGTTTTGGAAGCCTGATTTAAACTGATCTTAATTTGATCAACCTTCATGAATCGTCTGAAATTTTCAATTTCATTAACAAATTTAGCGAACTCATGATATCCGCCTTTTAGCCTTATTTCAATAGGTATTTCCAAATAATTCTTTCCCTCAATTTCACTAATCGTTATTTTTTCCGGATTCAATGGTTCTATTGAATCAAATATTACATTGGTTTTCTTGCCTATATCTATCAATTCGCTTAAAACCTGGGGAATATCGACTTTTGACGGCAGGCGCTGCTCATAAAACTTGATTTTATTTTTGACCTCTTCCACTTCTTTTGTCAAACGTTCTTTATCAGCAACCATATTCTCGGCATTTTTCATTTGCTCTATCATAATATTTTCTTTTTTTGAATCCTCAATAAGCGTTTTAATCAAAGGCTGAAAAATAAAACTATAAGCCATAACCATTAGCAAAAAAATCAATATTATACCAGAAATCATAACCTGTTCTTTTTTGCTTAAATTCCTTTTCATAAAAAAGCCTTTATTTTATAAAACACTCAATCTCAAACCTCATCGTCGCAGTATCTTTAATAAGCTGGCGAAACGACCTTTTCAATTCGATTCTTTTAAAGTCCTGTATAAAATTTTTATTTTCTTTTAAAGCATATATGAAAGAATTTATGTCCGAAAGCATTGTTTCCTCCTGCGCGGAATAAGCGATTCCTTTAATCACGAAACTTATTTCCGGAATTTTTTCCTGACTGATAGTGGGACTCGACAAATCAGCTATTTTCCCCAACCCCCGATTTATCTCGAAATCAAAAAGATCTTTATGGGAAACACGTTCCGCTCCTTTAATATATACCTCCGTCAGCCAAATCTTTTCAGGAAGGCATTTACTTAAATCGTAAAATTTGCGGCTCCAATATATCCGCCGCGAAAGCAAAATACGGGCAATTTGCTCTTGCTCTTTAAGTTTCATCTTTCCCATTTTCATCTCTTCTATTTCAGCAATAACAGACGCGAGCTTTTCATTTTCCCTCAAAAGAATTTTAATATTTTTTTCCTTTGTTTTTACCTGTGTAATAAGCACTATCCATAAGCTGATAAAAACACTCAAACATATCAGAAACGTTAATAACAAGCCTTTATATTCGATCAAAAAAGCAACAAGCTTGTTTTGTTTTTTTTCTTTTTTCGCAGCCAAAAGATTAATCTCGAACGATCGGTGGCAAGCCAGGCCTGCGCATAACGCCATCATTTCCGAATTTTTTTGGATTTTCTCTTTATCTAAATTATGCGCGCTACAGTCGATGCTGTTTATAGGATTCCAACGCGTCACCTTCAACCCAAGAATGTTCTGCAAGTGCTTATCAAGATTTTTATACATTACTACTTTGCCGCTCAAAAAAATCTCATCAACGGTATCTCTGCCCTGGCTTTCATAAAATTCGATAGTCCTTCGAATTTGATTAGAAAGTGCGTTGATAATAAATAGACTCAATTCATAAATATCATCCGAGCCCATGATTCCTTTAAGCGCATTAATATTTGTAAAATCAAGCTCGAAATTTTCAGGCAAAGCGTCAATCAAGTTACTCCAAGCAACAAAAGCATCCTTTGTTAATCCGACAATTCTGCCTTTTATGATATCGATATTCGTCACTTCCATCCCGACATTTATAATCGCAACCGCCTTTCCTGGAGAAACCTGCGGCCCATTAACATAAAAACAATTCAAAAGGCTGAAAGTATCTACTTCAACAAAACCGCATTGATAACCTGCGGCTTCAATCAGGCCGGCATAATTTTCTATCAAATCCTTTTTAGCGGCAACTAATATCACCCGGGTTTTTGTTTCTGCTATAGTTTTATCCAACACAGAATAATAATCAAAAACAATCTCATCAATCTTATAATGCACTTGGCGCTCAACCTCAAACTTAAGCGCTTTCCTGATTTCGTCATCGCTCATTTGCGGCCAATGAATATCCCTGACCATAACAGATTCGCCGGAAACTGAAATATTAATCTCCTGCTTTTTCCTATTAACGCCAAGTTTTTCCAGAACAGCTTTTATCGCATTGACAATACCCTGACGGCCATCACGAAAATTAACTTCTACTATTTCGAATCCAAGAAGTTTGTTTTCCTTGTCTGTAGAACGGATCTGCATTGCTTTTACTAATCCGTCGCCTATTTCCAAGCCTATAGATTCCCTATAGTTTTTAAACATTAGATACCTTCTTTTTTGCCCGATTGACTTTCTTAAGCCTCTGCCGGCGAATAACAAACTCTGTTTCTGCCCTCTTTTTTCGCTTTATAGAGCAGTTCATCCGCTTTTTTGATCAAATTCTCCATATTTAAATCCTGATCATCTGGAGCCCGCCGTACTGAAACTCCAACGCTTACCGTAACTCTTATGCGTTTATTTACTCCAACGAAAAAATCAGCGCTTTCAACAGATTTACGCAGCCTTTCCGCAATAGAGAATTTATCACCGGCGATCTCAGCGATACCGGGTAAAACTACGACAAACTCTTCTCCGCCATAACGAGCGCAAATATCTGTTAGCCGCACATTATTAGTAATAATCTGGCTTATCTTTTTGAGAACCATATCCCCTTCTTGATGGCCGTAAGTATCATTTACTTCTTTAAAAAAATCTATATCAATCATCATCAAGCTTAACGGCAATAACTGGCGGTTGCAAAATTCTATCTCTTCAAGCATTCTTTTTTGTAAAAACGTCCTATTATATAATTGAGTAAGACGGTCAACTGAAGCCAAACCGCGATGAATAGCACTGCCCAAAGCAATTGCCGCCTGAGCCACAAGCAAAAGAATGAATCCTTCTTCATTTTTTATCCGCGCCGCAGCATCCTCGCCGCAAAATATAACTATAATTCCCCAAACATTATCCTCAAGAACAAGCGGAATCAAAGCCAAGGAACCCAATTGAGAAAGATACGTCAGCCTGTCTTCTTTCCAGAAATAACGTATATTTGAATCTCCGCCGAAAATATCACTAACATAAGTTGATATTTTTTTTGATTTTACCACTGTTTGGATAACATCATCTTTTGCGGAAAAATTCATTGCACGCAAACTATTCCTATCCAAGTTATAACCAATCTCGTAAGTAAATTCTTCAGTTCCCGGATCATTTACCAAAAGAAAACATTGACTTTCTCCCGAAGAAGACTGCGTAATTTGAGAAAACTGCTGCACAATAATCCTTAAAAGCTGCTCTTTATTAAAAACCACAGAAAGCTCTTTACTAAATCCCCGAATTATATCTGACTGCTCCTGTCGCCGTTTTTCTTTTTTTTGTATCTCTTTTATGATATCCTCTTTCTCAATCTGAAAAGCCGTCACCATATCATCATACTCTTTCTTTAGCTTATGTTTTTGATAAATCAAAATTCCGCTGACTAAACTAAACGGAAGAGAAACCACTGTTAAAGCCGCACCCATAACAGGCGTTACTATCCAATAAAGAATTAGGAACAAAACACCGATTATGGTTAAAAAAAACGCCAACTTAGTCATAATTTCACATGGAACTCTGCGGGTTAAAGCCCGCGGTTTCTTAAATCGCCTGGCTGCTGTACAGGCAGCAAAAACTCAAGCGGCAACACTCTGTCAACAGTTTTCAGGCTATAGTTTTGCAGCCGCGAATGTAAACCTTTTCTAAAATGCGCAGTCCCTTCCCAGGAGACTAGCATACTCATGGATTTACCCAGTCGTTTTTCAATATAGCATATTTTACTTCGGCAAACAGTGAATTTTTCAGAATTTTGATTATACAGGTTAGCTCTGTGAATGGTATGAAAATTAATAAAATCTCCTGCTTCGGCAAATATATACTTCCTTGTCATTTTTGAAATTCCTTTTTCAAAACTTACTATCCTTTTAAACAGATGTATTTTATTAAATAAATAATAACACTTACTGCTGTTATTTGTCAATAAAAATATTTTAACATCAACTACAGCTTATAATTAGCACTGAACATCATTTAAATCAAGTTTTCCATTTTAAAAATTGAACCAAGGAAAGCAATCATTCCTATACAAATCATTAGTTCTATAAAATTTATGCCTTTTACTTTTCTCACAGCCCATCCTTTTAAAAAAATATCCTGATGCCTTGTTCAATCTACAACAGTCATTGCGTTGTAAACAATTTTTGTCGTAACATTCTGACTTGCTCCAAAATCCTGAAACCTTAACACTCCTGATTCATCAACAGCAAACGTCCTTTCTCCTGTTGCCTGATAAGAAACAGGCGTCCCGCAAGCCACAAATTCGCTATTTGAAATCTGAGTATAAGTAAAAACATATCCCTGCCTGCCTGCTGCATCAAAAATCACCGCGTTTACATATGCCGGTGTAGCGCCAGTCAAATCCCCGGCAACCGCAGGGTAAGCAGGTGTAGGCTGAACCGAGCGGAAACTTTCACAGGCTAAAGCAATTGTCTTAAGATTTGATTCTGCGGCAGATTCATTTGCCGTAAGCCTTGAACGCAATAAATTAGGGATTGATATCACTGACAGAATCGCAATAATCGCTACAACAACCATTATCTCAACAAGAGTAAATCCGCCTTTCTTCATAACCGCTCCTCTCTTAAATTTCCTAATTGAATAAGATTTTTATGATTGCCTGTCCGGGATAATATCAGTTTAAAATATTTTGCGGAATTTTATCCGCTTCTGCCAGCTTTATTCCGTCATTATCCTTCGCGTAAACATTTCCGTTTTCATCAATAAGGCATGACCTTTCTCCTGAGCTTCGGTACCTATTCGGAAAAGCATTAATATTATACTTGTAAATCCTGCCGTTGGCAATCGGGACTCCAAGCGTAATCTCAAAATTATATCCGGACTTATACCCGGTTTTTAATGAACTATCAATAAACGGCGGATTAGAATTCGCCAAGCTGTCTAAACTAACTCCTTTAAAACTTCCCTTTTGCACAGACCAACTTTGCACTGCCTTTGAGATTGTTTTCATTGATGTCAAGGCAACTGTCTCATAGGCGCTTATCCTGGCACACACCAGATTAGGAATAGCTATTGCAAAAAGTACTCCCATAATCGCTATCGCAACAAGAACCTCAATCATGGAAAACCCATTTCTATCCATAACATGCCTTTCCTGATTTTAGATTTATAAACATAAAAGTGGCGAAACATATAACTGTTTCGCCACTTTTGCGTATACCAATTGATTATTCAAGCACGTTAGCCGCAATTTTATTAGCATCAGTTGCAGGCCCTACGCCGCCAAGATCAACACCCCAAATAACTCCGGTCTCATCAACAATAAAACAACGTTCACCCGTCTGCTGATATGCTACAGGCGAGCCAGTACAGTTATACCCGATAACCCTGCCGCCAACAGCACCATCAAGCGTAATCGTAAACTGATAACCGTTTTTCGTTGAAGTGGCCGCAGAACCTAATACTTGATCAATATACGGCGGAGTCGCTGAACCTAAAGTTGCCAATGTAGCACCCGCATAATCAGAATTATGTCTTGATCTCCAGTTTTCCATTGCCGTAGAAATTGTCTTCAACGCGCCTATTGACGCTGTTTCATTAGCTCCCAACCTTGCTCTAAGCAAGTTAGGAATCGCTATCGCAGCCAAAAGAGCAATAATAGCGACAACGATCATAATTTCAACCAACGTAAACCCCTTACGCCCCATAAAACACCTCCCTTTCCACAATGTTACAGTTAAAAATAATTTCGTCCACTAACAAATATAGCAAACCGCATGCCAACTCTCATGCTTTTCACGTCAATTTGCAACATATTAGAAATAAAAAGGTTATAGAATTATTAAAATAAACTTTTTGGGGATAATATTTCCAAGAAAAAAAATCTTAGAAAAAATTTTCTAAAAGGGAAATATTTTTCCAAAATAAGCTTATAGCTGAAAGCCAGGGTTTAGGGTTTAGGGTTTAGGGTTTAGGGTTTAGGGTTTAGGGTTTAGGGTTTAGGGTTTAGGGTTTAGGGTTTAGGCCATGGTTACTGGTTTCCCCTACGGGGACTCCAACTCGAAAATTTACCCAAAGGTAATTTTTCGAGGGGACTGGTTACTGGTTAGAGCTCATAACGTTTTATCTTATAATCAAGATTCCTTCTGGTCATTTTTAATATTTTAGCGACCAGATTTTTATTTCCGCCAACTTCAGTCATAGTTTTTGCAATTAACTCCTTTTCAAACATTTCAACCTTACCTTTCAAGGAATCCTCTGCATCATGGTTTTTTTCTTCAGCCGCATCCTCGTTTGTTATGCGCAAAGGCAAATCCTTTGGGAGAATAATTTCCTGTTCAGCCAAAGCAACCGCGCTTTCAATAGCATTTTCAAGTTCACGCACATTTCCAGGCCAGGGATATTCAAGAAATAAGTCAAGGCATTCATTCGATATCTTTTTTGACTGTTTGGCAGTATGCTGGTATTTTTTAAGAAAATGATTTACCAGCAGCGGAATATCTTCTTTGCGCGCAGAAAGCTTCGGCAGGTTTAAGGTAATTACGCTTATCCTGTAGAAAAGATCCTTGCGAAAATTTTCATGTCTTACTTCTTCGTCTAAATTCCGGTTAGTGGCGGCAACAACACGTACATCAACTTTGACTGTTTTAGTTGCGCCTACTGAGCGCACTTCCCGCTCTTGAAGCGTTCGCAAAAGTTTTGCCTGCATAGCCTGTGATGTTTCTCCTATTTCATCAAGAAATAAAGTTCCGCCGTCAGCGACTTCAAAAAGGCCCTGTTTTGTGGAGATTGCTCCGGTAAAAGAACCCTTTACATGCCCGAACAATTCACTTTCCAAAAGCTCATCCGGCAAAGCCCCGCAGTCAATAGAAACAAACGGTTTACTCGCCCTAAGGCTGTTATAATGGATGGCTTTGGCGATAAGCTCTTTTCCTGTTCCGCTTTCCCCGTGTATCAATACCGTAGTATTTGTCTTTGCCACTTTATCCACCAGATCGAATATTTTCTGCATTGACTTGCTTTTTCCGATTATATTCGCGAAGCGGTAACGCTCCTTTAATTTTTTCTCAAGCTCTTTGTCATCAGCAAAAATCCTTTTCTGGCTGAAAGCTTTTTTAATTATCAGTTTAATTTCATCGAGCTTAAAAGGTTTGAATAAATAATCATACGCGCCAAAACGCAAAGCATTCACCGCTGTCTCAACTGAAGCATAGGCGGTAATCATTAAAACTATCACTTCCGGATCATGTTTTTTAAGCAGTTTTAAAAGCTCAATACCGCTGACATCAGGCATGCGTATATCGGAAATTACCATATCAAATTGTTCTTGCTTAAAAAATTTCAAAGCATCCTGCGCCGAAGTAGTAACTCGCACAGCATAACCTTCATTCTCAAGAACCACGCTTAGCCATTCCAGTAAATCCTGCTCATCATCAACCAAAAGTATTCTTCCTTGCATAAAAATTATCTCCGTCTTTCTTCCGACTCAAAAGGTAAGCAAACATAAAAGGAAGTGCCTTTACCCTGCGTACTTTTTACCGTAATTTTTCCACTATGTTCATTAATTATAGCAGAAGCAATCGATAATCCCAATCCCACGCCGTTCTCTTTTCCGCTTGAAAAAGGCTCAAAGATAGATTCAAGCAATTCCTCACTTATACCGATACCGTTATCAATAATCACGATTTCAAAATCCCTATTCTGATTTACCGGCCTGCCCTTAATCAGAATTTTACCATTTTTTTTCACAGCCTCAACCGCATTTATGAGCAAATTAAAAAATACCTGTTTTATTTGCTGCGGATCGCATTTAATATTCGCCGAGGGAAAAGATTCATCTTTATTTAAGATTACCTCTGTTTTAAAATCTCGGCTGTTTTTGACCAGAAGAATAACCTCGTCCAAAAGCCCGGAAATATCTGTTGTTTCAAGCTGCAGCCTTCGCGGCTTGACATACTCAAGCAAGCCGTTAATTATATTATTCAGCCTGCCGGTTTCTTTAATTACAAGGTTAAATAATTTCTCATTCTTCTCCTCAAGCTTAAGGCTGTTTTTTAATGATTCCACGCAACCGGAAATTGAAGCTAGCGGATTTCTTATTTCATGCGCCGCGCTTGCCGCTAATTTTCCGATTGCCGAAAGCCTATCTTCCCTGCGCAAGCGTTCCTGAAGAAAAATTACAGCTTTGTCTTTTTTCTTCAGCTGATCCGCGATATACGCGCTTAAAAAACCGATAATAAAAAAAACCGTTACTTTAAAATAGAGCAAAGAAAAAACATACGCCCCCTGCTTACCAAAAACAGAAGTTATTTGGCCTGGCAAAAACAATAGGTTGAAAAAATCAAGGCTAACAACCGCAGAATAAAAAATACTCGCTAATAGTGCCATGATTATTCCCGCGCCCGGCGAAATGACAATACTTGCGGCAATACTTGATAAGGGAAACAACAAGCTTACTACAGAGTCAATCCCTCCTGTATAAATCACCAGTAATGTTTCAATAAAAATATCCAGGATAATCTGTATATATAAAAAAGTTTTATTACTGACATTCGCTAAAATCAGCAATAAGTAAACTATTGTCAAAACATAAATTATGCCGATAAGAAAATATACAGGCATCCTAGCTAAACCAAAAAGAGCAGTATTAACAATAAGCATAACTGTCGCAATAACAAAACGAAATAGTATTAAAGCGTATAATGGCTTTTTATTTGTCAGCATCGAGGCTATTATAAGAAAGAAAGCGGAAAAAGTCAAACTTTTCCGCTTTCACAATAGGCAACCATTTTCCAAGTCTGCGAAAAATAAACTTTCAGCTATTCAGGGATATCATCTTCTTTTTGTAAACTATATTCATCCTGATGCAGGATTGAATCATTTTCATCCAGCGCCATACCGCCAAGCGAATCAGCGTTATGCGTCTCATCATCTTCTATACCATATCGCGCCTGCGTATCGTTTGGATCTAAAAGCTTAACCTGTTTTTTCTTCACAGTTTCTATTTTCCTTTCCTTAGGAAAGTAATAACTGTTATTTCTCATCTCAACTTTGGCTTTAACTTTCGGGCCAGCTGTTTGCTCTGTATTATCCTGCGTGATTCTAGTATTCTTAACTTTTACTGCGTCCGGTTCGGGAGAAAAAGCATTCATCAGCCCTAATACCACAATCAAGATAAATAACAATGCACTCACAATCAATGTTATCTTTACTCTTTTATCCATATTCTTTCCTTTTTTAAAATCCCGTTAATTTATAAAAGTAATCTACTGATTCTTCAGACCATAATGCTTCTGCTCCTCCGAAAAACACATCTGAAGGAGCGCGCGTCCTGGTTTTAAAATTCTCGTCATAAGACACCTTAAGCGAGGCAGTATTACTATAAGTATGTAAAAACGTCGAACCGTAATAGTTATTACCGCTAACCGTTCTAAAGCGGTTACTATAATAAAATCCCGGATTATTTATATAATCAACAAACTCATTATTAGCTGCGCTAAACCCTCCATCTGTCGCGTTATCCAGCACAAAATATGAGCCTTTCATAACCCTGTTTTTAGTAATACTATTATTGCCCTCATGGTAATGCCAATTTTCCAGTACGCTACCGCTGTTCATATGATCTCCGTCCAAAAGGCGAGAGCTTGCCATTAAACAATTGTACTTTTGGACTTGTTCTGCAGCGGGCAATGCTGATTTACTAGACAATCTTACTTTATTGGCCATTGCTCCGCTGGTTACAGTTTCATTAGTAGCCGGCCAGCTCCAGGAATAGGTTTGAGAAGCCGGATAGGAGGAATCATCCACATTGAAAACAGAACGGTATGAGCTATTCTTTTCGTCAATTCTAGCAATTAGCGCATTCTGCTGTCCGTTAGGTATATCAGGATACCTGTCATTTTGGCCCAACCTGCCCAGATAGCCCCGATCAACCCAAAATCCTCCTTGAGTACCCGGCGGAACTTCATCCCATTGATTACCGGATCCCTTTACATACATATTAGGATAATCAGGATAATTTTCAGTTGCCGGTACCACCTGCGGGTCATTAAAGTCTTCGGAAAGAGTATAAATACGTTTTTTGGAAATTATCGCGGAAGACCATTCGCCGGATACTTATTACGTTCCTGCATTTTTTTTTTTTTTTTCTCAAGCATAATCTTCCATTGTCCGGTAAAGGTATCGATAAATTTAACCTTTTTAGCTACTCCATTCTCGGGATCACCGTCATTTAGCTTATCCGCCCAGTTATCTATGCCTTTCTCCAGCTCATTATTCCACTCCGTAGTATTATCAAATTCGCCGTCAAAGTCTTCGTCTAGGTTTAAATACAAACCGTCTTTCTCCGCTAACCTTGCATAAGTCACTTCAAAATCAGGCGGGTCTAGATTTTCTCCTCCTGTATTTGCATCGCGTACTATCCCTTCAAGCCCAGATTCCTCTAAAAATTGCTGCCAGGCATTAGGCTGTTCCTTGGAATTTGTATGATTAACTTGTATAATGTCGCTATTGTTAATGCGCTCATCGCCGTAACTTCCATCTAATATTTCAGGGTCAAGTTGATTGACAAAATTCGAATCACCCCTGACTCCCTGCCAAAATTCAGAGGAAGTATACATTTGCCAATATGATTTGATGTCTTTATTCTGATATTTATTCGGATTAGCGATAAAATCCGCTTCATCAAGCAGTTCCACATTATTACCATTCTTATACCACCTGGTGTTCTCAACATTGATTCGGTTGCCGTTATTATCATATGTATAAAACTGAACTGCCTGTTCAGTGGTATCTTTCGTACTCTCATACTTATCCCATGACCATTGCTGATCCAACTCTGCCGGAATTTGAGTCCAGGTAGTCGCAATTTGCTCCCCTTCAGCGTCTTGTTTATAAGGCTTTATCCAGGCGTTATACCGGTTTAAAGGACCAGTACTGTCATTTATGGCACCATTGCTGCTTGATCCCGGAGCTATATTATTACCTGTCTGGTTATCTCCGCTAAAATGAAACTCTGATTTTAAAAAGTCCCTTGGCGGATAATCATTCTTACTGGCTCCAACAATCCGTGTAGCATAGTCGCGCCAATACCAAATGTTATTCGTACCATAATACCCAAACGGCCCTGGCTGAAGAGTGCTATAATCAATAAAAAGATTTTCCAGATTATCTAACCGGGTAATCGGAGCCCTGCTATCCCTAACCCGTTCTCCTGTTTTTCCTAATCCGTCATCATACCTGCGCGGTGATATATACTGCGACCAGGTATAATATATTGAACCGTCATTACCGGTGCTAATCTCGGAAACATTTTCCAATCTCACATAATCATCCATATAAATATTGCCGTTAGCATGAATCCCGCCGCCGTTAAGCGCCTGAAAACCTCCCATCCGGTTTAAGTCAAGATTATATGGGGTATAAATATAAAAATCATAAATACCTCTTCTTGACAAATAGTATTTAAGCACCCTGCGCTCATTACCGCTTATGCCCATAGCCAAAACAATCGTAGCCTCGTCACGGTCAGGGTCAGGATATGCCTTGACCATAAATTCTCCTCCATCATGGACATAAAAACCATTTCCGTCAAAAGAACAATCATCGCGGACTTTTAAAACTATCGGAGCAATCGAAAGCGCAGTTTTCTCCTGATTCCACTCATGAGTGTTCCAGTCCCAGCCGCTATTATACGCTTCATTATAAGCGTAAGCTATGCCCATCTCCGCGAAGTTTAACGCCTTAGTCCCCTCATTTTCGCGGGTAATATTTTTATTATTACTTACAACCATAGCAAAAAAACCAGCAGCAACTACAATGATTACAAATAAAACCATATACGTGGCAACCAGAATCGCGCCTTTGCGGTTTTTCAATATCTTCATTGCCATCCTCCTTTATTATTTAAAAAACTTTAATTTCGCCAAGCAACCCGGTTACTTAAAGTATAAGTAAGCGGATTAGCCAAAGACCTTCCGCTAATTTGAGACCTGCGCGCTGTAATTTCTATTTCCACAATCTCACAGCTAGAATCCGGCTCAACATTTTGTGAGGCAGAATTATATTTGAAGCCGTTTATTTTAAAATCAAAAATATCTTCGGCAATAACCGTAAAGGAATCTTCGTTTGCTGACGAATCCCAAACCCTGCGGATGATCCGCTCATTAGCGCTATCCCAGTAGTATTGCAGCGCGTAATCTTCCTGGCCTTCAGCTCCCCATTCTATGATCCCGTATTCATTAAAAAAATCACCGTCACCATCCCAGTCTACAGGCACCTGAAACTTAATACTTGTTGCGTCAGTATGGTCTATAACACCTCCTTGATCAATCGGCAGATTATAGACTTCGACATACTCAACTTTACAAAGCCGCATTTCTTTAATTATTACTGTCATTGCTTTACGCGCAGCGCTGCTCACATCCATTTTTGCCCTTGACTGGCTAAAAAAATTATTCTGGGAAATAAGCATTGTGAATAATGTGCCGATTATCAATGTGAATATTGCCATAGCAATAAGTGATTCCACAATCGTATATCCCTTTTTCCCTTTTAACATATTCTTTTCCCTTAAAAATTATTTATAAATAATCGCCGCTTCAACACTGCAAGGAGAATCAATTTCTCCGCTTGCATCCAGATCTTGCAGCGTAATACTATTGCCTGAAGGAATAGCTTCTCCGATTATCCTGTTTTTCTGCTTCCAGCAAATCACAATCTTTACGCGCATTAGATACCCTGGCTCAATTTCACTAGCAATAACAAGCCCCTGATTAGGAATTGACTGGCTATCCAAATCATTTAATGTAAACGTATAACCATTATAATTTGAAATAATATCCTCATAAATTACCCCTCGGATTTCATCCATCAAGCCCTGGGCAACGTTTACGCATTGGGTCATGTTATTATTTGTTTCGTTAAGCTGAATTACAGAATGCAATACCTGCATAACCGCACCCACAGCTAACGCCATTATTAACGTGGAAACAAGTATCTCCACCAAAGTAAAACCTTTTTCTGACTTCACCTTTACTGCATGGATTCTATAGCAATAAACAGGACAATGCACTTTTTTTAAAAACATTGTTTTAGGAAATAAAAACATAGCAAAAACAATTTTAGCTTTGCTGAAAATATAACTAATTTTTTCTAAAAATTCCATAAATTTCTTTTCTCCATTCTCAACTAAAAAATAAGCCGAATTACCTTTTTTAATTCGGTAACTCGGCTATCATAAGATTTCCTTTAATTCGGTAACCCGGCCGTCTTTTAAGGAATTCTTTTAGACCCGTGGCTTTGCGTCCCCGCTTTTCAGCTGGTTTGCCTTTATCGTTAAAAGGTTTTTTTTCTGTTTTCCAAGCTTATTAGCTCTAATATAAGTATATCTTACCGAACTGGCTTTGTCAATACTTTATAAAATTATTTAATTTTAATAATACTAGTCAATTAGATTATATTAACCGATAAGTTCAGTTATCTTAAATATCGGCAGAAACATAGCTATTACTATAGAGCCTACTACAATACCTAAAAACGCAATAATAAGCGGTTCTATCAAGCTAGTTAAACCGCTTACTGCCGCATCAACCTGATCTTCGTAAAAATCAGCAATCTTTGTAAGCATCTTCTCCAGCTCTCCTGATTCTTCACCCACAGATATCATTCTAGTTACCATCGGAGGGAAAGCATTGCTTTTTGATAAAGGCTGGGCAATGCTTTCACCTTCGCGTATTCCAACTCTGGCCTTATCTACTGCCATTTCAATAATTACATTCCCGGAAGTCTTACCAACAATTTCTAAAGCTCCAAGTATTGGCACTCCACTGCGGATTAATGTTGACAGTGTCCTTGAAAACCTAGCCACAGCAACTTTTTTTATCAATGGCCCAAATACCGGCACATTTAGCTTTAGCTGGTCAAATTGCTGCCTTCCCTTTGGAGTCTGAACTAATTTCATCATTAAAAAACAAAAAATACCAACAACAATAACCGCAAACATAAAATAGTGGCGTAATCCGTCAGATATAGAAATCAATATTTGTGTAGGCATAGGTAAAGTTCCACCCAAAGTAGCAAAGATCTCTTTAAAGGTAGGAATAACTTTAAGTAAAAGCACAAGCGTTATTCCAAAAGCCATAACTGTAACAACAGCAGGATACACCATTGCCGACTTAACCTTACGCTGCAATTGATTGCTTTTTTCCAAATATCCGGCCAAACGGTCTAGAATATCATCAAGCATACCGCTTGTTTCTCCGGCTTTAACCATATTTGTATAAAGCACTCCAAAAACCTTTGGATGCTTCTCCAGGGCTGCTGATAAGCTGGCGCCGGCCTCAACATCCTGCCTGACAGCAGTAATCATTTGGCGAAAGACCATGCTTTCCATCTGCTCGCTCAAGATATCCAGGCTCTGAACAAGCGGTATACCGGCATTAACCATTGTCGCCAACTGACGGGAAAAAATTACCAGTTCGTCCGATTTTATTTTTTTACTAGAGGACACCGCACCCTTTTGCTGTTTTACCTCATTGATAGAAATAATAATCAGGTTTTTTACCCGAAGCATATCTAAAGCAACTATTTCGTCTTTAGCTTCAATGACATCATTAACCGCATTACCTTCTTCATCCTTAGCAACATATTTAAATAAAGCCATTACTTTTCCTCCTTAGCAAAACATTATTCTCCCGCAAACTCGAGAGTTGTAAATCTAGCTAGTAATCTTTATTATACAACAATTTTTTATAAAAAGAATAACAATTTTTTCATAAAACATTATTCTTTTGATGTAACACGCAAAACCTCTTCGAGCGTAGTATCTCCGGAGAGAAACTTTAGCACGCCTGTATCTCTTAATGTTAGCATCTTCATCTCTTTACGGGCATAACGTTTTATTTCATCACTGGAACTGCGGTTCATAATCATCTCCCGCACATTATCATTAACAAGCATTATCTCTAGAATCGCGAAACGGCCGCGGTATCCGCTGCCCCCGCATTTCTCGCACCCTTTACCTTTATAAACAGTTACTTTTTGCGCTTCAATATTTAAATCAAGCCTATCCAAAACAGACTGTGGGATTTTATAAGCTTCCTTGCAATGTGAGCAAATCTTTCTGGCTAAACGCTGCGCAGCTACCGCGACAACACTGCTTGCTATCAAAAACGGCTCAACACCCATATCCATCAGACGGGTCACTGCCCCAGGCGCGTCATTTGTATGCAGAGTACTAAGCAATAGCGCTCCTGTTAAAGCGGCTTTTATAGCAATATCGCCAGTTTCAAAATCTCTAATTTCGCCAACCATCAAGATATCGGGATTTTGCCTTAGAACCGATCTTAGGCCTTGAGAAAAAGTAAGCCCGATATCCGGTTTTACCTGCACCTGGGTAATTCCTTCTACCTGATATTCGACAGGGTCTTCAATAGTTATTATATTTTTTTCCGGAACATTTAGTTTATTTAAAACAGAATATAATGTAGTGGATTTACCGCTACCCGTAGGCCCGGTAACCAGGATCATCCCATAGGGCCTTGTAACCGCATGCTGGAATGCATCCATTGCCTGCGGCAGAAATCCTAATGCCTCAAGCCCGATGCTTAGATTAGCCTTATCCAAAGCTCTCATAACAACTTTTTCTCCGAAAATAAGCGGTAACACGGAAACACGAAAATCAACCTCTTTCTCCTGCAGCTTAACTCTAAATCTTCCATCCTGCGGAATAAGCCGCTGAGTAATATCCATATTTGACATAATCTTTAAGCGGGCGGCAACGGCATTCTGAACTCTTTTCGGCAACCTAACCGCTTCTGTTAAAGCGCCGTCAATGCGGTAACGCACTCTGATATCTTTTTCATAAGGCTCAATGTGAATATCAGAAGCGCGCTTAATCAAAGACTCTGCAATCAATGCATCAATCATTTTCACAATCGGAGCCTCAGAACTGGAACGTATTACATCACCGATATCAATCTGTTCCTGAGTCTTGATAACTTCAACATCTTCTTCGTTGATTTCCTTAACCAATTCATCGAAAGATTCCTGCGTCTTTACCTCTTCTTTATGATGGTAAAACCTATCCACGGCCAGAGTAATCTCACTTAAAGGACAAACCACAGGGATAACGTCATATCCCGTCAATGCCCTGATATCATCAATTGCCAATACATTCAGCGGGTCATTCATTGCCACCGTCAGCATGTTCGCTATCTGAGAAATACAAATTAACCTGTAATGCCTTGCTACATGTTCAGGAATTATTTTAATAATTTGCTCAGCCGCTTTAAATTTTGAAAGCCGTAATGCAGGAATCTCCAAAAAACGGCAAAAACAGCTTACAATATCATCTTCCTTGACAAAACCTTCTTCAACTAAAATACTAGCAAGCTGTCCGCCGCGCTTACGCTGTATTTCTAAAGCCCGGATAACATCCTTTTCGCTTAGTAAATTATAATCAAGTAACAGTTCGTTTAAACGTTTTTTTGTAGTACGCATAGCCCCCACTGACCAGATTGCGAAACCTTATCCCTGAAAATTTCAAAGGAATTTCTTATGATAAAACCGTAGCATCTTTCTCTTTTTCCGACCAAACGGCTCAATCATGCCCGCCCAGAACTCTACAGGACTGGCTGAACCTCTTTTAGTCAGAAATCGTTAATCTGGTAACTTCTTCTAAAGTTGTAATACCTTTTAAAGCTTTTGTTACTCCATTTTCCCGTAACGTTGCCATACCTTCCTCGCGAGCCTTAGCCTTAATAACATTCTCTTGGGCTTTTGCCATAATCAAGTCCCTGATATCCGGAGTTAAAACTAAAACCTCGCAAAGGCCGACCCTGCCAGCATATCCGGTATTATCGCATTTTTCGCATCCTTTGCCTTTATATAATTCAGTGAATTTATCCGGAATTTTAAATTTATCCCTAGTTTGTTCAGAGATCGGATAAGATATTTTACACTTTTCGCATATCCGGCGGATTAACCGCTGCGCGCATACTAAAATACACGAAGAGGTTATCAAAAAAGGTTCGATCCCCATATTAACCATTCTTGTTATCGCTCCAGCTGCCTCGGTTGTATGTAGCGTACTTAATACCAAATGCCCGGTAAGCGCAGCTTTTATTCCGATATCCAAAGTTTCCACATCGCGAATTTCCCCGACCATAATCACATCAGGGTCCTGCCGTAAAAAAGAACGCAAAGCAGCAGCAAAAGTAAGCCCGACATCAGGATTAACGTTCACTTGATTAATGCCTTCTAACTGATATTCGACAGGGTCTTCTGCTGAACATAGGTTCTTCTCCGGATCGTCAATATATTTCAAAATACTATACAAGGTAGTCGACTTCCCGCTGCCGGTAGGCCCGCAAATAAGCATCATCCCATGCGGCTCCATTGCCAACTCTTTTATTTTTTTCAGCGGATCAGCTTCAAACCCCATCCGGTCAATGTCTAAAACTACTACTGACTTATCTAGTACCCGCAGCGCCACTTTTTCCCCGTGACTTGAAGGCATTATTGAAACACGAAAATCAACTTCGCGTTCATTAACTTTTATCTTAAAACGTCCGTCTTGAGGCAAACGGTGTTCAGCAATATTCAATACAGCCATAACTTTAATTCGGGAAACTATTGCCTCATGCATTGATTTTGGCGGCCCGGGAAATTCATGCAAAATTCCATCCAAACGGTACCGCAAGCGCAATCCCTTCTCTTGAGGTTCGATAAGCACATCGCTTGCCTTATGTTTTATTGCCTCAGTCAATATCATATTCGTAACTTTAACTACAGGAGCATCCTCAATATCGCGAAGCAGCTTTTGCGTGTTAACCGTAACTTCGGCATCTATTTTTTCCTCAATCAGTTCCAAATCCATTTCTTTAACATTGTCTATAAACCCTTTTATCTGTTCATTAGCTGATTCGCTGTAAAAGGTATTTATTGCTGCTTTTAATTCTTCAGGCATTGCGATAACAATTTTAATTTCATAATTAGTCAAAACTTTCAGTTCATCAATCGCAAGCACGTTCAATGGATCCACCATCGCAACCGTCACAATTTTTCCTATTTTCGAAACTGCTATAGCCTGATACTTCTCCGCCATCTCCCGCGGAATAATTCCGATAACACTAGAATCAATTTTAACTTTTTTAAGATTGATAGGAGGGATATTCAGGCTTTGACTAAGAACAATTACAAGATCCTTTTGACTCATATAGCCCATTGTTGTCAGCACTTCACTCAATTGCCTGCCTGTTTTTTTCTGCGCTGCGACAGCTTCATCCAACTGCTCTTTAGTTAAAAAGTTTGACCTTGTTAAAACTTCAAGAATTTTTTCTTTTATACTTTGAACCATCACTTAAAACTCCAGAAAATATTCTTTAAACGTAATATTTACTTATCGCATTAGTTATATCGGAAAAAGTAGAAATAAAAGCTTCCACATTCAAGCCGGTGATTTTTCTAATGCCGTCTTTTGCTTCGGCATTAAGCGGATCCACCATAGCTAAGGTAAGAATATTACCTATTTTATCTACTGGAATGAGGCAAAATTCCTGAGCGGTTTTTTTAGGGACAAACTTAACTATTTCCGCATCGATATCATAATTCGACAAAGGCAGATATGGGAACCCAAATTGCGTCACCAGGGTGCTTACCAAATCTTCTTCGCTGAGTATTCCTATGCTTGTAATTGCTTTCGCAAAAGAGCCGCCTTCGTTTTTTTGTTTTACGATAATTTTAGCAAAATCAGCTTCGGAAATTATCCCCATTTCCCTAAGCACGTTTTCTAATTTCGGAGTATCAACCGTTTGCTCATTTATACAATTGTCTATCTGCTCTTGAGTAACAAATCCGAGTTTAACCAGTATTTGCCCAAGCAACCCGCCTTCCTTTAGCTGAATTTCCAGCGCTTTATCAACCTGTTCCTGGGTTAATAACTTTTTTTCGACTAAAATAAGCCCTAACTGCTTAGTTTTTGTTTTTTTTAAAGCCATTTCATTTACCTCTTAAACAACCTTATCAAATCTTCCGGATCAGTCGAGCGGGCAATAGCACTTTCGTAACTGACTATTTTTTCCGAATATAAGTTATAGATAGATTGATTCATCGTCCGCATCCCCTCTTTTTGAGAGGTTTGAATTATAGAATAGATCTGATGAACTTTTTGCTCTCTTACCATACTCTTAACCGCAGGAGTTCCCAGCATAACTTCACACGCTAATACACGTCCTGTGCCGCCAACTTTTGGTATCAATTGCTGAGAAAGTATCCCCTGCAATACAAATGATAACTGCGTACGCACTTGCTGCTGCTGATGAGAAGGAAAAACATCTATGATTCTGTTTATAGTCTGCACAGCATCAGAAGTATGCAGTGTCGCGAAAACCAAATGGCCGGTTTCCGCTATTGTTAATGCCGCCTCGATAGTTTCCAAATCCCGCATTTCTCCGACTAGAATAACATCCGGGTCCTGACGCAAAACATGCTTTAAAGCCGCGGCAAAACTTTTCGTATCCTGTCCAACTTCTCTTTGGTCAATAACTGCCTGCTTATTTTTATGCACAAATTCAATCGGATCCTCAACGGTAATAATATGGCACGGCCTTTCCTCATTTATATGGTCGATGATAGAAGCAAGCGTTGTTGATTTGCCGGACCCCGTAGCTCCGGTTACCAGTACCAGCCCTTTAGGTTTAGTGGAAAGATCCGTAACGATTTTAACCGGCAAGCCGCATTCAGCAAAAGAAAGAATTTTAAAAGGTATCACGCGTAAAGCCGCCCCCACATGCCCCCTTTGAAAAAAAACATTAACGCGAAACCGGCTCAACCCGTCAATTTCAAAAGACATGTCAAGTTCTTTTTCCGACTTAAAACGTTTTACGTCTTCCGGAGATAAAATACTAAAAATTAATTCCTGAACGTCAGCAGAAGATAAAATTTTATCATTTACAGGGATAATCTTCTCATCAATACGCAGATAAGCAGGAGACCCCGCTCCTAAATGCAGATCAGAAGCATTCCGCTCGATCAATATGTGTAATAATTTTGCTATTTCCGCTGTCATATTAAGATCTCCCTTCTTCTTCTGATAACCTGGACAACCCCTTATGGATTCTCAAAGCCGTATAAATCATCCGCGCTGCTTCATCAAAACCTTTTTCTTTAGCAAAAAAACCTGATATCCCTAATTCTGTAGCCTGTTTAATTCTGTCTTTTGTACCAAACGCGCTGAAAATAATCACTGGAATTTTACTGAATATTCTTATCTCACTAAGAATCTCAAGGCCGTTCTGGCCAGGTAAATTCAGATCAAGAAACATAATTTGATAACCGTTATTTTTTACTTTATCAACAACTTCCTCCCCGTTATAAAGCACATCAACGCTAAACCCTTTGCCTGAAAGCCATAATTGCATCATATTGATAAAATCTGCATCATCATCAATCAGTAATACTTTAATTTTTTCACTCATAACTATCTCCGCAATAAATTATTTTTGTGTACCTTTAAAGCAGCGCATAAAATCTTCATGGTCCGTAACATGCGCTGCTGCTTCTTGATAAGAAATCGCTCCCTGCTTATATAATTCATAAAGCGCATGATTCATCGTTTTCATGCCGTCTTTTTGCCCTGTTTGGATCAAAGAAAAAATCTGATGGATCTTTTCTTCTCTCATCATTGCTCTAATTGCCAAATTAGTTACCATAGTTTCCACAGCTAAACATCTCCCTGTATTATCCGCGCGGGGAATCAAATTCTGGGAAATAGTAGCAACCAAAACATATGAAAGCTGCGTACGCACTTGAGATTGCGCGGACGCAGGGAAAACATCAATAATCCGATTAATTGTCTGCACGCAATCTGTAGTATGCAAAGTAGCAAATACTAAATGCCCTGTTTCCGCGATATTCAAAGCCGCGCTGATTGTTTCTAAGTCACGCATCTCTCCGATAAGAATTACATCAGGATCCTGCCTCAAAACAAATTTCAAGGCATCTCCAAAAGAGCAGGTATCTATACCAACTTCTCTTTGAGTGACAATACTTTTCTTGTTCTTATGCACTATTTCCACAGGATCTTCAATAGTAACTATATGGCAACTGCGTTCTATATTAATCCTGTCAATTATTGAAGCCAATGTAGTTGTTTTTCCTACTCCCGTTGCTCCGGTAACCAAAACTAATCCCCTCTTCATACGGCAGATTGAATTTAATTGTTCCTCCGGCAGTCCAAGAGACTTAAAATCAGGGATAGTTATCGGAAGCGCCCGTATCGCCGCGCAAACTGCGTTACGATGATAAAACACATTCATGCGAAACCGGGCTACTCCTCCAATGCTAAAAGCCTTATCCAATTCCTTCTTTTCTTCAAATTTATTTTTTTCTCCCTCTGTCAAGTTAGAGTAAACCAGCTCTTTAGTTTGCCCTGCGAAAAGTACTTCCGCGCCATCAATAGATACAAGCCTGGAATTAATTCTTAGTTGTGGAGGCGAATCTGTATGAATGTGCAAGTCCGAAGCATTGCGTTCCGTCATTTCTTTAAGCAATTCAATCAGCGTCAAAGACATCTTTTGTTCTCCTGAAAATAGTAATATGTAAAGACCTTTGGACTAATATCCGCAACTACATTCCTTTCCTAATAAATCCCACTTCATCTCCAGATTACCATAGATGAATTTAAAAAGAATATAACACACCCACTCTCTAAAGTCAATCAAATGATAGGAAATGACAGGAAAATGATAGAAAAACCTGCTGGTTCAGGCTAAATCAGCGGAAGTTTTTGTGACAAAAGTTCTTTTTCTACACCGCAGTAAATATGTTCCCACACTAAAGGCGCTTTTTTTTCTATCCTTTTATATACGAAAGTTTCCATATTTATATTCTCTTTATCAGCAGCCTGCTGCCAAATAGAAAAGTTAAACTCGCTCTGCCAAGCATCAAAACGAGCTCCTAATTCAAAAGCTCTCTTTATAAGGGCTGCCGCCCTGCGGTCAGAACGGCAGAAATACGCTTCAAGAAAACTCATCTCAGCATTATGAAAATCAACCTCAATATTTTTCGTATTAATCCGGCTGCGTAAAAAAGCCTGTTTTTGCTGAAACTGTTCCATCGTCTGCATCCCCAACCATTGCAACGGTGTATGAGGCTTAGGTATAAAATTAGAAATCCCCACGCTGATCTGCCCTCTGCGTCCGTCAACCTGCTTTCTCATTAAAGAAAACTCCTCTATCATTTCAATTATACTTAATAAATCTTCTGTTTGCTCTGTAGGTAATCCAATCATAAAATACAATTTTATTCTTTTCCATCCATTTCGATAAGCTGTTAACGCGGCATTTTTAAGCTGCTCAATATCAATACTTTTATTTATCAAACAACGCAAACGCAAACTCCCTGCTTCAGGAGCAAAGGTAAGCCCGCTTTTTTTTAATCCCGAAAGCAAAGGGATTATCTCCAAAAATTCCTTATCGACACGCAAAGAAGGCAAGGAAATCCCAATACCCTTTTGGGCACAAAATGGATATAACCTGGATATCAAATTTTTTAGATAAGGATAATCCGCACTTGAAAGCGCACACAGCGACAGCTCATCATATCCAGTGTTCTTATATGTATCTTTTACAATCTTAATCAAATTTTCAACACTGCGTACGCGCACTGGATTAATTGCAAATGCCGCTTGACAAAAAAAACAACGGTTGGGGCAACCTCTCATAATCTCTATACTTACACGGTCGTGAACAATTTCCACATTTGGGACCAACGGAGCAGTAAAGAAATCAGCCTTATCAAGATCAGGAATAAAACGGCGGTTAATCTTTTTCGGAAAACCGCTTGAAAGAGCAACCACATGACTATTGCCTTCTTCATCATAAGACTGCTCATAAAATCTTGGCACATATACCCCATCTATTCTGGAAATACTGGTTAAAAGATCTATTCTAGCCTTTTTCAAAAAATCCCCGTCGACATTCTCAGACAAGATACAGTTTTTTTTAAAACTTCGGTATACCTGTGTCAACTCAAGCAGCGATTCTTCTGCCTCTCCGATAAAAAAAGCATCGATGAAAGGAGCCATCGGCTCAGGATTGTAAGAGCCAGGCCCGCCGGCAATAATTATTGGATGATAGGTTCTCTCTCTGGAATAAAGCGGCAAGCCTGATAATTCAAGCATGTTCAGCACATTAGTATAACTTAGTTCATACTGAAGGGAAAATCCAATAATATCAAACTCGTTCAATGGACGCTGAGTTTCTAGGCTGAAAAGCGGCACTTTATGCTCGCGCATTTGCTCTTCCATATCCGTCCAGGGAGCAAAACAGCGTTCGCAATAAACATCATCCTGCTTATTGAGAATATGATAAAGAATCTTTATCCCCAAATGGCTCATCCCTATTTCGTAAACATCAGGAAAACACAAAACAAAATTTATGGATGAACTGCTTAGGGGTTTAATAACAACATTAAATTCTGAACCAATATACCTAGCCGGCTTGCGTACATTAAGCAAAAAATCCTTTATAGAAAAAAAACCGCCCGACGAATTAGTCACGAATATCAAGAACCTCTTTTTCTTTAGGTAAAACCATTGTGAATTTACTTCCTTTGCCTATTTCACTTTCAACTAAAATCTCACCTCCATGCAGTTTGACTATCTCTTTTACGATTGAAAGCCCAAGCCCTGTACCTTTTGGCACTTTCCCTGAAGGAATATTTTTAGCCTGCTCAAATTTTTCAAAAATTCTCTCAAAACTATCTTTAGGGATCCCGCATCCGGTATCGCTAACTGCAAGCCGCAGCTTATGATCCACTACCTCTGCGGAAACGGTTACCGTGCCGTTTTCCGGAGTAAACTTTACTGCGTTACCTATAAGGTTCGATAACGCCTGAGTCAACAGCTTAGCATCAACATCAGCCTCAATATTCTCAAGACCTGTTTTTTTTAATTCAATCTTACGGCTTTGAGCCCAAGCCCCTAAGAGATCAAATACGCCATCAACCACTGAAACCAACGGGACATGCTGATATTCCAAACGCTTCTTTCCTGACTCCAATTTCGATATATCAAGTAAATCATTAACCAGATTCATCAGCCTGGTAGCATTGTTGTTAGCAATCTGAAGAAATTGTTTTTGTTCATCAGGCATTTTATCTTGCGCCGCTTCCAATATTAGAGAAAGGCTTTTTTGTATTGAAATCAATGGAGCCCTAAGATCATGTGTAACATTTGAAACAAAAGCATCTTTCATCCGCTCAAGTTCCTTTTGTTTGGTAATATCGCTTAAAACAGAAACCATGCCGATTGTCTCTCCGTCCGGGCTCTCAATAACAGCCGTACTTGCCCGAAGCGTTTTTTTTGCATGGTCGCTTCCTGCTACTTCTATCTCAAACTCCTTTTCTGAATGATAATCTTTTGATAAACTTACCATCTGCTCCTCTTTGAGCCCTTCAAGAATGTGTTTACCGATTTTTTTCTCTTTGGACTCTCCGAAAAGTTCCTCAGCCGCGGGATTAAGCAAAAGGACTTTACCCTCATTATCAACAATAACCAGCCCCTCGGCTACATGGCGCAATACCGAATTTATTTTCTGTTTTTCCCGTTTAATCTTGAAATTATCCTCAGCCAGCTCTTTAGTCGCCTGATTAACTGCCTGTTTAACCGCGCTGTCCACTCCATGCATTCTCTTCTTCAATCTTTCATTTTCATCACGTAACATCTTAAGTTCTTTTTGCAACTGCTGTTTTGTAACTTTCGGCCCTTTGAGCTTAATCACTTGGGTTTTTAATTTCTCCACATAAATATCTTTCTCTTCTTTTGAAAAACCTGCCTTATCAAACCGTTCCTCTATAATCCGCAATATCTCATCTACGGCTTTTTCCGGACCGATAAGTTCAAGTAATTGTTTTACTAAACGCCTTGAATTTTTCTTTAATTCATAGGAAATAACTTCCTTATCCGGGATATCCTCGTTTTTCCCGCTGAAAAATTCACTTACTCTGGCAACTATGTCATCGTCACTTTTCTTACCGGCTTCGAAACCGCCTTCTGCAAAGCCTCCGCTACCGACATTTTCTTTTTTTGTTATTTCCTCTCCGTCTTTAACCCGGGCATAACGTATTTCATTCAATGATATATTCAAAATATTTTCTTTTTCCAAAATATTCTTTAACCCGCCCTGTTCAGCAATAACTTCCTGCTTTCTTGTAAGTATTTTTAAAAAATTCTCTATTTCCGACTCTTTAATCCCCGGGGAAAAAGAGATTCCGCCAAGAGACATTTTATTAAAATCAGCAATTAAATCCTTAAGCTGCGCCTGCAATTCATCAAGTTGCTCCTCGCAAAATATAATATTATTCTCAAAAATATCCAAACTTATCCTGCCAAATAGTTTCGTATATTTATCCAACGCTAGAAAAAGTTTTAAAATAGACTCCTTAACCATCGGATGGCTCTGCGGATATAAAGGTATCTTGCGCAAGGTCGAAGAAAATGTTTTAAGCAAATCAACTATTTCTTTTTCATCCGATGAACCTTTCACCGGTTTTTCCCATTTTTTAAATTCAGCACTCATTTTTACTCCTCCTTATACTATAAAAAATTTTTTAACTATTCCTGTTCAAAAACAGCTCTTGTGGTTTTGCACATTTAATAAAAAACCTACCGCAATAAGATTAACTATAAAAGCAGAGCCTCCGTAACTAATAAAAGGCAACGGCATCCCGACAACAGGCATAACCCCTAATGTCATGCCGATATTTATTATAACATGCAACGAAAGCATTGTCGTTATTCCGACACAAATTAAACGCCCGGACACATCACCGCAACTTTCAGCTATCCTGATAGAGCGGAACATAAAAAAGATAAACAAAAACAGGATTGTCGCTGTGCCGACAAACCCCCATTCCTCTCCAATTACCGAAAAAATAAAATCCGTATGCCTTTCCGGAAGAAAATTCAGCCGGTTCTGCGTGCCTGTTAACCATCCTTTACCGAAAAACATTCCCGAACCTATAGCAATCCTTGACTGATTTATGGTATATCCTGCACCCAGAGGATCAAGATTAGGGTTCATAAATACCAGTAAGCGGTCTTTTTGATATTCTTTTAACAAACCCCAGAACAGGGGCATTGTAATAATAACCGAAGCAAACATCGCCATTAAATATTTTAACCTAATCCCTCCGACCCAGATTATTGCCAGAAAAATCGGAAAAAAAACTAAAGCCGTACCAAGATCCGGTTGTTTAAATATCAGAATCATCGGCAGCATAACAATACAAAAAGGTGCAACCAATCCTTTAATATAGGTCAAACGTTGAGGGTAATCGCCGATCATTCTTGCCAATACCAGAATCGTAAACACTTTAGAAAATTCAGAAGGCTGGAACCCTATGCCCCCAAAACTAATCCAGCGTTGAGCTCCCAATGCGGTTTTACCTATAATAAGAACAAGTAGTAAGAAAAAAATATGAATCCCATAAATTATATAGGCAACACTTAAGAAATACCGGTAACTGGTACTAGCGATCAGAAACACTAATGATGCCCCTGAAATTATCCAGACTATTTGATTTAAAACAAAATTTTTACCGGTATTTATCTGCTTTTGATATGAAGCACTATATAAGATCAACAAACCTAATAATATTAATACCACCAATATAACTAAAAAAATGTGATCAGAATTCTTAATAAACGACACCATATTTATAAAGTTAATTATTGTTGTTGAAATACGCTACTATCTGTTTAGCAATTAAAGCCGCGCTTTCTCCTCCATGGCCGCCATTTTCCAAAAATACTATAAAGCAAATTTTCCGATCCTTAATCTCAACAAATCCGGCAAACCAGGCATGCGGGATCTGACCGAAAACCTGAGCTGTGCCGGTTTTGGCAAAGATTCTAGCATTTTCAATAAACGCATTATAACCGGTTCCAAAGGGACTGTTTACAACTTCATACATTCCCTGCTTTATAATATCAAAAAAATCCGGATTTAAAACCTTTTTATTTTTAATTGCGGCTTGTTTTTTTAGAATATGCGGAGAAACCTCATATCCTTCGTTAGCAACAAAAGCAATCATCCTTAAAGCTTGAATCGGGCTTACCAGCAAGTACCCTTGGCCTATTGAAAAATTTATGGTATCACCTCCATACCAGCGCTGATGTAATTGCAGGCTTTTCCATTTAGAATCCGGGACAACTCCGGCACTTTCTCCGGGCAGCTCTATCCCTGTTAATTTACCCAAGCTAAATTCCTTTGCGTATTTTGAAAGGATTTTTTCTCCAATTTTCAGCCCTATTTCCCAAAAATACACATTACAGGAACCCGCCAGGGCTGTTTTTAAAAACACCTCTTTATGTCCGCGTTTCAGCCAGCAAAACCGCACGGAATCACCAATCTTGAATTTTCCCGGGCAAAAAATAGCACTTTCCGGATTTATATTTTTTTCTGCAAGGCCGGCATAAGCTGTAACAACTTTAAAAATTGAACCAGGAGGATAAGCATTGACGACCCGGTTTAAAAGCGGTGAATCAATATCCTGCATAACTTTTTTTACTGCGCCATTCATATTCTTATCAATAAATATATTCGGATCAAAAGAAGGACTGCTGCATAAAGAAAGAATTTCTCCGGTCCGCGCATCCATGACCGCAATTCCGCCTTTTAAACCGCCAATAAGTTCATACACAAGCTGCTGTAGCTTTTCCCGCGCTATTAACTTCAAGCTGCATCCCGCCAGAATTACCTCTCAAAACCTCATCAAATGTTTTCTCTAACCCGCTGCGGCCGATAACATCGCGAATTTGATACCCGTATTTTTTTAATTGCTGATACTCGTCTTCTCTCATTTTCCCGACATAACCGATGACATGCGCCAGCACTTCTTTGTAAATATATTGCCTGCGTGCCCTCGTCTGGACAAAAACTCCGGGAAGATTAGTGATTTCCTGTTCTATTAAAAATGCCGTTTCCCCAGAAACATCACTGGCAATCAAAAGCGGAGAAAAACCTGTGTTTGAATTATTCAAAACAATTTCCAAAAGGATTTTTTTTTCTATATTGAGCAACCTGCTTAACTTTAAAAATATGGCCTCGCGGGTATCTTCCTTGAATTCATTAGGGACAACTACGATATCAAATGCCAGCTTATTTTCTACCAACGGGATATTGTTGCAATCATATATTATTCCTCTTGAGGCTTCTTCAGCCACCAAGCGGATCCTGTTATTCTCGCTCTGCCGCAAATATTCCGGGCCTTTTACTATCTGCATCCAGAAGATGTCCAGCAACAGCACTAAAAACAAGCTAAATAATATATTTCTTAATATAGATAATCTCATTTAAAGAGTCATTTGTTTAAAGATAATAACCTTTTCCAGCATTCTGACAAAAAAGATATTACATAAAGTTGTGCAAAAAACAGTGCCGGAAATTATCACTGCATTCTGCGGAAAGGAAGGCAGCCGGTAAAAATTATTAGCAAGTAAATAATAACTCGACACCGAAATCAAGCTGGCGGAAAACCCGACAATAATACTCGTTAATATATGATTCGTATAAACCCGCTCTTTTAACGCCCCGGAAACGAACCCAACAAAGCCTAATAGAAAACTATTAATCCCGAATATACCCGTGCTTAATATATCCACAACTACACCCAGAATCATACCGCAGAGCAACCCGCTCTTTTCACCGTTATATAAGCCAAAAAAAAGCACAAGCAGTAAAATCAAATCTGGTTTAATCATTGATAAAAAAAAGACATTTAGCAACGTAACTTGGACAATAACCGTTAGATAGGCTACAATAGCAAAGGTTAAAGTCTTAAATCTAATTTTAAACATAAAACCTCTTCCAAAGCTGACAACACAACAAATGGTTTCACTATACAGCTTTTATATATCCCGCCTCTTTCCATACGTATGCTTTCAATGCAGCCGATTATTAAACCCTTCGGATAAACGCCTCCTAATCCGGAAGTAATTACAACATCGTTTAAATTTAAATCTGCGTCTGGCGGCAGATATTTAAGCCGGCATAAACCATTCCCTATGCCTTCAAGAATACCCTCCATCCTTGTCCTCTGAACCAAAGCAACCACGCGGCTGTTAACATCACTGATTAGAAGCACTTTAGACGTTATTGGGCTAACTTCTATAATTTTACCAATTACTCCAGAAAAATGCATTACTGTCTGGTTTATTTCAATTCCATGGTTGCTGCCTTTATTAATAATCAAGCTACTTAACCAATTTGTCGGCTCTTTACCTATAACCTGCGCGACAACAAACTCATAATCAGCCTGTTGCTGAAATTCTAAGATTTCATGCAGACGATTATTTTCCAATCTTGCCTCTTCAAATTCATTTGCCTGAAAACGCAGTTTTTCCAACTCTAGTTTAACAACCTGATAATCAGCGTAAAATGTAAAAATTTCTTTAGCTTGACCGATGAAATAATACAAACGGTAGCTCAACGACATTGGACTTTTAAAAAAAACCATCCAATTGTTTTTTAAACACACTAATCTATTGGGGGGAAATACTAATATGACTACTAGCAGGATAAATAATGGGATAAGTAAAAATATTTTTTTTTGTTTAAACACAATTAAAATTTATCACTCAATAATTATTCTTTCGGGGATTATTAAGCCGCCGGTAATTATGAATTTCATTTAAAAACTTTCCTGTGCCTAGCGCTACTGCAGTTAAAGCATCTTCAGCTACTCTCACAGGCAGACCTGTCTCCTCATGCAACAATCTATCTATACCGCGTAATAAACTTCCTCCTCCGACCATGACAATTCCCTGTTCAACTAAGTCAGCTGAAAGCTCAGCAGGTGCTTTTTCAAGAATAACCCTAACCGCCTCCACTATTGAAGTAATCGGTTCTGCTAACGCATCCCGTATCTCCTGGGAAGAAACCTTGACTGTTTTTGGCAGCCCTGCAATTAAATCGCGGCCCCTAATTTCCAAGCTGATCTCTTCTTCCAGAGGATACGCGGAACCGATTTTTATTTTTATTTCTTCAGCAGTACGTTCTCCGACCATAAGATTATATGTACGTTTAAGATGCTGAATTATCGCATCATCCATTTCATCACCGCCGATTCTTAAACTCTTTGCACAAACAATTCCGCCCAAAGATATAATCGCAATCTCTGTGGTTCCTCCTCCAATATCAACAACCATATTACCAATTGGATCCTGCACCGGCAAACCAACTCCGATAGCAGCTGCTTTAGGTTCTTCTATAAGATAAACTTCACGAGCGCCGGCCCGTTCAGCTGAATCAATAACCGCGCGCTTCTCAACTTCTGTAATCCCGGAAGGAACAGCTATAACAATAAGCGGTTTAATAAAACGTTTGCGATCATGCACGCGGCTGATAAAATAGCGCAGCATTCTTTCGCTGATTTCAAAGTCGGCAATAACCCCATCTTTCATTGGACGAATCGCGATTATGTTCCCAGGGGTTCTCCCGATCATACGCTTTGCTTCTTCACCAACAGCAAGAACCTGTGAAGTCCCTTTTTGAATTGCCACAACCGAAGGCTCGCAAAGCACAATCCCCTCGCCTTTAACATAGACCAGTGTATTAGCTGTGCCCAGGTCAATCCCGATATCAAAAGAAAAAAAAGCCTTTACTCTATCAAAAAAAGCCACAATTCGATCAAGTATTTTATTCATTTGACTCCCCTTTTATAACTACATAATTTTTGTCTATTATACAAGATATTATAGTTATAACACAAGCACAGTTTTATGTCAATTGAGTTATATTTTCTAAAATCCTCT
This sequence comes from Candidatus Omnitrophota bacterium, assembly GCA_016213925.1. Taxonomy (GTDB): domain Bacteria; phylum Omnitrophota; class Gorgyraeia; order B26-G9; family B26-G9; genus JACQZH01. Next base: position 13,631 of record JACQZH010000012.1, on the reverse strand, counting down.
CAAAATCAGGAAATGATTTGTTTACACAATCAGTATTCTCAACTGTCGTCTGTCCTTCGGTAAGCAATCCGGCTACAGCCAAACACATCGCAGTACGGTGATCTCCGAAACTTTTAACCTTTGCTGCTTTTAGTTTTCCAGTCCCTTGGATTATAAGGTCATTGCCGGCACTTTTAATCTTTGCCCCCATTTTTTTAAGATTGGTTACCATCGAATAAATCCTGTCTGTCTCCTTAACTCTTAATTCGGCAGCTCCGATAATCTTTGTCGTTCCTTTAGCAAAGCATGCTCCGACACAAATAATCGGCAACTCATCTATGCAATAAGCTACATCCTCGGGATCAAGTACTGTAGCTTTTAGCACACTTGAGCGCACTAATATATCGGCATAAGGCTCAAAAGCATTTAATGCCCTCTTATTTCTTTTAACGACAATATCCGCTCCCATACGTTTTAATATTTTCAATAAACCTGTCCGCGTTGGGTTAATCCCGACATTTTTAATTAATAAATGAGAACCTTTAAGAAGCAGCGCTGCCATGATAAAAAAAGCGCATGAAGAAATATCTCCCGGGATATACAAGCTGCCCGGCGACTTAAGTATTTTATCCGCAGAAACAGCGACAGCCAGCTTTTTTATTGAAATATCTGCGCCGAATAAACGCAGCATACGTTCTGTATGGTCGCGAGTTTTTAATTTTTCCAAAATACATGTTCTGCCTTTTGCGAATAAACCGGCAAACAAGATACTCGATTTTACCTGCGCGCTATTCACCGGCGTCTGATATTTTATTGCCTGTAAAGAACGCCCCTTTATAACGATCGGAGGGAATTCCTGTTGGTTGATTTTTTTTCCCCGCAAATCCGCGCCCATCATGCGTAAAGGATCAAAAATTCTTTTCATCGGCCTCCTGGAAAGAGAGGCATCTCCTGTTAAAACCGAATCAAACTTCTGACCGGCAAGGATTCCGCAAATTATCCTCATCGTTGTACCTGAATTACCGATGTATAAATTAGAATACGGCTTTCTCAACCCGTTTACTCCCCTGCCCTCAGTAAATATCAGTGATTTCCCTTTTTGCTGAATAAGTTTTATTTTTACTCCCATCTTTCTAAAAGCATCTATTGCCCGTAAACTGTCGTCACATTTTAGAAAATTGTCAATCCTCGTTTTGCCTTTAGCCAAGGAACTTACCATAATTGCCCGCTGCGAAATAGACTTATCCGCAGGAGCTATAAATTCTCCGCGGATTGCCTTTATTTTTCTTACTTTAATTTCTGCCATAAATCCACGCCTTGCAATTAAAAAGGGGGAGCATACTAACTCCCCCAAAAATTGTTAACTTTAAATAAATTCTATATTAATTTTACAATATCCCCCTCTTTGATTTCTACCTGGGTAGACGGTAAAATTACTGCCGAAGACATAGTATCATAAATACGCTCAACCTGTACTTTACCTAGAAGTTCCTTGCCGCGATAGACATCCAAAACTTCTTCGGATTTTATTCCGTCTTTTTCCCCGATATTGATCACAACAAACGAAAATTCTTTATTCACAACCAAAACTTGGCCTTCTAAACGCGCTGTCGGTCCCAAAGGAACAAAATGAGTTTCCGTGCCCAGCCCGCTATTAAACGCAGGCTCTTCAGAAACCGGGGCAGAATTTTCATCTACAATAATTGTTTCTAGTTCAACACCATCAGATTTTTTTTTTCGGCTCATTTGTATGATTCTATTTTCCAAAGCTTCCTTAGCCGTGCGTATTTGACTTAATTGTTTTTTTATGTCCTCATTTTCATAAGTAACAGTTTCCAGTTTTCTGCCCAATATCTCCGTCTGACTCTTCTCGTCATCTAACCTTTTTTTCATTGAAGCAAGCATTTCCACTTTTTGATTAAATTTTAAAAGAAGATTTTCCTTTTCCGCCTGCTCCTTATTAAACTGCTCTGAAAGCTGCAAATAGCTTTCCTTTCTCTGCTCAATATCAATTTCAAGCTGACGCTTTACATTTTGAGTATCTTTAAGTTCCTGCTGAAGTTCTTGCTTAGCAATACGCATTTGATTAAGATTTTCTTCAGCCTCCAAGCGCTTAGTTGTCTCCGACTCTTTGCCGATATACAAGGCACCTGCCGTTGCCAAAGAAAGAATAGCAACAAAGACAAGGATAATCAGCATAAAATTTGAGCCAGTCTTTTTTTCTTTTAACTTTTTTCGATCATCTTTTGAATGTTCTTTTTTGGCAGGCTTACTTTCATCAACCGGAGGATTCTCTTCCGGCAAAATCGGATCAAACGGAATCCCATGGCCTTCTAGTTCTACAGTCATTGTTCCCCCTTCGTTATTTTATGCAAACTTAAGTTAATTTTCCCCTTTATCTTAAGCAAGAATAGATTATCAAAATTTCCCTATGATGTCAATAAATTTATGTTTACTTTTTCAGAATATTCAACTAAAAAAAAAGTTGCCGCAAAAGAGAAACAATTCCATGTTAAATGAACCGCAATTGGAGGTAAAATACTTCTTGTCCGCTCGAAAAGCCAGGCAAAAACAAACCCCATAACTGCTATCGGCACAAATAAACTGCCCTGAAAATGAAAAAAACCAAAAAGAATACAGCTTATAAACGCGGCGGTAAAAAAATTACAATACCTGCGCAAATACGAAAAAATAAACGCTCGGAAAATTACTTCCTCGGCAATAGGCCCTGCAACAACTACAAAAATAAAAAGCCACATAGTTTCTTTCATTTCTCCAGAAGCTGCTATCACCCTGCTGATAAACTGCACTTGCGGGCCATGCCCGTTTACCCTTAGATAAAAATACAAATAGGATAAATTACAAAGAAAAATTAAAATAGTTGCCGCTAAAGATACTCGGATAAAACGTCCGATTCTTATCTTTTTAAAACCGAATTCAGGCATCGTCTGGCTGTTTTTTTTCAAGGTAAGCCAAAAAATAAAACTACTGCACATTAAAAGCGCCGCAACCTGCGAAATAAGCGCAAGCTGCACAGCCTTACTTGTGATATAATAAGAGCAAGTAAATACTAAAAACCAATTATTATAAATTAACGATCCTAATATAATTCCTAAAAATCCAGGGAGGAAAAATAGTATCAGGCAGACAAAAAAAGATTGAAGCAAAGCCCCTCTTTTATAGTCAAATAAGCTTGCCCTGCCTTTTGTTAATCTCCCAGCCCAATACGCGCTTGCCAATAAAAGCCCTATTACTAAAACAGAACCTATACTCACCGCAGAAATAATCAGCAGAAAAAAAACCGCAAAAAGAGGCTTTTCCTTCAGTTTCTTCCAGAAATTTTCAAAATCACCAGTTGCCCCATAGATAAAAACCAACATCAAGTTTTTTGAGAAAATATTTTCTCCCTGTATTTTCTCTAAAATTTTCAGCGCCTCTTCATAACGGCCATAGTCAAGATATATTCGGGCAAGCAACAGCCGTGCCTCATTATGATCTACTGCGATTTTTAGTAATTTTTCTAATTCTTGCGCTGCTTTTTCTTCCTCTTCATTTCCTAAATAAGCCTGCGCCAGAAAATATCCGTAATCATTATCGATCCCTGAAAATTCTTTTGCTTTCTGTAATATTTCTATAGCATTTGCATACTTGCCCCTTATCAACTCTACCCGTCCAAGCCCCGCAAATACCCGCCCATCCTTATCGTCTAATTTAAGCGCTTTCAAAAAATACTCCCGCGCTTCCTTATAGTTATTTTTTTCCAGATATATTTTCCCTGCACCAATCAGGCTTTCTTTGTTTTCTGGATTTTTTTCGAAAACTGCCGCATATACTTTAATTGCCTTATCGGATTGTTTTGATTTCAAAAGAGAATCAGCCAGCAACAAATCCACCTCAACATCGTCAGGAAAAACCTCTTTGCTTTTTTCATATAATATTATCGCTTCTTTGTACTCTTTCAAATCCGCAAGTAATTTACCATATTCTTTAATAAGAGATAAGTTTTCCGGATCCTGATTTATGGTTTTCCTAAACTCTAATGCTGCTTTTTCGAAAAATTTATTATCACGGAGAAATCTGGCATACTTTAAGCGTGTATTTAAATTATCCGGAGCAACAGAAAGAACTTTCTCATATGCAGCAGCCGCTTTAGCCAGCTCATCTTCCGGCAATGGCATTTCTATAGGGGGATTCTGATCGGAAACATTAGCCAGGCAATTAGCTGACAATGCCAGCAAAGCCAGAAAAATAGATGAAGCAAGCTTCCCGCTAAGTTTTATCATTTTTATATCTTACTTTCAAAAGGGTTAATCCTTTTGCCGGGACTGTCGGCCCCGCACATCTGCGGTCCCTGACAAGTAATATATTTTTCAAACTATTTTTAGGCCGTTTCCCGCGGCCGACCTCGATAAGCGTGCCAACAATATTCCTAACCATGTTATAAAGGAAACCATCTGCTTCCACATCAATTAATATCAGGCCACGGCTCTTTTTTACGCTAATATCCTTTATTGTACGGATTGAACCGCGCACTTTTTTATCGCTGGCCTGAAAAGATTTAAAATCATGCCTGCCAATAAGAACTTTTGATTCTTTTTGCATCACGCTAACATCTAACTGCGGCTTTGGGATATGCAAAACATACTGCCTAAGAAAAACAGAACAGTATTTGCGGTTTAAAATAACATAACGATAAACTTTAGTTTTAACGTCATAACGGCTATGAAAGCTGTCTGGAACCCTACGGACACTCAAAACGCGAATATCAGACGGCAATAAAGCATTAATCGCCATCCCCATTTTATTAAGCGGAATCGACGTAGCTGCCCTAAAATTTGCATACTGGCTTTTCGCATGCACACCAGCATCTGTTCTTCCGGAGCTAATAAGCGATACCTTTTCTTTTAAAATATCCTTCAGGGCTGTTTCAATGACTTCCTGAACAGTAAGCGAATCATTCTCGCCTTTTAGTTCCCGGGAAGCCTGGCGCTGCCATCCCCGGTAATTAGTCCCATCATATTCTATTTTAAGAAGAATATTTTTAATTTTTCGCACTATTATCTTTTTCCGATAAGATATTCGGCTATCTGCACTGCATTGGTAGCCGCACCTTTTCGAAGGTTATCACTTACAACCCACATCCAAAGTCCATTCTTAACGAATGGGTCCTTACGTATCCTTCCGACAAAAACATCATCATTTCCCGAAACCTTGGCCGGCATAGGATACTCGGCTTTACTCGGCTCATCAATAACCACAACGCCTTTAGCTTTACTTAGCAGCTTTTTCACATCCGCAGGTGAAATAGGTTTCAACGTTTCAAGATAAATTGATTCAGAATGCGCATTAAGCACCGGAACTCTTATGCATGTCGCTGATATTTTAATTTTTTTAGTATTAAATATCTTATGCGTTTCATGAACCATTTTCCATTCTTCAGTCGTATAATCAAACTCCTTAAAACTACCTATTTGAGCCAAAGCGTTAAAAGCAATTTGATAATTAAAAGCAGATTGCTCCGTAGTTCTACAAAGCATAGGATTTTCTAAAACATTTTCTAAATTGCTATGCTTAAGCAAATATCCAGTTTCTTCCCATAATTGGTTCAATGCTGATCTGCCTGCACCTGAAACTGCCTGATAAGTAGACGCAATAATCCTTTTTATACCAACTTTCCGATGCAAAGGTGCCAATGCCGTAACCATCTGAATAGTGGAACAATTCGGATTAGCTATAATTCCTTTGTGCTTTTTTGCAGCCTCTGCGTTAACTTCAGGCACAATAAGCGGGACATCTTTGCACATACGAAAATCCGCACCGTTGTCAATAACAACTGCGCCGCATTTTACCGCGTCCTTTGCAAAAGTAACCGCGGCGCCTTTATCTCCTTCCAAGATCATATTTTTTAATTTTATTCTTCACCTCTACTTCCTGCTCCTAATTTTTATAATTTATTTTCACTAAACATCCTCTTATCTGACTATTTTTCTTCCCGTGAAACCCATCACTGCAGCCTCCTTCTTTTTCTCACTCATGGAGCGGCCACCTCTACGGGACAAAACACTATTTAGCCAACTGCTCAACTACCAGATCTCCAACCTCGGTTGTGGAATATCCCATTTTTCCCGCTCCCAGGCTTTTTAATTTTGTTTTCACGATTTTTATAACAGCTTTTTCAACGCTTACTGCTGCCTGTTTTTCCCCTAAGACTTCCAGGAGCATGCCCAACGCGCAGATAGCCGCCAGCGGATTAATAACATTTTTTCCTGTATACTTCGGAGCAGAACCGCCGATAGGCTCAAACATGGAAACACCATCAGGGTTAATATTTCCGCCTGCTGCTATGCCCATACCGCCCTGGATCATTGCGCCCAAATCCGTAATAATATCGCCAAACATATTATCAGTAACAATAACATCAAACCATTCAGGGTTTTTCACAAACCACATTGTCGTAGCATCAACATGCGCATAATCGGTTTTTATGTCCGGGTATTCTTTTGCAACTTCATTAAAAGTCCTCTGCCAAAGGTCCCAGGCATAGGTTAAAACATTAGTTTTTCCGCAAAGAGTGAGAGTTTTTTTCTTATTGCGTTTTCTTGTATATTCAAACGCGTATCGTATACATCTTTCTACGCCTTTACGCGTATTATGCGATATCTGTATCGCAACTTCATCCTTTGTATCTTTATTACGAAATTCTCCCATTCCTTTATATAAACCTTCGGAATTTTCTCTCACAACTACAAAATCGATATCCTCTTCTTTTTTATCTTTTAAAGGACAGAAATCCTTATTATACAGCTTCACAGGCCTTAAATTTATATACTGGTCTAAACTAAAACGGGTTTTTAGTAAAATCCCCTGTTCAAGAATACCTGGTTTTACATCCGGATGCCCGATTGCGCCCAAATAGATTGCATCAAATGATTTCAATTCCTCAAGCTCTTCATCCGTAATCGTTTTGCTGGTTTTTAAATAACGCTCTCCGCCATAATTAAAAACCTTGGTTTTATATTCTAAGCCATACAGTTTACTTACTTTTTTAAGAACTTTTAACCCCTCGTCCACCACTTCCGGGCCCGTGCCGTCTCCAGGGATAACCGCTATATTATACATTTTATTTCACCTCTTCCTTTTTTTGTTGATTTAGTTTGTTTTAGGGAAAATATACAAAATAAAATCTTTATTTAAACTCAAAAAGCTTATAGAATAAATTAATTCATTACCCGGCACCAGATATACTTTCGCGTCGGTAATCGGAATAAATTTTCTTTCTGCCAATGCCAAGTAATCAGTCAATCTGCCTCCTGAAGGCAAATGCACTTTCCCTTCCACTCTGCTATTTTGAACAAAAATAACAACTTCGATTTCTGTCTGTTCTACTTTCATTTTTTTATAAACCCTTTCTTTTTAACCCAATCCAACAACCCTCCGCTATTTACAATATCCTGCATAAAATCGGCAAATTTATCACTAGCATAAACTTCTTGATTTGTTAAATTCATAATTTTACCATTTTCAGCGTCAACTTCTATCTGTTCGCCTTGTTTAAGCAAGCGGCTAGCCTGTTCACTTACAAATATAGGAAGCCCGATATTAATCGCGTTGCGATAAAAAATCCTGGCAAAACTTTCCGCTATAACACAGGATATGCCGCAACCTTTTATAGCTATCGGCGCATGTTCACGGGAAGAACCACAGCCGAAATTTTTACCGGCAACAATGATATCTCCTTTTGAAATTTTTTGCGCAAACTCCTTATCAATGTCCTCCATGCAATAACTGCCCAATTCTTTTTCATCAAAAGTATTTAGATACCTCGCCGCTATAATTTCATCAGTATTTATATTGTCATTAAATTTCCAAATTTTTCCCTTAATCTTCATCTATAAAACCCCTTGTTTTTTCTGCCTTTTATTTTTACGCCATACGAACAGAGCAGACGTACGTTTCTACGTTTTTTAGCTCTTAGTTTTTAGCTTTTGGTTTTTGGTTTTTGGTTTTTGGTTTTTAACTTTTAGCTTTTGGTTTTTAACTTTTGGTTTTAAGCTATCCCTTCCCCCGCACCTTGGATTTAAACATTGTCCGGATGAATGATTTTTCCGGTAACAGAGCTTGCCGCAGCAACAGCCGGACTGCTTAAATAAACTTCGCTTTCCGGATGCCCCATGCGTCCTATAAAATTTCTATTAGTCGTAGCAATCGCTCTTTCCCCTTTTGCCAAAATACCCATATGCCCTCCCAAACAAGGCCCGCAAGTAGGCGTAGAGACCACAGCATTAGCATTAACAAAAATCTCAAGAAGGCCTTCTTTCATCGCCTGTAAATAAATCGCCTGCGTCGCAGGGAATATAATACAACGCACGCTAGGATGCACTTTTTTGCCTTTGAGAATTTTTGCCGCAATACGTAAATCAGAAATCCGTCCATTTGTGCATGAACCGATAACTACCTGATCTATAGTTATATTTTTAACCCGGTTAACACTGACACTATTGCTCGGCAAATGAGGCAGAGCAACTTGAGGTTCTATCTGTGAAACATCAATATCAAAGACCTGCTCATATTGCGCGTCATTATCACTTAAAAACTGTTCCCATTTTTTAATTTTTTTATCGATAATTTTCCTGTCAGCAGTTTGCGCCTTAACATAATTATATGTGATTTTGTCCGGAGCAATTATCCCCGATTTTCCTCCGGCTTCAATCGCCATGTTTGCCATTGTAAAACGATCATCCACAGGTAATTGCTCAATTACCGGGCCGCTGAATTCCATAGCTTTATACAATGCACCGTCAACTCCAATTTTTCCGATAGTAAAAAGAATCAAATCTTTACCGCAAACCCACTTTTTAAATTTTCCTTTATACACGAATTTCATTGTTTGAGGAACTTTAAACCAGCAAGATCCGGTGGCCCAGCACGCTGCCAAATCAGTAGACCCTACACCGGTCGCAAAAGCTCCTAAAGCTCCGTATGTACAGGTATGCGAATCAGCTCCGATAATAAGTTTTCCCGGTTCAACCAACCCAAGCTCAGGCAGTAAAGCATGTTCTATCCCCATGCGGCCGATTTCATAGTAATGTTTAATCTTTTGCTTTTTCGCAAAATCACGAAGGATCTTGGCCTGGGTAGCGCTCTTGATATCTTTTGCCGGAGTAAAATGGTCAGGCACCAAAACAACCTTTTTATTATCATAAACTTTTTTTGCCCCAAGTTTGTAAAACTGGTCAATCGCAATCGGCGCAGTAACATCATTGCCTAATCCAAGGTCAACCTTAGCGTAAACAAAGTCTCCGGCCTTAACTTTTTTGCCGTTGACATGCACGCTGAATATTTTTTCCGTTATCGTATATCCCATAAATTCTCCATATATTATTTTCCCATCTTTACACCAGCTAGAGTTTTTACTATCCGCTAAACGCTGCCCGCTAACCGCTATTCAATATCCTTCACCATTGCCACTTCGTTGCAATTAGGAAACTGAATACATTCCACACAGTCACTCCAGATTTTATGCGGTAAAGCCGCTTTATCCACCTGCGCAAATCCGAGTTTTTTAAAAAATCCGGAATTCTCTGTCAATAAAAAAACTTTTTTCACCTGTAATTGCCTGGCTTCCTTTATACATTCATTTACCAGCGCTTTCCCAATACCTTTGCCCTGATATTCCTTGTGCACAACCAATGAACGCAGTTCAGCCAGATTATCCCAGGTAATATGCAGCGCCCCGCATCCAAATATATTTTCATCGGATTCAAAAATAAAAAAATCCCTTAAGTTTTCGTAAACACTATTTAATGATCTTGGTAAAACCGCATTGGTTTTAGCAAAAGAATTAATAAGTTCCTGAATCTTTTTAACGTCTGCGACTGTTGCTTTCCTAATCATAACTCTCTACTCTCTGCCTTTTTTTAAATTAAGACATATTCTGCAAAAATTCCATAAGGCCTTTTCTAATCAGCATAACCGCAAAAGCGCTCAAAATAATCTCAACCACTTTAGAAATTGCCTTCATTCCCGAATCACCCAGAGCTTTAGCGATCAGTTCAGAATGATAAAAAATAAAAAAAACCATCGGCATATTTAACAAAAGCGCAATTAAAGTAACAATAAAACCATAAGATGTCTTTAAAGCCAAAAGTATTGTTAAAACCGCAGGCCCTGCGATTAACGGTGTCGCTAACGGCACTATTGCCATATCATCGCCGGCAATACGTTTCGGCTCATTTTTTTGGATTAAAAAACGTATAGAAAACACTAAAAGTAAAATCCCTCCTGCAACCTGAAAATCAGCGATAGTAACACCAAGAATCCAAAAAATCAATCCGCCAAGAATCATAAAAACTATACAAATCAACGCCGCGCTGATAACAGAGCGCCGTAAAAGATCTTTACGCCGCTTAGGCTGCATCCCTTTAGTAATAGATAAAAATACCGGCACAAGTCCCACTGCGTCTATAACAATAAACAGCGCAAAAAAACTTACAAAAAGCGCACTAATCAATTTCATAACGTTTTCTCTCCTAATTAATTACTATCGATTTGACAGCCTTAAATAAATCTTTGGCTATAAAATCAGGCTTACTTTTTAAATTATCCGCTTCTTTTTTATTTTTTATTTTTCCGCTCAACACAAGAATCGTTTTGCATCCTATTTTTTTTCCAGCCTCAATATCCCTTTCACTGTCACCGACTACAAAAGTATTTTTCAAATCAGCCGCAATATTATGAATTGCCTGCATAAAAAGACCTGTTTTAGGCTTACGGCAGATGCAATTATCCTCATCCTTGTGAAGACAATAGCGCACTGAATAAATCTTACCACCGGTTTGCTCTATCCGGTCAAGCATATTCGCCGTAATCTTGGATAAACGTTTTTCTGTATATATGCCTTTACTAACTCCGGCTTGATTAGAAGTAATAATAATTTTAAATCCGGCACGAGTAAGCTCGGCGATAGCATCAAGAGAATCCGGTAAAAACTCAAATTCATCCCAAGCACTCACATATCCGCCGTCTATATTACGGTTAATTACCCCGTCCCTGTCCAAAATGACAGCCCAGTTGGTTAAAATCAAAAATGCAGGCGCACAGGCAGTGGTGAACTGGTCTATTGAACCGGCCCAGGCGATTGTCCCCCAGAACATGAAACAACTGAAACTGTCCATCCCTCTTTATCAGAGTCACGGATTCGGTAATTTAAAATACGCCCCGGGGATTAATGCTAAAAGAGAAATTATTTTAAACATAATTATTATCAGCAAGTCATTACTTGCGCCTATTGCTTGAGCTGAAAATGGAATTATCAGGCCCATAAAAGCAAGGCTAAACCCGGAGATTATAATTAATGTTGCATAAGGGACAATAATCATATTTGCCAATACCGTAATCGGAGAAATTATCTTAAAATAGTACGCAAGCAAAGGAAGCAGCCCAATCCAAGCAGCTATAGATACAGAAAAAGTTACAATCAAGAAACGCGCCCAGGGCACATCATTTAACCTTTCAGGAAACATTTTTTTAATTTTCGGAGCAAGCCAAACAATAAAAATTACACTTAAAAAAGAAAGCTGAAAACTCACTTCAAGTATCTGACTGGGGTTGATTGTCAGCATTATTAAAGCGGCTAGAGCCAAAGAATTATAGATATTTACATCCCTATTCAAAAAATACCCCCAAAGAAGGATAATCGCCATTACTGTCGCGCGCACAACAGGAATATTAGAACCAGTCAAAGCACAGTAAATAATCAAAAGAAACATCGCAATAAAATACCGCGGCCTTCTTGGAATCCTCATTATTTTCAGAATTACTAAAGTGATAAAAGCAATTATTCCGATATTAAAGCCGGATATAGCGACAATATGGACAATACCTAAATTAACCATCATATCCATAAGGACTTTAGGTAAGTCTTGCCTATCCCCAAGGATAAAAGCATTTAAAATCCCCGCTGAAAAAGAAGATAAATTTTTATTAAAAACATCCCTTATTTTGCGTTTTGCCTTAAAGATAAGCGAATTTATCCAGTTTGTTTTATTTATTCCCAACCGCTCAATAACCCCATTTTTCTTCGCACTTAAGATTAGATATATTCCCTGATTTCTTAAATATCTTCTATAATTAAATTCCCGGGAGAAAGAAAACGGCTGATACAACTTGCCTTCCACCAATAATTTCTCAGAGCTTGCAAATTTCTCTTTTTTATAAACCTTCAACAAAACTTTTCCGCAGGTTTTAATCCACTCGCTGCCTAATTTAATTTTTTCAACTTTCAAAGTAAAAGTAACGTTTTTTTCTAAATAAACAGGGTCGTTATCAATACTACCGATAACTCTTGAGCATTCGCTTTTATACGGGATTAACTTAGCTATATGGCAATTAGGCAGGATTAGGGAATTTTTTAATACCACTGCTCCAAGCAAAAAAGCGCAGATAGATATCAAAAAATTGAATTTTATATTTTGTTTTACAAAAACAGCGCTTAACACAATGGCCAAAACAGAAAGAAAACAAAGAATCGCAAACGGGAACTCTAAAAACACTGCTGTTAATATCCCCATACAGAATGCAACGCATAAAACCACTATTGGATATTTCATCTTCATTCCAGCAAAATCAAATCTTTTATTTTTTCAAATTTTTTAGGTCCAATACCTTTGATGCAAAGGATTTCTTCTTTAGTCTTAAAAGGTCCATTGTTTTTGCGGTAATCGATTATACGCCGGGCGATAATCGGTCCGATTCCGGTAAGCGTACAAAGAGAATCTAAGCCGGCACTGTTGATAGGAACAAGTTCTTTTTTGAGGTTGGAATTATTCTCTGGGATATAATTTCTAACTCCAATATTCGCTTGTGGAGCAATTAAAAGAGCTTGCGCACCGTCAATAACTTTATTTTTATTAAACAAAGAAATCCCCACCCCAAAGATAAAAAGAGCAAAGACAAAAACTATAACCTTTCTCTCTTCCGAAGAGGAATCTTCCATAGCAAAATCCTAAAGTTAAACGATAATATTAACCATTTTTTTAGGTATAATAAAAAACTTCTTTACGCTTTTATCTTTAAGCCATTCTTTAATTTTTACGTCTTCAAATGCTGCTTTTTTAATATCTTCATCGCTGATTGAAGATGGAACGGTAATTTTAGAACGTACTTTGCTATTTATTTGTATTACTATTTCAATATTTTCTTTCTGGAGTTTTTCCACCTTGCAAGCAGGCCAAGTTGCGTTAATAATACTGCTATTTTTGCCAGACATCTGCCATAATTCTTCACAAAAATGAGGGGCTATAGGAGCAAGCAGCACAACCAGGGTTTCAATTGCCTCTTCTAAAGTTCTTGTGATTGTTTTATTTTCTTCGGCAGCCCGGAAGGCAGTTGCTATTTCATTAGTTAATTCCATCATCGCGCTTATAGCGGTATTAAACTTAAAACCGCCCTGCATCTCCTCTGTGACTTTCTTAATCGTCAGATGAAGTTTAAACTCCAATTCTTCACTATTTAAAGAATTTTCCCGTTTTACATCCGAATAATTTTTAAGCTGTTTTAAAGCATCCACCATATTCCAAACCCTGTTTAAAAATCTCCACGAACCTTCCATCCCCCGCTCGTTCCAATAAAACTCCGCTTCCGGAGGCGCGGCA
>JACQZH010000070.1 GCA_016213925.1 Candidatus Omnitrophota bacterium | reverse complement strand
TTGGAAAAACAGAGCAAAAAGCTATAGATTCTTATAAAGAATATATAAATGAAGGAATAGAATTAAAAGAAGATTATGAAGGCGGAGGATTGATAAGAAGTGCCGGGGGGATAAATGAAGCTTTAAAACGGCGGCCGGAAGACAGGCAAATGTATGATGATCGGATATTAGGAGATGGAAATTTTGTTGAAGAAGTCTTAGAAAAAATTGGTGATGAAAAATCAGATAAAAAATTCAAAAACATAGATCATTGAATTGAAAGACTTAGTAAGCATTATGGGGTACAAGGGAAAGATATAGTCGAGACCCGGAACAAAAAAGTAAGAGAAGCAAGGAGTGTGCTGGTTTATCTTGGGAATAAATATTTGGGGAAGAGTGTAACGGAAATGGGACAAATGCTGGGAATAACGCAGGAAGCGGCAAGTATAGCAAAAGAGAAGGGCAGGCAGATAATCGAGGCAGGGAATTTATTTGAAAAGCTGATTGTATGAGTATATACTTATAGTTTTATCTACGTCCCCTTCTACGTTAGGGAAGCTTCTGAACCGCAAAATGGCATAGTCCAGGCTCAGGAGAATCCTCGTTCCTTACAAACCCAGCGAGGCCGGTTAGTGGCTTTAAGGAGCTTTTTTCGTTACCTGGCTAAAAGCAATCAAATCCTCTATGATCCGGCAGTAGAATTAGAACTGCCAAAGACAAGAAAGAATATTCCGCGGGATATTATGAGCAAAAAAGAGATTCTGAAAATATTAAATCAGCCTGATCCAGATAACGTCTTAGGCTCGCGGGATAAGGCGATATTAGAACTGCTTTATTCGACAGGGATACGCAATCAGGAACTGCGTAACTTGTGCATCTATGATATAGATATCGCGAATAACTATCTGCGCGTTACCCGGGGCAAGGGCAAAAAAGACCGGGTTATTCCCTTAGGAGAGATCGCGGCAACGTATGTGGAAGAATATTTAAACCATAGCCGTCCGAAACTGCTAAGCCCCGTTAGAAGTAAGTCACCAAAGGTACATGCCGCGCCTATGACGGGGACTTCTAACGGGGTAAACAAAGAAGAGACGAATATTCTGTTCTTAACCAAACACGGCCGGACGATGAAAAATAACGGGCTGATTGAAACGATCAAAAAATACGCGGCCAAAGCCAAACTGGAGAAACACATTACTCCGCATTCGTTCCGGCACACCTGCGCTACGCATTTACTCAAAAATAACGCCAGCTTACGGCATATCCAGGAACTCTTAGGCCATGCGAGCATAGAAAGCACGCAGATATACACTCGCGTAGACATCAGCGATCTAAAGCGAGCTCACAAGAGGTATCATCCGCGGGAGCGAGGAGAGTAGAAATTAAAAATTTAAGATTAAAAGTTAAAAAAACCAGAAAACTAAAAAAAGATGATATTAAGACAGGAAGAATATTTAGCATATCTCAATTCCAGAGGTTTTAAAGCCGGCAGTATCAAAGATACCCGCAAACACTTAGATACTTTTAATCTCTGGCTGATGGAAATAAAACAAAAAGATCTAAAACAGGTAACCGCACAGGCAATAAGAGAATATCAGTCGTATCTTAACAATGATTATCGTAAAAACAACGGGCAAAAGATAGCCTGCGTAACGATAATAATAAAACTAAATACACTTAAAAGATATTTTAAATACCTGGTTAAGCGTAAAGAAATATTCTTAGACCCCAGCGCGGACATCGAACTGCCGAAGGCGGGGAAATATCTGCCCCGGCATATTCTTAGCCAGGAAGAGCGGAAAGACTGCTAAGTTTACCGGATAAGACAATAATGGGGATACGCAACAAAGCTATTTTAGAACTGCTCTACAGCACGGGAATGCGCGGCAACGAACTGTGCAATCTGGACATATATGATTTAAATTTAAAAGATAAAACCATCCATATCAGAGCCCCGAAAAACCGAAAAGACCGAATTCTGCCCATAGGAGAAAAAGCCAAAGAGGCTCTGGAACAATATCTTTTAACCGGCCGGAATAAGCTAAGCAAAGACGTAAAAGAAAAGGCGGTGTTTATAAGATTAAGCGGAACCAGAATAACGCAAAAGGCATTGCGTTATCTGGTAAAAAAATACACAAAAAAACTCAGGCTGGATAAAAACATTAGCGCGCATAGCCTGCGGCATTCCTGCGCTACACATTTACTGGAAAACGGCAGCAACCTAAGAATTATCCAGCAGCTGCTTGGACATGCCAGCCCAAGAAGCACGGAAATTTATACGCGTATCGCGCCCCAGGAATTAAAAACCGGTATCAGCCGATATCATCCCCGCCACAAAGCTTGGCGGGCAGGCCCGGGAAAGGATGAAGGGGGGAAAATAAAACGTTGATTTTTTAGGGGAAAATAGTATATTAGAACATACTAGTCCAGGAGGTAAAAATGCAGAAAAAATCTAGTCAAAAAGTTGCAAAACCTACGCCGGAATATGACTCTAAAAGAGAACAGAATGTTTTAATGGAGGAGATATA
>JACQZH010000072.1 GCA_016213925.1 Candidatus Omnitrophota bacterium | reverse complement strand
CTTAAAAAACGCACATAATTAGTTTCCGCTATATTTATACCGCCTTCACCCTGAATCAATTCCAGCATTATCGCGATTGTTTTATTAGTAAGCGCCTTTTCCATAGCTTCCCGGTCATTAAAAGGCACGCTTTTAAATCCTAGCGGCAGCGGCTCAAATCCTTTTTGGCATTTTTCCTGGCCTGTTGCCGCGGTGCAAGCCAAAGTCCTGCCGTGAAAAGAATTTTTCATCGTGATAATCTCATTTCTTTCCGGGTTTCCAAAAGCGCGCGCAAGCTTAAAAGCCGCTTCATTGGCTTCAGCGCCTGAATTACAGAAAAACAATTTACCTCCGAATGAATTCAGAGATATCCGTTCAGCCAGCCGCGCCTGAACTTCATTATAATAATTATTAGAGACATGCATAATTTTTCCAGCTTGTTCGCGTACAGCATTGACCACTCGCTTATGGCAATGCCCTATCCCGCTTACGGCCCAGCCTGGAAAAAAATCCAGATAAGTTTTTCCGTCTGCCGACCAAACACGGCTGCCTTTAGCCTTAACAATAACCAGGTTTTTGCGCAAATAATTATTCATTACGTACTCGTCGTATAATCTTATAATTTTTTTAGGATCCATAACTTTACGCTTTCTTTAGTTAAATTAATTTTTTACTATTTCTGTTCCGATACCTTTATCAGTATATATTTCCAGAAGCAATGCGTGTGGAACCTGCGCACTGATAATATGAGTTTTATTAACTCCGTTTTCCGCCGCTTTCCTGCAGGCATCTACTTTCGGAATCATTCCGCCGCAAATCACACGGTTTTCATATAAAATTTTCAAATCATTAAGCTTAACCGATGAGATCAAAGAATCAGGATCGTCCATATTTTTCATTATCCCGGGCACATTTGTCAATAAAACCAATTTTTCAGCCTTCATTGCCTGGGCAACCTCCGCCGCGACTGTATCCGCGTTCAGATTATAAAGCTGCCCGTCCGGGCCGACTCCCAAAGGAGCAATTACAGGGATTATTTTAGAATGAAGCAGGCTATAAAGCAATTTAGTGTCAAAACCGGTAACTTCTCCCACAAATCCGACATCTACCGCAAGTTTCTTCTTCTTGGCGCAAATTAATTCCCCGTTTTTACCGATAAAACCTTTTGCTTCATTGCCAAGATCCTTTAATTGCCTGACAATATCCTTGTTGACCTCATCAAGCGCCTGATTAGCAATTTCCAAAGTTTTTTTATCCGTAACCCTGATACCTTCCACAAACTTTGTTTCTATTCCTTTTTCCTTCATTCTTTTGGTAATAAAAGGCCCGGCCCCATGAACAACTACCGGATGAATACCCACCATGTTCAAGAAGGTAATATCCTCAAGTATGGAATGGTTAATCTCATCCTGCTCTACAGCGCTGCCCCCGTATTTTACGACAATAACCTTGCCGTAAAAGCGTTTAATATACGGCAATGCTTCGATAAGAATGTCCACTTTTTTGGTTGCTTCCTGAAGCATATATTTTCCTCCGAAAAACTATTTTTCTATCGCAATCGTATCCTTGACAAAACATTCGATATAAGTCCTGCCAACCTTTGCGTCCTTGTTCTCTTTTTTGGTAAAAATCTTTTTTACCTGTTTAAAATCAGCAACAGCGTTCAGCTTTGAAAAAAAAGCGCTAAACGCCTGCGCTTCTTCATCAGCAACCACAATAAGCTCAACACGGTTTGAAAAAAATTCTACATGAATAATTTCAAGGCCTTGTTCAGCGGCAAAAGATTTGATTATTTCTTTTATTTCAGCAAAGTTAAGTACCTTTTCTATCACAACTTCTTTTTTCGCTGGCTGTACCTGCTCGGATTGTTTTTTAGTGCGCGCCGCAGCTTCCAAAGCAACTTTTACTTCCTCGGAATATTCCGTATTAATAGTTGCTCCTTTGCCGGCACCGCCATCCTGAGCTTTTGAGTAAGGCACTAAAATAAACAAATTAATTAAAACAACCAATAACATTAAAATTAAAAATTTTTTCATTTTTTTCCTTTTGTTCATTTATTAAGTATATTCCGTATTTATGCGCACATATTCCGCTGTCAAATCGCTTGTCCATACAGTATACTCAAATTTCCCGCTGTTAAGCCTGGCAACAATCTCGATGTCTTTTTTCTCCAGCAGCTTTATTAAAACTTTTATATCCTTAATCATCGGCAGCCCGTTACGATACACTGACTTTTTCTGCAAAAAAACCTCTATTTTTTCGTCTTTAAAATCCACCCCGCTGGCTCCCAGGCAAGCCGGAATCCTGCCCCAGTTTGGATTTTCTCCGGCAATCATGGTTTTAACCAAAAGAGAATTTGCTATTTGATAAGCCGCGGCTTTAGCCTGTTCCTTGGTTTTAGCTTTTTCAACTCTCACCTCTATGAATTTCGTAGCTCCTTCCGCATCCTGCACTATCATTTTAGCCAGCTTAACACAGACATATTTTAGCGCCTGGGTAAAAATCTTAAATTCCCTGCTATTATCTTTAATTGCGCTATTTGAGGATAATCCGTTCGCAAGAATAATCACGCTGTCATTGGTGCTCATTTCACCGTCCACACTAATACAATTAAAAGAACCGTCTACTGCCTGGCGCAATGATTTTTTCAAAAGCGGGCTGCTGATATTGGCATCCGTTGTAATAAAGCAAAGCATTGTCGCCATATTAGGGCAAATCATACCCGCACCCTTGGCAACAGCGCCAATAATCACCCGTTTTCCTTTTAAGTTAATTTCTACTGCCGCCTGTTTTGGAAAAGTATCAGTAGTCATTAAAGCCGCGGCTGTCAAATCTGACTTATCAAAGCTTAATCCTTCGGCCAAAGAACCTATGGCTGAAATAATTTTTTCTACAGGCAGGAACTTTCCGATTATTCCCGTGGAAGCAACCAGTACATCGGAGTTATCTATCTCAAGATATTTCCCCAGGGCATTAACAACGCTTAAAGCATCCAGCTTTCCTTTTTTACCGGTGCAGCAATTAGCATTGCCGCTGTTAACGATAATCGCTTGAGCACAGCCGTTACGAAGCTGTTCCTGGTCGATAACAACCGGAGCAGCTTTTACCTTATTAGAGGTAAATACCCCGGCAGCTTTTGCCTTAACAACAGAATAGATTAATGACAGGTCTGCGTTTTTTTTCTTTATCCCGCAATGCAGCGCATTGGTTTTAAAGCCTAGCGGCGCAGTAATTGATATATTTTTAAACTCCTTCACTATATAAGCCCCAAAGTTTCCGTTAAACCAAACATAATATTAAAATTCTGAACTGCCTGTCCGGCAGCGCCCTTAATCAGGTTGTCAATTACACTTACAGCAACCAGCCGTTTTTCATCTACTTTTATGCCGATATCACAAAAATTACTATGCGCAACATCCTTTATCTGCGGAAAATCATCAGCTTGTTTTATGCGGATAAACGGCTCCTTATTATAAAATTTTTTAATAATATCCACTGCTTCAAATACTGAAATGTTCCTTTTCAAATCCATATATATAGTACTTAATATCCCCCTGCTTATCGGCAAAAGATGAGGGACAAAACTAATATGAACATTCTCCTCTGCGAAAGCGTTAAGTTCCTGCAAAATTTCCGGAGTATGCTGATGAGAACAAACTTTATAAGCCTTAAAATTTTCAGTAACCTCTGTAAAAATCAATGGAATAACCGGAGTCCTTCCGGCACCGCTTGTTCCCGACTTTGAATCAATGATAATATCCGGCTTTATAAGGCCTGCTTTTAAAAACGGGGCACAGGTCAAAATAGCCCCGGTCGGATAACAGCCGGGATTAGCAATTAACTGCGCTTTTTTTATCTCTTCCCTATGCAGCTCGCATAAACCGTAGACGCTGTGCTTTACAAATTCCTGGCTTTTGTGTTCAACTCCGTACCATTTTTGGTATTGATTAATATCTTTAAGCCTGTAATCAGCGCTAAAATCAATCACTTTCTTTCCCTGGTTTATAAAATTAGGAACAACTTCCATGGAAATGCGGTGCGGAAGAGCCAGAAAAACAACGTCGCAATTTTGCCCGATAAACTCGAAATCAATCTGGTTTTTGCACTCCATTTCCAGAATATTTTTAAGCCAGGGGAAAATTGAATCAATCGAAGCACTTTTTTCAATTTTAGCCATTAAATAAGCAATTTCAACTTCTGGGTGCCTAATTAAAATTTTTATTAATTCTTCTCCGGCATAACCCGTTGCTCCAATAACTGCCGCTTTTAGCATAATACTCCTTTTTTGCTGCGTTAGAATAGAACGTTATTATAAAATAAAAAAAACTTTGCGTCAATACATTTTTAGACGGAAATTTCCGTTCATTTACCGCGCTTTAAATTACAATATTATCCATAACCAATTGGAAACAAAATTGTTATAATAAATATTTAAAAAAATAATTTTCTATCTTGCGAAAAACCGCTTAAGACAAGCACCTTAATAACCTTAAGATATTAACGTTTTGTCCATTGGAAGTGGGCACGAGCGCCTTTTTGCCCATACTTTTTACGCTCTTTCATTCGAGGATCTCTGGTAAGACAACTAGCTTTTTTAAGAACCGGCCTAAGGTTTTCATCGAATTTCAATAAAGCCCTGGAAATACCATGGGCAATAGCTCCTGCCTGCCCTGACAACCCGCCGCCGCTAACATTAGCCGATATGTTAAATTTGCTCAATACATTCGCGATAATCAGGGGATATTTAATAAGCATCCTGGAAGTTTCCCTGACAAAATAATTTTCTAATGTCCGATTGTTAACAACAAAATCTCCGTTACCCAATTTTAATTCTACTCTGGCAACTGACTCTTTTCTTCTTCCCGTAGCTCTGAACTTAGCTTCTTTAACCAACTTATTCCTCCTTTAATGAGCACGTCATTTATGGAACAACGTGAACATAAATTACTTTACGAATTATATCTTTAATTCCTGAGGGTTTTGAGCTTTATGAGGATGCTCATTACTCTCATAAATTTTTAGTTTCTTCATCATGCTTCTTCCAACTGTATTATTGGGAAGCATACCTTTAACCGCTTTTCTTATAACTTCTTCCGGTTTGGTTTCCAGCAATTTCTTCAGGTTTATTTCTTTACGGCCGCTAGGATATCCGGAATAACTTTGATATTTTTTATCGTTGGTTTTTTTTCCGGTAACGCAT
This sequence comes from Candidatus Omnitrophota bacterium, assembly GCA_016213925.1. Lineage (GTDB taxonomy): Bacteria > Omnitrophota > Gorgyraeia > B26-G9 > B26-G9 > JACQZH01. Next base: position 9,919 of record JACQZH010000072.1, on the reverse strand, counting down.
ATTTTTGCCGCATTTATAATAACTATCTCATCTGCCATATCAACATGCGGGGTAAATTCCGGTTTTGTTTTTCCGCGAAGCATACTGGCTATTTTTGTTGCCAACCTGCCTAATATCAGGCCATCAGCATCAATAATATACCATTTTCTTTTTACCTCTTCAGGTTTTTGCATAAATGTTTTCATGATAAATTATTCTTCTTTTTAATGGTTTTTACCCGAATAAAGAAATTTCTTAAAAACAGTAATAAAAAAATATAGCATGATACGCATACCGTGTCAAGAGAAAATAAAAAAAATCCCCAAACCCCTATTACAAGCTATCTCTTAAACACTCCAATCAACTGCGCTTCCTTTAATATATGCGCTTTCATCCTTTTTAGTAATTCCTCTTTTATCAACCCCGGTTCAAGTTCTAGTTTCGCGTCTAGGGCATAAAGCTTAAAAAAATACCTATGCGGTTTGCCAGGAGGCGGCATCGGCCCGCCATATCCTATTCTCCCAAAATCATTTTTTCCCTGTTTAACCCCATTGGCTAAAACACCGCTAGGAGGAACCGCTTTATCTAAGGAAGCGGTATTGCCGGGAATATTATAAATTACCCAATGCACCCAGTTTCCTCCCGGAGCATCAGGATCATCGCAAATCAAGGCAAATGCCTTTGCCTCTTTGGGAGCACCTGTCCAGCTAAGCGGCGGAGAGATATCAGGCCCTTGGCTTGTATACTCTTTCGGAATCGTTTCATTATTCTTAAAAGCGGAACTCTTGATTTCCAAAGCCATAACCGAATCTCCGGTTAACATTATAAAAACACCCATTACCAAAACAACTAAAAGAATTTTTTTCATATTATCATCCTCCAGTCCTCCCTAAAAAACAAGATAACCTTTTTAAAGGCTGTTGATAAGTTTATCACGAATATTCTTTAGCCGTCAATTATCTTCTTAATCGCAAAATTTTGTTTTTTCTACTCAACAATCCTAACATCCCCAATCCAAACATCAATAATGATGATGGTTCAGGTATAATACCCGCGGGAGTTAGAAGAAAAGCATGTGATTCCCCATTCAAAGTTCCCCCGCCAATAATTTGCCCAAGATCATTTATCTTACTCAAATAATTTAATGTCCTCTCATTATCTAGACGAATTAGCTCTTTCATCTCTCCATTTTCCCAAATCCATGCTGTACGAAAATCACCATAATCTCTAAGACCAATAATTTGCTTCTTTTCATTAATACCAACTGCCATGGACGAATAACTATAATCATCCGGATCAGGATCAATTACCACTATTTCATTATTATCCCAGTAACAAGCACCATAAGCAGAAATACCATCCCATCCTCTTCCAGCTATTTGTCCGGAATTATTAACATCCTCCACCCAATCCATGCTACTAAAATTCTCCGCAAATTCAGAACTATTTATGTCAAACTTCCATTCAGAAGTCGTCCCCGAACGTCGGCCAATCCTAAAATACGTTCCCACAATTAAATCGTGGTCATTTATTGCAACGGGTAAATAGCTGTTTGTGCCACCCATCCCCTCTCTTGTCTGCGTTCCAGGAATATTATATGCTATATTATCCAACTACTGTTCCCTTATTGTTAATATCTGCTGCAACATCTATCCCTAAATCTATAATCTCATACTCCGTAGCCAAGACAGGGGATAAAAACCAAAAAAAAGCCAATACACCCACGCCTGCTTTAAAACAAGTCTTTCTCCTCATGTTTTTTCACTTTTTTCTAAACACAAAATTATCTTTTAAAAATATTATCGTACTCAAGTTACGAAAGGCACTATAGATAATAAGCTCCCTATAAAAACAATTAACCCGAAAATCAGCACCACCCATCCCCAAATAAAACCTGCGGGCACGAAATTAATATATGTTTTTGTTCTTAGGTTCCTATTTTGCCTAACAGACCATCGGCCGGGCTTATAAGAGTGACCCGGCATTAATTCAGAAATAATACCTTTAAATCCCATTATACATATCCCTAACCCCGCAGGTATTCCAATAAAACAAATGATAAAAGAAATTATCACCCCGAACAAACCGCAAGCCTTTAGTCCTTTATGGAAAGTAAAAATTGAATGAATCGGGTCCTCATGTTTGGGCGCAAAGAAAATAAGATAAAGATAGATAAGCCCGATAACAGCAGTTGGGGCAATATAGGAAATAGGAGGAATCTGTCGAATGTAATTAATTATTTTTTTTTGAATCATATATAGCTATTTACGATAATCCCAAATTTTGCCTGCCTGGCTGGCAGACAGGCAATAGCAAAATTTGCCCGTAGGGTCGACCGAGCCTGCTCGTGTTTGCCCTGGGAATTCTCCGAATTCCCGGGATAAAGTCCTCGCAATTCTTTGAATTGCAGGGGATCGAGGTAATCCCGAAATTTGCCCGCACTTTTTCGTGCAGACAGCTTTCGTCGCAAGATAATTTCTAGTGCAAATTTTGGGATAATTTTAAAACCTTACAGTTCAATATACTCCTCGACGGAGCGATTGTCAATAAATCCGCTTCAAAATCAACCCAGGCGTTTTTCTCTCCCTATTTGAAATTTTAGTAATTTTCTTAGATTTAGGCGAAATATCGTAGGCTTGAACGATACGCCTATGGATTGGTTAAACTAGAAATATACTCGCGAAATAATTCTATTTTCTTCGCGTCATCAGGAATAAATAAAAATTGCCTGACATCTTCCGATAGAATTTTTAAATCCAAAGAACAGCAATGTTTAATTAGTTTTTCTTTTAAATCAGGCATATTATCTATGTTGATTTTTGCTTTTAGATAAGTGAAATTCGGTTTTGCCCTTCCAAAAAGAAAAATCGCGTCAAAAAAATCTCTGCCCATAGCCCGTTTGCGCATAAAAATAGCGTAAAGTTTTTGCGAAAGCAATATATCCAATGGCACAAGATTAATCTGCGTAAAAACATCAAACTTATTAAGAATAATTTTATCGGCAGTATAAGGAAAATTTTGCGGTTCAGCATCAACCTGAATCAGCATTTTTTCCTCCCTATGAAGTGATATTTTATTTTCATATAAAATATCGGCTATTTTAATATAAATCCTGTACGCGTTTTCAAAAGAAGTTTTTATTTCTACGGTATATCCTTGTAGCCTTAATTTCCTTTCAATAAGTGCGGCAAGATTGTTAAAATTTTTTTTATCTAATCCCAGATTATCAAAATCCAAATCTTCCGAAAACCTCGGCAAAGCATGAGCTATATGCACAGCCGTCCCACCCATAAATACAAGATTTTTTCCAAATTCAGATATAAAAACAACTTCAAGTATTTTATATTGCAGGTATTCACGCAGCATATTCCTTTTAAAAGGCCTTATGTGTTCTGGGAAAAACGATTCTATTTGTTTTAGTTCAAGCATTTTTCATAAACCCCAAAAAAGATTTTATTCTTTTTGTTAATGATTTTTGCTTAAATTTCTCAAGATACTCAAGCATTCTCTCTTCGTTAACAACTTTATAAAAATTATCTTTATTTATGCGCAGGCTATCAAAACTATCCTTATCTTTTAGCGCATGATTCAAATAAAAATAATCAAGAAGCGCCTTTTCACATGACGCGATTTTGAAATTTTTGTTATTATACGGCATTATTTCATATCCAAAAAAAAGTTTCGGCCTTATAGTTTTATAAATAAACCCGCCTATCGGGGTTTTGAAATTATAGGTTCTACGGCTCGACGCGGATGTTATTGCGTAAATGGTTTCGGGAATAAGGCCATAATAGGAAAGCGCCATTTCAAAAGAAATATAGGAAGGGCTATAAATATTATTTGCGATTTCAAAAAGTATATTTTCGTTTAACTTAAAACCCGAAAAAATATACCAGCCTTTGATAACTTTTACAATATACCCCTTATCCTGCCATTCATTTAATCTTCGCCTGTAAAAATTACCTTCTATTTTTTTGATATCGTTAAGCGAAAATATCGTAAATTCTTTGAGTTTCTCTTTTAGTTCAATATATTGCATACTATTTCACCAAAGTGTTATTTTTAACACTAATACGAAATATAGCATACAAGAACATGCTCTTTCTGTCAAGTCTAAAGAATTTTGAATTTTAATTTGTTTTTGCGAATACTGAAAACCCAGAAAAGGTATTGCCCCTTTCTCACTATTTCTTCTTAAAAACAAACTCTTCCTTTGCTTTATTCACCTCAACAACTATGCTGTCGCCCTCTTTGAATTTTCCTTCAAGCAGTTCCATTGATAATTCATCGGTAATCTTCTGCTGAATCAGCCTTTTCAGCGGCCTTGCCCCATACACAGGATCATACCCCAGCCTGCCAAGAAGATTTTTCGCTTCATCGCCAAAAGAAATTGAAATTTTGCGTTCTGATAATTTTTTAGCCAGTTTAGCAAGCTGGATAGAAACAATCTCTTTAAGATTTTCCTGGCTTAAACGCTGAAAAACAATAACCGCGTCAATCCGGTTTAAAAACTCAGGGCGAAATGTTTTTCTTAATTCATCCTCTGCCAACAGCGCGGCTTTTTCATAATCCCCTTCTAACAGCTGCTGGCTTGCGACATTTGACGTCAGGATAACAATCGTATTTTTAAAGTCCACCGTACGCCCCTGCCCGTCGGTAAGCCTGCCGTCGTCAAGCAGCTGAAGCAAAACATTGAACACGTCGGGATGCGCTTTTTCTATCTCGTCAAAAAGGATCACACAGTAAGGCCTGCGGCGTACAGCTTCGGTCAAAGTCCCGCCTTCCTCATAACCCACATAACCCGGAGGCGCTCCCAATAAACGTGAAACTGTATGCTTTTCCATATATTCACTCATATCAAAACGCAGCATTGCCCGTTCATCATCAAAAAGAAATTCCGCCAATGCCTTGGCTAGTTCGGTTTTTCCCACTCCGGTCGGCCCCATAAAAATAAACGACCCGATCGGCCGGTTCGCGTCCGCTAATCCTGCCCGGCTGCGCCTGACCGCTTTTGCCACAGCGCTTAGCGCTTTATCCTGGCCGACAACGCGTTTTTTGACCTCATCTTCCATCCGGATCAATTTCCGCACTTCTGATTCCATCATCCTTGTCACAGGAATACCTGTCCACTGGGAAACCACTTCCGCGATATCTTCTTCATCCACTTCCTCTTTAAGCATCTTGGTTTCCTTCTGCAGTTTTTCCAGCTTCTTGTTTTCTTCATTCAGGTTCTTTTCAAGTTCAATCATTGTTCCGTATTTTAGCTTAGCCGCTTTATCAAGCTCGCCTTCACGTTCCGCCTTTTCTTCCTCTATCCTGGCCTTTTCCAATTGATCTTTAAAAGAACGGATTTTTGTAATTAGATTCTTTTCTTTCTGCCATTTAACTTTTATAACTTCCAGCTCTTTCTTGTTCTCCGCCATCTGCTTTTCCAGAAGATCAAGCTTCTCCTTATTTTGTTTATCCTTCTCCTTTTTTAGCGCCATACACTCGATTTCCAGCTGGCGGATAACGCGCTCGATCTTATCTACTTCTTCAGGCATACTGTCTATTTCTATATGTAAACGGCTGGCTGCTTCATCTACCAGGTCAATCGCCTTGTCCGGAAGAAACCGGCCGCTTATATAACGATGCGATAATACCGCAGCAGCAACAAGCGCCGCGTCCTTAATCTTTACTCCATGATGAACTTCATAGCGTTCCTTTAAACCCCTTAATATCGCTATCGTATCTTCCACCGAAGGCTCATTGGTGAAAACCGGCTGAAACCTGCGCGCTAAAGCCGCGTCTTTTTCAATATGTTTTCTATATTCATCCAATGTGGTTGCTCCGATACAACGCAGCTCTCCGCGTGCCAAAGCGGGTTTAAGCATATTAGAAGCATCCATCGCGCCTTCGGCAGCTCCGGCGCCGACAAGCGTATGCAATTCATCAATAAACAAAATAATCTCGCCTTTACGGTGCGCCAGGCCTTTTAAAACCCCTTTTAAACGCTCTTCAAACTCTCCTCGAAATTTAGCTCCGGCAATCAACGATCCCAAATCAAGCACCAGAATCTTCTTATTTTTCAAGGTATCAGGCACATCTTTTTCAACTATCCTGCGCGCCAGGCCCTCAACAACAGCGGTCTTGCCGACTCCTGCCTCTCCGATTAACACCGGGTTATTTTTAGTGCGCCGCGACAAAACCTGTATCAAGCGCCTGATTTCGTCATTCCTTCCGATAACCGGGTCAAGCTTGCCCTCTTCGGCTAAAGCGGTTAAATCACGGGTAAATTTTTCCAAGGCTTTATATTTACTTTCCGGATTCTGATCATTCACTGTCTGGCCTCCTCTAATATTATTAATAGCATTTAACAATTTATCTCTTGTTGTTTTTTGCTGTTTTAAAAACCCGCGCAGGACCCCTTCTTTTTCTTCTAAGCCTGCAAGCAGGATATGCTCGCAAGCCGTAAACTCATCTTTGAGCAGCTGCGCCTGTTTTTGCGCGCTTATCAGTAAGCGGTTAAGCCTTTCTGTTATATAAACCTGCGCGCTTCCTAAAACCTGCGGCCGCTTTTGCAGATCTTCTTCCAGGCTTTGTTCCAAAGCCTGCGCGTTTATCCCTAATTCCTCTATTATTGTTCTTATTGTACTATCCTGCTGTTCAAGCAAAGCATAAATAAGGTGTTCAACATCGATTTGTTGATGATGTTTTTCCTGCGCGATTGCCTGCGCTTTCTGTAAAGCTTCCTGCAGCCTGTATGTAAATTTTTCAAAATCCATAACTTCCTTTTATATTAACCCAAATTTTGCAATAGCAAAATTTGCCCGTAGGGTCGACCGAGCCTGCTCGTGTTTGCCCCGGGAATTCTTTGAATTCCCGGGATAAAGTCCTCGCAATTCTTTGAATTGCAGGGGATCGAGGTAATCCCGAAATTTGCTCGCACTTTTTCGTGCAGATAGCTTTCGTCGCAAAATGATTCCTACTGCAAATTTTGGGATTAACCTACAAAAAACTTAAAACAACTATTTATTTTGGTGAAATTTATCCCGCATGCTTTAAAAACCCCTGCTTTTAAGCCGGGGATGAAAACAAATCTGCGGGATTCCGCTCAGAAACCCCAGGCTTTAGCCCAAGTGAGCTTCATTTTACGCCCAAAATCAAAGTAACGTCAAGCGAATATTTAGCAAGCTTATTCATCGTTAATATCTGTTACAAATTGTTACTAAAGGTTATCCCTCTCTGGTTACTGGTTATACGCGCTATTCTCCTTGACACACTTTCTCTTAGAACTTATAATTAGTTCTGTCTGTAATATCAAAAGGAGCCCTATGCAAAGAGACTTGGAAATAGCTCAATCAATACCTTTGATTTCTATTAATGAACTTGCTTCTAAAATCGGAATTAATGAACACGAGATTGAGCCTTACGGAAAATACAAAGCGAAAATCTCCCTTTCATTACTTGAACGCCTGAAAAATAAACAAAACGGTAAATACATCGTGGTAACAGCGATTACCCCCACCCCTCTTGGCGAGGGAAAAACACTCACAACTATCGGATTATCTTTAGGATTAAACAAAATCGGTAAAAAAGCAATCTCCTGCATCCGCCAGCCGTCCCTTGGCCCGGTATTCGGAATTAAAGGAGGAGCTGCCGGTGGCGGGCGTTCCCAGGTTATTCCAATGGAAGACGTAAACCTGCATTTTACAGGAGACGTACATTCTGTGGAAGCCGCGCATAATCTCTGCGCCGCTTTTCTGGATAACCACATTCATAAAGGCAATTCCCTTAATATTGACCCGCAAAGCATTGTCTGGCGCCGTGTAGCCGGAGTAAACGACCGGTTCTTACGGGAAATTATCATCGGGCTAGGCGGAGGAGAAAACGGATTCCTAAGAGAAACCGGATTTGATATAAGCGAAGCAAGCGAAGTTATGGCTATTTTAGCTTTATCTAAAAATCTAATGGATTTAAGAGAACGCCTGGGCAGAATCTTTCTGGCAACTACTTATGAAGGAAAACCAATTACGCCTAATAATATACAGGTAGCCGGAGCAATGGCAGTATTGCTCAAAGATACAATCAAACCAAACCTTGTCCAAACAACTGAAGGCACAGCCTCTTTTATGCATACCGGGCCTTTTGGCAATATCGCCCACGGAAACAGCTCAATCCTGGCTGATCAGATGGCGCTTAAATTAGCGGATTATGTAGTGACAGAAAGCGGTTTCGGCGCGGATTTAGGCGCGGAAAAATTCATGGATATAAAATGCCGCTATAGTGGATTAAAACCTGACTGCGCGGTTTTGGTCTGTTCTGTGCGGGCTCTTAAAATGCACAGCGGCCATTTTCAAGTGATCGCGGGAAAACCCCTGGGCCAGGAACTTTTTAAGGAAAATACACGCGCTATTGAAGAAGGCAGCTGCAACCTGAAAAAACAAATACAAAACATAAAAACATTCGGCATACCGGTTATAGTATCTGTAAACCGTTTTGAATCCGATACGGATAAAGAAATCGAACTTATCAAACAAATAGCAAAAGATAACGGCGCCGAAGACGCTGTGGTAAACCTATGTTATCTGCACGGTGGAGAGGGCGCTAAAGACCTGGCTTTTGCTGTCGCGAAAGCCTCAGAAAAAACAAATAATTTTAATTTCCTTTATCCTCTTGATATCCCGATAAAAGAGAAAATAGAAACAATAGCCGTAAAAATTTACGGCGCGAAAAGCGTTTCCTATCATCCGATGGCAGAGAAAAAAATAAAACAATATACCGGCTTAGGATTTGACAAACTGCCTATTTGCATGGCAAAAACTCATCTTTCCCTTTCCCACGACCCGGCATTAAAAGGCGTTCCAAAAGATTTTATTCTCCCAATCAGGGATATCCGCGCTTCAGTAGGAGCGGGATTTATATATCCGCTTTGCGGAAAAATGCAGACTATGCCGGGCCTGCCCAGCACTCCCTGCGGGGAAAAAGTTGACATTGATAAAGACGGAAAAATAGTCGGGCTATTTTAAAAAAGGCTATCACGAAGGGTGCTTTGATTTCCGGCTTATCCCGAATTGCAAATCAAGGATCATATTCCTAAAAACGCGTTTGCCGGAATTTCATCCTTTAAAGCCTTAAGTACAATGTTCGCGCATGCCGTAGCATCCGATTCCGCGTTATGGTGTTTAAAAGATATATCAAAATGCCGGCAAACATCCGGTAATTTCGTGGGATATATCCCCCATAAATAACGCGCCAGTTTCATCGTGCATAAATATTTAACATCCGGCGGAGTAATGCCGGCCATAGCGCAGCACGCGCGTAAGACTCCGCGGTCAAACGATGCGTTATGCGCGGCAATAAACTCTACTTTTTTTAAAGACTTGTTGATTTTAGGCCAAAGGCCAATAAAATCAGGTTGTTTTTCCACATCTCTCCATGATATCCCATGCAAATACGAAAAAACAAAATCCCGCCTAGGCGGACGGATAAGAAAGGATGTCTTTTTAACGATTTCTCCCTTTTCCACAATGACTATTGATATTGAACACGCGCTGTCTCTCCCATAATCGGCAGTCTCAAAGTCTATCGCGGCAAAACGGTTAAAGGCTGATTTTATATTTTTTCGATTCTTATCCATAGCATGACTATCTATATCAGTTTTTCAGAATTGTTATTAATGTTTTCTTCCTGATATTTTACCATATCAGTCAAATAAACCCAAATTTTGCAGTAAGCAAAATTTGCCCAGCGGGTCGATAGTCTAATACTTGCACCTCGGAGGTGCAAGTACTTGTTGAGTTTCAATGCGCCCGCGAAGGGCGCGACAAGCAGGTGTACGATGAGATTAAGTAAGAGAATGTTTCAATCCACGCGCCCGCGAAGGGCGCGACAAGGTTCTCATTTTCGGAAAGCAAATCCGAAATGGTTTCAATCCACGCGCCCGCGAAGGGCGCGACCA
>JACQZH010000073.1 GCA_016213925.1 Candidatus Omnitrophota bacterium | reverse complement strand
CAAGGCTTAAGATTACTTTTGCGTGGCCTAAGGATATCTGTTCTTTAAAAAGCGCTTCTTTGACTGCTTCAGGCAAACTTAACAGCCTAAGCATGTTCGCGACTGTTGCTCTATTTTTCCCTACAGTTTGCGCAACTTGTTCCTGCGTAAATCCAAAATCAATCATTAAGGATTCATACGCTTTTGCTTCTTCCAGCGGATTTAGGTCATCACGCTGCACGTTCTCGATGATAGATAACTCTAAAAGCTCTTTATCCGAAACTTCCTTAATTATAGCGGGAATCCCTGAAAGGCCCAACGCGTTTACAGCCCGAAGCCTGCGTTCACCGGCAATGATCTCGAATTCATTCTCGTGATTTTTTCTCACTACAATCGGCTGAACAACGCCTTTTTCCCGTATTGATTCCGTTAATTCCTGCAGTTTTCCTTCCTTAAAAACCAGTCTCGGCTGATACCTGTTTGGAATTACTTTAGCCGGATCAATAAGCATAACATTATTCTCATTTTGAACCGGCTCCGGAGTAATCAATGCGCCAAGCCCTTTACCTAAAACTCTGCGTTCCATTTAACAACCTCCTTTATCATCCGTGCCTTTGTTTTGCCCCTTTACGCCCTCACGTCATCAACGTCCTAGCGAAACGGACATCCATCGTCTTTCGGTTTTTCCAGCTATGCCTGTATTCTGGTTTCCCCTTCGGAGAGGATCGCTCTTGCGAATACTCCAACCAGGTAATTTGCTCAAAGCAAATTACCTAGAGGCCATCTCGAGCATTTGCTGGTATAAATTCTCGAGGAGGCCGATTACTGGTTACTTTCTATTCTCTGCGCTGCTCCCGAAGAAAGATCTTGTTGTTGCCGCTGCTTGCCGGCTTCAACAGCGCTATTTTGAAAACCGGCAATCGCGCCATTGCCGTCTTCACGATTGCGTTCAATAAATTCGCCTGCCAGAGCCTCATATTTTAACGCGCCGATTGAGAACCGGTCATATTTTATAATCGGCTGGCCAAACCCCGGAGCTTCGCTTAACCGAACGCTCCTAGGAATTATCGAATCAAAAACTTTAGAACCAAAAAAAGTTTTGACTTCTTTGATCACTTCAGAAGTCAGCCTGGTTCTAAAATCAGCCATGGTCAACACCACCCCCTCTGTTTGAAGGTTCGGATTTAATGATTTTTTTACCAAACTTATGGTATCAACCAATTGGCTTAAGCCTTCAAGCGCGTAATACTCACACTGCAAGGGAATAATTACGCTTTGCGCGGCAACCATACAATTAAGAGTTATTAACCCTAAAGACGGCGGGCAATCAATAAAAACAAAATCATACCTGATTTTTAAAGGCTCCAAAGCTTTTTTTAATTTAAATTCCCTATTTTCCACCTCAACCAACTCTATCTCCGTACCGGTCAAAGCAACACTGGAAGGAATAAGCATTAAATTCTCGACGCATGTAGGAATCGCTATGTTTTCCGCGCCGGCTATTCCCATTAAAAGCTCATACGTACCCCTTGTCACGGTTTTTTTATCTATGCCTAGCCCGCTTGTAGCATTTGCCTGCGGATCCGCATCAACCAGCAATATTTTCAATCCTTTTTCTGCCAAAAACGCGCTCATATTTATTGCTGTCGTTGTTTTACCAACACCGCCTTTTTGATTGCAAAAAACAATAATTTTACCCATCTTATCCTCTTATTATCCTAAATTTTCGGGTTATTCCGCAGGGCTTGTGTTTATTTCTTTTGTCTCATCTTTTTTTGTCTTGAAATAGTTAATTTCCGCAACCAATTGGCTGCTAACAACTTCCAGCTCACGCAAAACCCGAATAGATTCAACGGAGGCGTTTTCCCCTCCTTGCTTATAATCAGCCATTTTTACGCTTAACTCATTTAAACGGCAAGCCATTTCTCTGTATCTTTCCATTAATAACCTTATTTTCTTAATTGCCCCATTTATAGTTGAAGCTAATTCTGTCAACTCATCACCATCTCTTAGCTTTTCAATTGATACGCTTAGATCTCCCTCATTCATGGATTTTGCCGCATTTTCAATCCGATACAAGGGCCCTGCAATTTTATGTGAAGCAAAAATACTTAAAACAAATAATAAAAATGCGCCGACAAACAGCCTTGCAACCAATACTGTAGATACTTTGTCAAAAATTTCTGCGAACTCAACTACAAAAATTGAGTTGATTATCGCTGGAGTTTTTTCATCTATAGCTTTTTCAAAAACAACCTCTATGCGCTTATACAGTTCTTTACTGCGGATTTGTGAATCAACTTCATTCCAGGTAGTAATATACGTGGTCCAAACCGCAATTACTCCAATTGCAAAACTCGCAATAAAAATAAGCGCGCTGAATTTTATTTGAAATCCCTTTTGAATAAAATAATTTTTCCGCATGCCTCCTGCTTTAACCTGTTCCATGTCAACCTCCATGCAAAATTTTTTTATTTTTATTGAGAAATGTTCCACGTGGAACATTTTTTTTCTTCCTTGAGTCCAGGTATAACAGCAATAAGGCAATATCGCTTGAAGAAATTCCGGATATTCTCATTGCTTGCCCAATGGAATAAGGCCTTATTTTTATTAATTTTTCGCAGGCCTCTTTCTTCAATCCTTTGATCTGACTAAAAACGCTGTCTTGAGGAATAATTTTATTTTCCAGTTTTTTAAGTCTGGAAACTATCGCGCGTTCCCTTTCTATGTATCCCTCGTACTTTATATCTATTTCAACCTGATTAGTAATGTCTTCAGGCAAAACCTTCAGCCCTGAATAAATTTTTCTTAACTTATCATAGCTCATATCCGGACGCTTTAAAATTTTCGCCAGTGTTGTATTTTCGTATTTCGTTGAATTCAAAAACTTTATTGATTCAGTTATGGCAGATTGCTTTTTATTTATTTTATCAATTTTATCTTTTGAAATCAAGCCAAAACTAAAGGCAAATTTCGCAAGGCGTAAATCCGCATTATCCTGCCGAAGCACAAGCCTATGCTCAACCCTGGACGTAAAAAGCCGGTAAGGCTCTTCTGTGCCTTTTATTACCAGGTCATCAATAAGGACTCCAATATATGCTAGCATGCGGTTAAGTATAAACGGCTGCTGCTTTTTAACCTTTAACGCGGCAT
>JACQZH010000069.1 GCA_016213925.1 Candidatus Omnitrophota bacterium | reverse complement strand
TTTCACTGACCAAAAATATACGGTATCGTAAAATATCTTGTTCTGATATAAATACTGCGGCATTAAGGCTGGCAAAAAGAAACGCTGAATTCCATGATGTTAAGGAGAAAATTGATTTTATATGTTCGGATTTGTTTTCAGCTGTTACCTCAGGCAGCTTGAAGTTTGAGCTGATAATTGCTAATCCGCCTTATGTTTGTACTCGGGATATCCGCAAATTACCTGTAGATGTCCAGAGAGAGCCTAAAAATGCTTTGGATGGCGGGTATGACGGTTTGGAATTCTACCGTAAAATAGTGGAACAAATACCTGATTTTATAGCGAACAGCGGCTATCTTGCTTTTGAATTTGGGGATGGACAAAAGGTTTTAATTAAAGACATAATAAAGGAGAGCGGAATTTTTGAAGAACCGGTATTTTTTTGTGATTTTAACGGAATTTTCCGGTTTGTAATCGCTAAATGTAAAAATGGATAAAATTATCATAGAGGGCGGCGGTCATTTAAAAGGAACAGTAGAGGTCAGCGGCGCAAAAAATGCGGCACTTCCGATTTTGGCGGCAACTTTGCTTACAGAAGAAAAATGTGTGATTAAAAATGTCCCGATGCTGCGTGATGTTCATACAATGATTAAGATACTTAGGTCGCTTGATGTAAAAGTACAAGCAGAGCAAAACAGGGTTATTGTTGAGCCTAAGAAAAGCGGGCAATATGAAGCTTCTTATAAGTTTGTCAGTACTATGCGCGCTTCAGTATGTTTGCTTGGCCCTCTTTTGGCCAAAAAAAAGAAAGCGCGTGTTTCTATGCCCGGCGGCTGTGTTATTGGGCAACGTCCGGTAGATCTGCATATTAAAGGATTAAAAGCTTTAGGTGCTAGTATAAAAATAGAACATGGTTATATTGCGGCAACGGCGAAAAGATTAGTCGGCAAGAATATTTTTTTAGGAGGCGCTTACGGTTCAAGTGTTTTGGCGACTGCGAATGTGTTAATGGCTGCTGTTTTGGCTAAAGGGAGGACATTAATTGAAAATGCGGCGTGTGAACCGGAGATCGTTGATTTAGCTGATTTTTTAGTAAAAATGGGCGCAAAGATAAAAGGGCAGGGAACACCGCTTATTGATATTGAAGGAGTAAAGCGCTTAAGCGGAGCAACGCATAGTGTTATTTCAGATAGAATTGAAGCGGGAACATATGTTTTAGCCGCTGCGATTACAGATGGAGATTTGTTAATAGAGAAAGCTAATATAGAGCATTTGTCCGCGTTAATTGATAAACTGGAACAGGTTGGAGTATCTGTAGTTAAAAAAGGAACAGGTATTCATGTGCGAAGAAAAGCTAAAATATTAAAATCTGTTGATGTTACTACAATGCCTTATCCAGGATTTCCCACAGATATGCAGGCTCAAATGATGGCGTTGGCATCGGTAAGTGACGGAATTAGTGTTTTGACAGAAAAGATTTTTCCTGACCGTTTTATGCATGTCAGCGAATTGAACCGTATGGGTGCTGATATATTCCTTGAGGGAGCGAGTGCGATTGTTAAAGGGACGAGAAAATTGAGCGGAGCGCCGGTAATGGCTTCTGATTTACGCGCTTCAGCAGCCTTGATTTTGGCTGGCCTGGTGGCAAAAGGTAAAACTGAAATTTCCAGAGTTTATCATTTGGACCGGGGCTATGAAAAAATTGAAGAGAAGTTGAGAAATATCGGAGCTAAAATTAAAAGAGTAAAGGAAGAATAGGAGGTGAACAAGTGGCAGTAGTTATTCGTTTATCAAGATTAGGGACAAAAAGAAAACCGCATCATAAAATTGTTGTGACAGAACAGCATACTCCAAGAGAAGGCAGGTTTATAGAACAAATCGGTTATTATGACCCATCGAAGAAACCGGCTTTAGTGGAAATCAAGGAAGATCGGGTGCTGCATTGGATTAGCGTTGGTGCTAAACCGACGCAAACCGTAAGAAGCTTATTCCGGAGCAAAAAGATTCCATTAAAAGTTAAAAAAAGGGGTTAACTAAAGGGGGCAACATGATGAAACGAGTTTTATTAGCGATGTTGTCAATGGTAGTGGTTTTTCCTAGTGTTGGCTGTAAATGCTGGGAAAAATTAAAGTGTGCAAACCAATCTTCAGTTGATTTGGTAACGCCTGGTTTATCGTCCGAAGAAAAGTTTTTTTTGGAAAACTGGCTGTATGCTGCTAAGATGGCAGAAGATGTGCAGGATTACTCTACCGCGGTTATTTATTATAAAAAGATTTATGAATATTTTCCTGACACTAAAGAAGGAGACAGAGCTCAGAAGAGGCTGAAGAAACTAGAGGGTAATAAGGAAAAAAATAAAGTTTCTTTAGGCAGTTGATTGTGTCCAATGGATTCCTTTGCCTTGTGCTATATATAAAATAAATAAAGGATTTTATCCGGGAGATTCAGGACTAAATTTTCACTTGAACGGCAGTACCGGCAATGCTTTAAAAACGGTATTTTATTTATGCAGATTGATGTTCTAACTTTATTCCCGGATATGTTTAAGGGTGTTTTAGGCGAGTCAATATTAAAACGTGCTCAGGAAAAAAAGAAAATAAAAATAGATATTTATAATTTGCGTGACTGGACGCATGATAAACGCAGGACTGTTGATGATAAGCCTTATGGAGGAGGCCCAGGCATGGTTCTAAAGCCGGAACCGGTTTTTTTGGCCTGCGATGATCTTTGTAAAAAAAACACGCATGTAATTCTGCTGTGTCCTCAGGGACGGCCTTTTAAACAGGCAACGGCGGAAGGACTGAAAAAATATAAGCATTTGCTATTGATTTGCGGGCACTACGAAGGTTTTGACGAGCGTATCCGCAGCCTGGCGCACAGAGAAATATCAATTGGCGATTATATTCTAACCTGCGGAGAAATACCGGCAATGGTAATTATTGATGCTGTGGCTAGGCTGATTCCCGGGGTTTTGGGGGAAGAAGATTCTTTACGGTCGGAATCGTTTACGAATGATCTGTTGGAGTATCCTCATTATACCAGGCCGCGTTCTTATCGTAATATGCAGGTTCCTGCGGTACTTTTATCCGGAGACCACCAAAGGATAGAAAAGTGGCGTTTTTCGCAATCAGTAAAGCGCACACGAAGTAAAAGAAAAGATTTGCTGGGGTAATTTTACAATAAACATTTTTTTGTTGATTAGTAGTTTTGTTTTTACGTTGTTTAATAATAATGGCGATGCTAAGCTGCCCGCTACAAAATATGGCGGGTTTAATTCGCGATCAGTTATGGTATACTGTTTCTTGTTTGGCGGCAGACAGGCATAACTGATGCGCTCATTGAGGAGGGTAATTGAAATGGCGAAAAAGAAAACAGAAAAAACAAAGGATGTGGTTTTTGCTCCGGGAGATACGGTAAAGGTGCATGTCAAGATACCGGAGGAAGAAGGTAAAGTGCGTATTCAGACGTTTGAGGGTGTGGTTATCGGAAAGCGCGGCGGCCAGGTAAGTAAAACTTTTACTGTTAGAAGAGTATCTTATGGGGAAGGAGTAGAACGCGTGTTCCCCCTTGCTTCGCCGATGATAGACCGTATTGAAGTCGTACGCAAAGGGAAAGTCCGCAGAGGGAAATTATATTATTTACGCCAGCGTATTGGAAAGAGCACAAAGATTAGCGAAGAGAAGGAAGAGCAGAAGGAAGCGCAAGAAGCTAATATAGAAGTATAAACGCTGATAGCTATTATTGAATTGCGGTATTTAGCTAGAGAAATTAATGTTCAAAAATGCGGGAATTAGAAAACGATCTTTTTTCTAGAGGAATTAAGCATATAGCCGGAGTTGATGAGGCTGGCCGGGGGTCATTGGCCGGGCCGGTAGTTGCTGCGGCGGTGATCATTCCTGTTGGATATGAATTTAAAGAGAAGATTGCTGATTCTAAAAAACTTTCCGCAAAACAGCGCCAAAACGCATTTCAGGAGATAACAGCCGCTTGTGATTATGCTTATGCTGTGGTAGGTGAAGAAGATATTGATAAGCATAATATTCTTAATGCTACGCTTAAGGCAATGGCACAGGCAATAAATAAACTTTCCAGTAAACCGGGGTGGGTATTGGTTGACGGTACGTTTGCTCCGGAAGTTACTTGCCCCTGTACGGTTATTATTCATGGCGAATCAAAGAGTATTTCTATTGCCGGCGCTTCAATTATTGCTAAGGTAATACGGGATAATCTAATGCTTGAGTATGATCAGAAATACCCGGAATACGGATTCTCCGGCCATAAAGGATATGGGACAAAACTGCATATGCAGGCAATTTTTAAATATGGACCGTGTCCTATCCACCGTAAGAGCTTCCAGCCAATAAAAAGTCTTTGTAAAAATACTCATTGATATTAATTGCGGCAGATTGTAAAAGGTTGTGTTTAAATAAGTTGCGATGAGTATTTTAATTTGCAAAAAGAAACAAAGCATGATATACTTGAATACTTTTCCTTAGTTTTAATTCACTGGAGGAATATGGTATACTTTATATGAGATGCTATATATAAGCTTGGTTAAACATTTTTCTTAGGTAATAGTTATTATTGATAGGTTGGGGATGAATAAAAAAATGAAGAAAATATTTATTACTGTTATTATTCAGATGTTGCTTGTTGCAAATACAGCATCTGCTGAAATGGGTATTTCTTTAAATAAAGATTCAGACTATCTTTCTCCTGCAGTACATATTGATGATAGTATTTTTAAGGATGGAGTTTTAAATATAGTAACTCAGCAAAGAAATATTTATCCAAGCAGCTTATCTGATAGGCCGCTTTTTGTAAGAGTCCCTTTCTATTATCAAACGATATTTACAAGTATTTTTCGTGATAAGTCAGAAGGCTTAAATAGGCTTAAAAGAGCAGTTGCTGAAAAAAGTAAAAAATTTCTTCTTAAAAGCGCTGTTTTAATAGATGAAGGTGCTTTGAAAAGAGTTTTTAGGGTAACTATTGACACAGACGAAGGCGAAAGTATAGTTGCTATGAGATTTTATTTCATGCTTAGAGACAATGAGCGTGGAGACCGTGATCCGAAGAGTTATCCTGAAGTAAGAAAACGAGCTTTGGATGAAAAAGAGCAATTAACAAAATTACATAAACTTGGAGGTACAGGAATTGAAATTTTTGAGTATATCGATGCAGAACTATTAGACTCCTCTTTGCATACTTTCTTTGTAGATAATAAAATTGTGGGTTTTACGGTAGGTGAGTTTGCCGAAGGGTATTCTTTAGATACTATAGACGATTTAGAAGAATATAAGAATTTACTTCGAGCAAATGTAGCTACAATAACTGAAGACTGGTTTATAACTTTATTCCAAGATAAAAAACCGCGTGATGTCGGCAGCCGGGAAGGATTTACAATTGCTGATCTGAAACCGGCTAATTTTGTGTATGACCAAAATATAGGAAAAGTAAGATATATTGATGCAGATAAACCTGCTTGGGTAATATTATCTTCTCTTTTGAGAAATGCAAGCAGTTACATAGAGGCTGCTCTAAATGAAAAAGGCATTCTAGCCGATAATAAAAATGAAGAAGAGTCCATCCTAGAAGAAGTTTATTTCAGTTTTATAATGAAAGGAGCAAGGGAAGGATTTGAAAATTATCTTGCAAGGAGAATAAAAGAACTAGGGAAAAGCAAACAGTATGGAGCAGAATTTAAACAGGTAGCTAAATTAAAAAATATTTTAGAAGCGAATCTGGCAGTGCTTTCTCAAGGCGAGAAAAAAATTGAAAAATTGGGTGACAATAAATGGCAAATTAAATTAAGGCATTTTGTGTTAAAAGAAATTGCTATGCAGTTAATTGTTTTGCTGGAAAAGCATGAACATTATTTAAAAAATATTATTGCAAGGGAAAATGATTTAGAAAAACAAACGGTAGGTGAGCTAACGCAACTTTTAGTGAATGCTGCTATATAATGGCTGCTAAAATTCTTTCCTGAATTCTAAAACTTAATTAATCTAAATATAGAGATGCTTGT
Organism: Candidatus Omnitrophota bacterium; assembly: GCA_016213925.1. Classification (GTDB taxonomy): domain Bacteria; phylum Omnitrophota; class Gorgyraeia; order B26-G9; family B26-G9; genus JACQZH01. The sequence continues at coordinate 7,813 of JACQZH010000069.1, read as the reverse complement.
TGCCAAGTTCTAATGCTATTAATAGATCAGACAGTGTTAAGTCTAATAAAAAGGGAATAAGCCCGATGCCTTTGACTACCGATAGGCATGCCTGCCATTGGGGAATTCCAAAGCACTGAACGATTAATTTAGAAAGTATTCACTTTTTTTCTGTTTTATGTTATAATAATTCCTATGGAGAATTTAAAAAAACAATGGACAATAGATATAGCTTCTAAACATCTTAAAGCAGAGTTCTTTTTACTTGTTGTTTGCGGATGCACGGGAATTGCTTTAAGCGTAGATGACTTTGTTGGATTAGGCCGGCAAATAACCGGATTTATTTTTCCTTATGCGTATAACTTGATATGTTTTTCTATATCTGTATTTTTAATTTTTGCTGCTTTTGCTTTTAAAAAAAGAAAAAATTGGTCAAAAATAGCGGTTTTCTGCGCTTTAGCGCTGAAAATATATCTTGGAGTTTTTGATTACGCGGAAATGTTTATCGCTGGTGTGCCTTTTTTATATCTGCTGTATATTATGTTGCCGTCTAAAGCCGGCCGGCTTTTTAAAAAAGCATAAAAAGCTATAAACTTGACATTTAATTATCTTTGGGATACAATCTACCCAACATGCAGAAAGCCATAGGATGAATGGCGTTCTGACAGAAAAAAAGTGCCATAGGTGTCTTTAGCCTTGGGGCTCTACATGAAAAAACAGCAAATAAGGCTATTAATAAAAAAAAAATTGAAAGCTCAAAGAGAGGAGTTAAGGAATAAAAAAAGTTCCAAAATTAAAAAATTATTATTTTCACAATCGGAGTTTATACAAGCAGATACAGTAATGTTTTATATAGCGAAGAATGGAGAAGTAGACACAGCAAAAATGATTAAAGATGCACTTAAAATGGGTAAAAAGGTAGTAGTGCCGATAACATTGGAGAAAGAGAAAAAGATTATTCCTTCTCTGCTTAAAAATCCTGAGAAAGAGCTTGAAAAAGGCCCTTATGTAAAAAAAAAAAAAAAAAAGCGGTTTATGAAGAGAGTTTTACTCAAACATATTGATTTAATTGTGGTCCCGGGAATAGCTTTTGATCGCCAGGGCAATCGTTTAGGCCGTGGCGGTGGTTATTTTGATAGATTCTTAGCCAAGCTTAAAAAGATTAATGTGCCGATTTTTGGGGTTGCGTTTAAGTTCCAAATTATCAAACAATTGCCTGTATTATCCCACGATATACCTGTTTCAAAACTCATTTTTGCCTGATTAGGTGTTTTCTTTTCATTCCGTTGCTTCAATTTTGTTTATTTTGCGGATAAACCCAAATTTTGGGATTAATTTAGTCTGATTGAGATTTATAACATAAGGGTTTTGACAGCGTAAGGAGGTGGAGAAATAATAATGGATATTTTACACATAGTAATTGGAACGGTTTGTGCAGTAGTTTTTTTTATTGCCGGTTATTTACTTCGGCGTTTTGGTGCGGAAAAAAAGGTTCAGAGCGCTGAAGAGCGCGCAAAACTAATACTTCAGGAAGCGGAGACTCAATCTCAGGCAAAGAAAAAAGAAGCAACTTTGGAAGCAAAGGATCTTTTGTACAAAACAAGGGCGGAGTTTGAGAAAGAAAGTAAAGGCAGGAGGCAGGAGCTTTTAAATTTAGAAAAAAGGCTTATTGGCAGGGAAGAAAATCTTGACCGCAAAGTTGATCTGCTGGAAAAAAAAGAGCGGGATTTGAGTTCAAAAGAGAATATTTTGGAGCAGAAAGAAAAACAGAACGATGAAAAAGCAAATGAATTAAATACCCTGATTAAAGAGGAAAAGGAACGTTTGCAGAGAGTTTCCGGTTTGAGCAGTGAAGAAGCGAAAAAGATATTGCTTAAACACATGGAAGACGAAGTACGCTATGATGCCAATTTGATGATTAAGAAAATCGATGAGGAAGCCAAAGAAGTTGCTGACAAAAAGGCCCGCCATATAATAAGCCTGGCTATCCAGAGGTGCGCGGCAGAACATACTGTAGAGTCAACTGTCAGTGTAGTAAGTTTGCCTAGCGATGATATGAAAGGACGGATTATCGGGCGTGAAGACCGTAATATCAGGGCATTGGAAGTAGCAACAGGAGTAGATGTAATTATTGATGATACTCCGGAAGCGGTAACGCTTTCCGGTTTTGACCCTATTCGCAGGGAAATTGCCCGTATTTCACTGGAACGGCTTATTACAAACGGCCGTATCCATCCGGCACGCATCGAAGAAATTGTTGATAAGGTTAAAAAAGAAATGGAACAAAGCATAAAAGAAGAAGGGGAAAAATCAATTTTTGACGTGGGAATTCAGAGGATTCATCCGGAAATCATAAAGCTTCTTGGAAGATTAAAATACCGCACCAGTTACGGTCAAAATGTGTTGCAGCATTCAAAAGAAGTTGCTTTTATAATGGGATTGCTTGCTGGACAGCTGAAGTTAAATGTAGCTGTGGCAAAACGTATCGGGCTATTGCATGATATTGGGAAAGCTGTAGACCATGAACTGGAAGGGACTCATGCCGGTATCGGCTGTGAATTGGCAAAAAAGTACGGAGAAACGGAAGAAATTATAAATGCCATAGCAGCGCATCATGATGAGGTGGAATCTAACTCTATTTTTGGTGTGCTTGTACAGGCAGCAGATGCGATAAGCGCCACCAGGCCGGGAGCGCGCCGGGAGACTCTGGAAATTTATATTAAACGTTTGGCAAAACTTGAATCAATTGCCGATTCTTTTAAAGGGGTGGATAAGGCGTTTGCTATCCAGGCAGGCAGAGAGATCAGGGTTATTGTGCACCCGGATAAAGTGGGGGATCAGGAAACAGCAATCCTTGCTCGAGAGATCACAAAGAAAATTGAAAGTGAATTGGAATATCCTGGGCAGGTTAAGGTTACGGTTATCCGCGAAAAAAGGGTAGTTGAGTTTGCAAAATAGCATAAAAGACAATGAGTAACCAGCAACCAGCCCCCGGAAACCAGAAATTTAATTATTCAGGTTACTGGTTTATGGTTACTTTATGAGATTGATATGAATATATTAATGATCGGAGATATAGTCGGCGAGCCGGGACGTAATGCTGTGCGCCAAATAGTACCTGCTTTAAGGGCGCGTGAAAGCATAAATATTGTTATTGCCAACGGTGAAAACGCTGCCGGAGGCTCAGGCTTAACTCCAAAAATATTTAATGAGTTAATTAATAACGGAATAGATATTGTTACTTCCGGCGATCATATTTTTAAGAAGAAAGAGATTCTGGATATTATTGACTTTCAGGATAGATTAGTACGCCCGGCTAATTATCCGGAAGGAGTAAGCGGCCATGGGAGTACTATATTTAGCTTTGAAAACGGTAAAAAAATCGGCGTAATTAATCTTGCCGGCAGAGTTTTTATGCAGCCGCTGGACTGTCCTTTCCGAAAGGGTTTGGAACTGTTAAAGCAGATCAAAAAAGAAACGCCGGTAGTTGTTATTGATATGCACGCGGAAGCTACCAGTGAGAAGATCGCTATGGGTTGGTATCTTAACGGCCAGGCAAGCGTTGTTTTCGGTACGCATACGCATGTGCAAACAGCAGATGAACGTATACTTCCCGAGCATGATTATACTGCGTATATTACTGATGTTGGTATGACCGGGCCGATTGATTCTGTAATCGGCAGAAAAGTCGACCAGATATTGACCAGATTTTTAAATAATACTCCAACGCGTTTTGAGGTGGCGGACGGTAATGTGCAGTTACAGGGTATTATCGTTGAGGTTGATGAGAAGAGCGGCCGAGCGATATCGATAAAAAGAATACAAGAGAAGTTATCGTAGAAGTCTTGCCAAATAAGCCCAAATTTTGCCTGCCTGGCAGCAGACAGGCATTATGCAAAATTTGTCTAAATTGCAAATTAATCAAACATATTGAAAATTGTTCAGTGCAGTGTATAATATTTTCTTAGTGTATTTTTTGTTTTTCTAAGTATTTAGAATCAAAAACTTAAAACGAGAGGAATATAATGTCTGATAAATTAGAGAAATTAACCAGGCAAATCTACGATGAAAGCATTGGTAAAGCCAAGGAAGAGGCGAAAAATATAATCGAGCATGCGGAAGCAGAAAAAAGGAAAATCCTGCGCGAAGCGCGGGAAGAAGCTCAAGATATTACGAAAGTCGCCTGCCAGGAGGCGGAGGAATTAAAACACCGCGTAGAATCTGAGCTGCGCATGGCCAGCAATCAGTCGCTGGCTTTGCTTCGGCAGAAAATTACGGATTTGATTTGCAAAAAGGTGGCTGCTAATTCTATGAAAGGTGTTTTTGACGATAAAGGGTTTCTTAAGAAAGTGTTGGAGCTGGTAATTAAAGAATGGATTGCTGCTTATTGCCAGGATGAAAAAAACTTTTATCTGCGCCTTCCGGAAAATACCAGAAAAGAAATTCAGCAGTATTTTTTAGATAAAAGCAAGCAGGAGTTGAACAAGGGGTTAAAAATAGAGTTTGATGAAGAAATCCAGAGTGGGTTCGTTATCAGCCCTGAAGACGGGTCGTTCCGCATCGGATTTACGGAAGAAGATTTCCGTGCGCTGGTAGAATATTTTCTGCGGCCCCAAATAAAAAGATTTCTATTTGAAACGGAAGAGAAAAAGTGAGTAAAAATTATTACTATTTAATATCTTCTTTGCCTTTTTTACAGCTTGATGATTATAAAGAACCTTACCGTGTCAAAGAATTTATTGCCGAGCTTAAAGAATATCTTAGTGATGAGCACTGGCGCTATGTTAGAGAAATTCTTTATTTATATGATTATGCGCGAATTGTAGAAATTTTAACCGGAAAGGATCATCTTTTCGGTCATTTTGAGGGGAACTTATCTTTTGGGCAGCTGCAGAAATTAGCAGAAAGTCCGGAAGAAGAAATAGATGCGCGTATCAGCCGGCTGCTTGACGGTTACCGGCTGATTGAAAAAGAACAGGGAAAATTATCCCGCAGCCAGGCGGAAGAATATATTTTTGGAAATTTTTATTCTCGGATAATGCGGCATGAAGCTGGTTTTATCAGAGAATACTTTAGATTTGATTTTCATTTGAGGAATATACTTTCAGCGCTTAATGCTAGAAAATTAAAAATTAATGATGCAGGTTTTTTGCGGATTGATGAAGAAGATTATATAATTGACAGCCTCAAGAGATCAACGGTTCCTGACTTTGGGCTGTCCGGTGAAATTGATTACCTGGCGGAACTGATTGAGGTATTTAACAAGGCGGATTTGGTTTACAGCGAAAAGTTTATTGACCAGCTGCGCTGGCGTAAAATAGATGAGATTAATACTTTTAAATATTTTGAAATTGATGTGCTTTTGGGGTATCTTATTAAATTGATTCTTGTTGAACGCTGGATAGCTTTGGATGAGAAAAAAGGAGAGGAAGTTTTTAACCGGCGCGTAACAATAAATAAAGAGATTATTTATTAGAATGATTAATCGGAGGGGACATGGCGACAAAGGGACAAGTTGTGGGAGTTGTATCAAATCTGGTGACGATTGAAGTCGATGGCCCGGTTAGCCAGAATGAGATATGTTATATAGACTCTGATGGAGTAAAACTTAAAGCGGAAGTCATAAAGATCCAGGGAAAAAATGCTTTTGTGCAGGTTTTTGAAAGCACACGCGGCTTGCGTATGGGAGCTGCGGCAGAATTTACACAGCATATGCTTGAGGTTGAACTAGGGCCTGGCCTGCTTTCGAAAAGATATGACGGCTTGCAGAATGACTTAGAATCAATGACTGGAGTTTTTTTGCAGCGCGGACATGAGACTGCGGCATTTTCTTATGAAGACAAGTGGGAGTTTGTGCCTTTACTTAAAAATGGAGATAAAGTTAAGGCTGGTGATTGGCTGGGCGAAGTAAAAGAAAACTGGATTAAACATAAGATTATGGTTCCTTTTGCCTTGGATGGGCTATGGCAGATTGAATCTATCTTAGTGAAAGGAAAATATACTGTAAAAGAAACAATAGCTGTTTTAAAAAATTCCGCAGGAATTAAACAACAGGTAACGATGTCTCAACGCTGGCCGGTGAAAGTTCCGGTACGTGTTTTTGCGCATAAACCCGTAGCTTATAAATTACTGCAAACAGGAGTTAGGCTTATAGACACAATAAATCCTATAGTTGAGGGCGGCACTGGTTTTATTCCCGGGCCGTTTGGCTGCGGAAAAACTGTATTGCAGCATATTATCGCGGCTAATGCCCAGGTAGACATGGTGATTATTTGCGCCTGCGGAGAGCGGGCAAATGAGGTGGTTGAAATTTTCAAAGAATTTCCTGAATTAGAGGATCCTTTTACCGGCAGGAAATTGATCGAACGGACTATTATTATTTGCAATACATCGAATATGCCGGTAGCTGCGCGTGAAGCTTCGGTTTATACCGCAATGACTATTGCCGAGTATTACCGCCAGATGGGATTGAAAATTTTATTGCTTGCTGATTCTACGTCCCGCTGGGCGCAGGCGTTACGGGAAATGTCTAACCGCATGGAAGAATTACCCGGGCCGGACGCGTTTCCTATGGATCTAACCGCAATTGTAGCGAATTTTTATGCCCGGGCCGGATTGGTTGAACTTTCCAACGGGCAAACCGGTTCAGTTACATTTATTGGTACAGTTAGCCCGGCCGGAGGCAACCTGAAGGAACCGGTAACAGAATCAACGAAAAAAGTTGCCCGCTGTTTTTACGCGCTTTCCCAAAAACGCGCGGATAGCCGCAGGTACCCTTCGATCGACACTATTGAAAGTTATTCCAAATATCTCGAGTACAAAGAGGTTCAGGAGTATTTGCGTGAAAACCTTGAGCCGCATTGGGTGGACAAGGTTGTATATATTAAGGATGTACTTTTGCGCGGAAAAGAGGCAAATGACCAAATAAATATATTAGGTGATGACAGCGTGCCTGTAGAATACCATGTACGTTTCTGGAAAGCGGAACTAATAGATTTTTGTTTTCTGCAGCAGGATGCTTTTGATGATGTGGACAAGGCTACACCGGTCGAAAGGCAAAAATATATGGTGGATGTTTTATACAAAATTTGTAAAACGAATTTTAAATTCGCTAATTTTACGGAAGTTGCGGCATACTTCAAGAAAATAATTAATTTTATCAAGCAAATGAATTATTCAGTGTTTCTGCAGGAAGATTTTAAGAAATATGAAGATGAATTGCAGAGCATAGTAATGGAAAGGGAGATATCATGAAGGGCCAGCATCCGGCTTTTACTACTATTTACACAAAGATAGAACAAATAACAAAGGCAACTTGTTCGTTAAGGGCTAATGGGGTTTCGAATGAGGAGATGGCTTTGATCGACGGCCGCCCGGCGCAGGTAGTAAAGATACAAGGTAATCTCGTTACTCTGCAGGTATTTTCAGGGACTCAGGGGATTGGAACAGATGTGGATGTGGTTTTTCTCGGAGAGCCTCCGACATTAAAAGTAGGGGCGGACTTATCCGGAAGATTTTTTAACGCGTATGGACAGCCTATTGACGACGGCCCGGAACTTGAGGGAAAAAAAGTAGCTATAGGAGGGCCGAGCGTGAATCCGGTAAGGCGTAACCAGCCTTCAGAGCTTATTGCTACCGGAATTGCCGGTATTGATTTAAATAATACCCTGGTTACCGGACAAAAGATACCGTTTTTTGCTGATCCAGACCAGCCTTTTAGCCAGGTTATGGCTAATGTTGCTTTGCGTGCTAAGGCAGACAGGATTATTTTAGGAGGTATGGGGCTTTCTAACGACGATTATTTGTATTACCGCAGGATATTTGAAGATGCGGG
>JACQZH010000001.1 GCA_016213925.1 Candidatus Omnitrophota bacterium | reverse complement strand
GCAAATACAAGGATACGCTCCCATATTAGGGTAAAATGCTATATTCTTAATGACGACGGTTCTACTGTCGAGGAAATTGATACCGTTGCCCGCGACATAAGCACCGCTGGAATGCTTATAGCATTAAAAAAGCCCTTAACGCTTGACAAAAAAATTAAAGTTACTCTGCGCCTTTCAAAAATTGATGAAATTATTGAAATAATAACACGCGTTGTCCGAATTGAAGAACTCAAAGACGGAACTTTTTCTATTGGATTGTTCTTTGATGAAATAAAAAATGAAAAAAGTGAGGTGATATTTAAACAAATAGAATCGATGGACCTTGTAAGACTGCTTCAGATAACAGCTCAAAAAAAAGCGTCTGATTTGCATTTAACATATAACCGTCCGCCAATTCTGCGGTTGCACGGAAGGCTTATCCCACTTGAGATGGATGCATTAGGGACAAAAGAGCTAAAGGATATGATTTACAGTATTTTAAATGAGGAACAAATAAGTCGTTTTGAAAAATTCAAAGAACTTGATTTTGCATTTTCTCCTAATCCTGATCTTCGCTTTAGAGTTAATGTTCATGTGCAACGCGGAAATGTCGAAGCTACTTTTCGCGTAATCATGCCCGATTTAAGAACGCTTCAGGAACTTGGGTTACCAAATGTTGTAGAGCAGCTTTCTTTGCTTAAAAAGGGGATCGTTATCATTGCTGGACCAACAGGCAGTGGAAAATCCACTACGCTTGCCGCTATGGTAGATATTATAAACCGAAGAAAAGAAGCTGTGATAATATCTCTTGAAGACCCGATTGAATATGTGCATACTAATTTAAATTCTATAATAAAACAGCGCGAAATAGGAATAGATACTTTATCTTTTTCAGTAGCTTTAAAAAGAACTCTCCGCCAGGACCCTGACGTTATTTTAGTGGGAGAGTTGCTAGATGCCGAAACCGTTAGAACAGTTATTACTGCCGCAGAAACCGGGCATTTGGTTTTAACATCATTACATGCTCCAGATACAGTGCAAGCAATAGATCGTTTGATTAGTATATTTCCACCGCAGCAGCGCCACCAAGCCTGTGTTCAAATTGCAAATAGTTTGCAAGGTATTATAACACAGTTTCTTGTGCCAAAAAAAGATAGAGAAACAAGAATTGTAGCTACTGAAGTTATGATAGTTACTGATGCTGTACGCAATCTTATTCGAGAGGGGCAAACAATCCAAATTCCATCAGTAATCCAGACAGGAGCAAGGTTTCATATGCATACTATGGCAGAAAGCTTTAAGCGCCTTTATTATGCGAATATCATTTTGAAAGAAACTGCTATAGATTATTGCCCAGAACTGAGTCAAGTTTTAACTTGACATAAAAAATGCAATATGGTAAGATTTATCCGTAGTTGTTGGTATAAGAAAGGATATGAACATGCTTGATAAAAATTTACAAAACCGGATTAAACAAGTAAATGACTTCGTTGAGCTGTGGGCATCTTTTTATGAACTATATAAACGGGCAACAAACCAGTCAACTTTTTCTGAACAGGAAGAAAAGAGTTTTTTAGAGCTAAAAAGTAATTTAGCGAGAAAATATCAGGCACTTATGGATTCTTTGGGGATTAAGCCTACTGCAGAAGATAGAACTTTTGATGTAATTTCGCAAGTTATGAGTTTAAAAAACATAAACACATTATCACCTTTACAGATGGAAAAGCTTGAGAATGACTGGCATAATTCTTATATAACGCTTAATAAGATCTTGGGTTCGCTTGAAAATAAAAAAAATGAATTAGCAAAAATAAACTCTGTTAGTCTGTTTTTAAAACGCGTGTTGGGGAATCCAATTATTACTTTGATTCTATTAGTGATTATTATTTCGTTTATTTACTATTTGTTGAAAAATTTTTTTTCTTAAAAATAATTAAGTTGAAAATGTTTTAACATCGCGGGAAAGGAGGAATTAGATATTATGACAAAAAAAGATATAGTACTAAAAATAGCTACTGAAACCAAGCTAAAACAACAGGATATAAAAAAAATAGTGCAAAAAACTCTTGATGCAGTTATCGAGAGCCTTGTTAACGGACAAACTGTTGAATTAAGAAACTTTGGAATTTTTAAAGTAAAATCACGTAGAGGCAGAACCGGAAGGAATCCGAGAACCGGGCAAGTAGTTCCAGTTCCGCCTAAAAAAGTTGTTGTTTTCAAGCCTGGACTTGAAATGAAACAGCAAGTAAAATAAAAGGTTAGGGTTAATTAGGGAAAATATTTACAAACCCCAATCATTATGTATTGGGGTTTTGTGCTTTATTAGGTGAATCCATGGAGATTAAAGCGCTTAAAGGCGTAGAAGATATACTGCCGTCTCAAATAAAAAGCTGGAATTATCTAGAATCCTCTGCAAGAGAACTTTTTAACCTTTTTGGGTTTCAGGAAATTAGAATTCCGATCATAGAAGAAAGCCGTTTGTTTATCCGTAGTATCGGAGAGGATACAGATATAGTAGAAAAAGAAATGTATATATTTCAGGATAAAGGATTGCGGAAAATTGCTCTGCGTCCTGAAGCTACTGCGTCGGTTGTGCGCGCTTATCTTGAGCATGGATTTGACCAAATGGCAAGTTGCAAGTTTTTTTATTTAGGGCCAATGTTTCGCGGCGAAAAACCGCAGGCTGGGAGAAATCGTCAGTTTTATCAGATCGGAGTTGAAGCACTGGGTTCTTATAGCCCGTATCTTGACGTTGAGGTTATTCATTTAGCGGTAAATTATCTGCATGCCGTCGGCTTAAACGATTTTCAGTTACTAATAAACAGTGTGGGCAGTAGTAAAGATAAACAGGATTTTTCTATAATACTTAAGAAATTTCTTACTGATAAAATAAATGGACTGTGTGAAAATTGCAAGCAAAGATTCGAACGCAATATTTTAAGAGTACTTGATTGTAAAAACAGTTCTTGCAAAAAGATTATTTCTGAAGCGCCAAAGGTTACCGATTATTTAAGTAAAGAATCTGCTGATGAATTCGATTTGATCAAGCAGTCATTAAATAATCTTAATATAAATTATTTAGTCGTGCCGAATCTTGTCCGAGGGCTTGATTATTACACAAAAACTGTTTTTGAAATTATTCATAGCGGCCTTGGAGCCCAGGATACCATTTTAGCTGGTGGCAGATATGATAATTTAATTGCGGATTTAGGAGGCAAACCTAATGGCGCGGTTGGGTTTGCTTGCGGAATCGAAAGGCTGATTTTGTCAGCTCAAATAGAAAATATTACTTTCCCGCTGCCTAAATCTGCTTCTGTTTTTGCTATTGGCCTTGGCAATGATTGTTTTAAGGAAATACTACTGATTATTGATATGTTACGCAAACATAACATCAAGGTGCATATTGAGTTTGAACAACGTTCTTTGAAAGCGCAGATGCGTCAAGCAAATAAAATAGGTTGTGAATTTGTTATAATTTTAGGCGATAACGAATTCAAACATCAAAATATTGTTGTAAAAAACATGCGTGAAGGAACCCAGGATTTGGTTTCTTTAAATTCACTTTTAAATTATCTTAGAGATAAGATTGCTTCTTTACCGTGAAAAACTGTACAGATATTTCAAAAATAGAAAAAACACTTGCCCCATATGCAATGAGTGAAGAGTTATCCAGGGGGAGACGATTTCCTGAGCCAGAACATCCCTACCGCTCGATTTTTCAAAGAGACAGGGACCGTATAATTCATTCGAGAGCTTTTCGTCGTTTACAGTATAAGACGCAGGTTTTTGTTAACCATGAAGGAGATCAATATCGAACCCGACTAACTCACACTTTAGAAGTTGTGCAAATTGCCAGAACTATAGCCAAGGCTTTGATGCTAAATGAAGAATTAGTTGAAGCTATAGCATTAGCACATGATATCGGGCATACTCCTTTTGGGCATGCGGGAGAAGATGCCTTACGGGAAATCATGAAAGATCATGGAGGATTTGAACATAATAGGCAGGGGCTTCGTGTTGTTGACGAACTGGAAGAGCGGTATCCGAATTTTAAAGGCATTAATTTGACGTGGGAAGTGCGTGAAGGGATTATTAAACATTCTACAGTTTTCGACGAGCCGGAAATAATTAAAGAGTTTGATAAGGAAAAAATGCCTTCATTAGAGACTCAGGTCGTGGACGCGGCGGATGAAATAGCTTTTAATACGCATGATTTAGATGACGGCATAAGCAGCGGATTGATAAAAGAAGATGATTTGACTGAGATAAAAATCTGGAGATTGGCAAAAGAAATGGTTCTAAACGCGGATAAAAACATTCCGCAAAACATAAGAAAATATCAGATTATTCGTACGCTTATAAACATGCAGGTATCCGCATTAATTGAATCTTCTTCAATAAGGCTATCTGAGTTAAAAATAGATCATCCGGAAAAGGCATGGAAGCATCCTGAAAAAATAATAGGATTTTATGGGTCATCAATACGTAATCAGCTTAATGAGCTTTCCGATTTTCTTTTTCGTAATCTTTATCGACATTTTAAAGTTGTTCGGATGTCAAGCAAAGCACAGCGATTGCTAAAGGAACTGTTTGCAATCTATCGAGATAATTGCGAACAACTTCCGCCTATGACAGTCGACCGGACATCAGAAGAAAAATTTTTAAGAAGTATATGTGATTATATTGCCGGAATGACTGATCGATATGCGCTTGATGAATATATGAAGCTCTTTCACCCTTGGGAAAGGGTTTAATTTCAATAATCTGCTTGACAAAAACCGCCAATACTCTATAATAACTGCAGGAAACAATAATATATGTTTTGCAAAACTATAAAAAAACTTTTAAACAGTGAGGAAAAACTATGAAAGAAAATGGATTTTGTGACGAGAAAAGGAAGTTCATCAGAGTTAATGTTCCTAATATTAGAGTTAGTTTTAAGTTGTTAGATCCGCGCACTTGGTCTAGTTATCACGAAAAAAATATTACTCCCGTAGAAAATATTAGCTTAGGAGGAGTAGCTCTTAAAACTGCAAATGAACTTACTGTTAAAGCTCCTATTGGCCTTGATTTACGTTATGATCCTGAAAAAGAATCAATTAGGACTTTTGGACGGGTTGCCTGGATTAAGAAGGAATCCGGGGATAAAGAATATAGTTTAGGGATTAGTTTTTCCTGGTGGAAGCGGGAAGAGGACAAAAAAGTAATATTTGATCTAATCAAAAAACACCAATCCTAAAAAAAGGCCAAAAGTCTTATGAAGCATGCCTATCATGAAGAACTTTTTTCAAGATTCGACCAAAATATCAGCTGGAAAAAGCAGATTGAAAGTTTATCTGGTTTTTTAGGAAAAGCCTGTTGGCTAATTTTTCCGCATTTAATCGAAGATTATTTACGACCACAAAAAAATATTTATTTTCAAAAAAATACCCCAAGTAATTTGATTTCTTTAATTAATAGTCTACTGGAAAAAACTAAAAGGACCAGCCGTATTCAAAAAGAAAAAGAAGAATCCGGGAAGCTGCTCTATTGTATTCCGATTCATCGCGGCGAACAGATTTATGCTTATGTAATACTTTATAATGTTAAGGAAATTATTTCCGCGAAACTTCTTCAGCTAATCAACGAATTTTCATGTGTTACCATTGAAAACGCGCAGAAGGAACTTGAAATATCAAAACTTTATGAGTCAATTCGTCCTAAAACCATTGCACTTTCGACAGTGCACACCATCGGCAGGATTATCAGCTCAACACTGGAACTTGACGAACTTTTACCGCGTATCGCAAGACTAAGTTTGCAGGTAATGAGAGCTAGGCGTTGTTGTATTATGCTTGTGGATAAATATAAACGAAATTTAATCCCTTATGCCCTTGTTGATGTCAAAAACAAAAATGCGAAACAGGACGTTTTAAAAATGGGGCACGGAGTCCCCGGGAAGGTTGTAAAAAGCGGTAATGCAATTTTTCTGCCAAAGAATATTTGTGTGCCGCTAGTAGCCGAGGAGAACACTATCGGTGCCATAAGTATTTTTCATCGGCTTGACAAAAAGCCTTTCGGGATTTTTGATAAAGAGATATTGATGACACTTTCCGAACAAGCAGTAATTGCTATTAAAAATGCGCAGCTCTATGATGAGCAGGAAAAATTGACTCTAAACAGTATTAAGGCATTGGCCTCTATTTTAAGTTCGGGAGTAGCCGATAACTATGGCCGTTCTAATCTTTTTATAAATATAACAATGTCAATCGGCATGGAATTAAAACTTCGTTCTGAGCAAATGCGTATGCTTTATTATGCTTCACTTTTGCATAACGTAAGTCAAATGGGACTCCCTGATAAAATTTTAAAAAAATCCACAAAATTAACTGGAAAAGATTACAAAATTATCCAAGAACAACATCTTAAAGGAGCACAGCTTATCCAACCGATCGGCGGTAGGTTAAAAGCTGTTTTACCTATTATTATTCACCACCATGAAAGATATGACGGGAAAGGGTATCCCAGCGGGTTAAAGTCAGCAGCTATCCCATTAGGAGCTAGGATCATTTCCATCGCGGATGCTTTTGAAGCAATGCTTTCTAAAAGGCCTTATAGGAGAAAAATGACTATTTCTCAAGCTGTTTCGGAAATAGTGAACCAAAGCGGAGAACAATTCGATCCGGTTATTGTGGATGCTTTTATCCGTGTAATAAAGCGTTATAAAAATAAGATATTTAAGGCAAAACAAGTTTGGCTTTGGAAGAAGTTCTAATCAAATAATGTTCTTGCTCAAAAACCGATCCGTAATGCTATATTAAAAAACACTGGATTTTCCTTTAAAAAAAGATTGAAAACAACTTTTTTTCTGGTATAATCATTAATTGAAAAAAATAGATTGATACAGGAGGTATCAAAATGACATATAAGAACAAGGAAGTTCAGCCGGAGTTTTTTTTAAGTATCCAAAAAAAACCGCGGCAAACAATTTTCAACAGTAGTATTTTTGGCAATAACTTTCCTAGTTCAATATCGATTTCGATAGATACGTTAGTAGTTATTGCGATTTCTGCATTGATGATAAATCTTACAGCATTTGTTGTAGGGATTGAACATGGTAAAATCATGGCTAAAGCAATTCCGAAAATACAACTTGAAAAAACTGTTACTGTTGAGAGAGTTACTGAACAAGTTTTAATTTCCGATAAAAAAGATAAAGAAGAAATCGAACGAGTAGATGAGCTTAAAAAAGAAGGAAAATGGCAAGAAGAAAACGCAATTTTTGGTTTACCAAAAGGGAAAATCATCAAATTAAAGCTTAAGAAAGCTAAAGCGGCAGAGCCTAAGACAGCTGAAGGAGAGAAAAAAGCTCCTGAAAAAGAAGCTGCTGCAAAACCAGCTCCTAAAAAATAAGCCACACCTGAAAATAATGAAAAAAAATACCTTTGCGGTGTTTGTAGTGATTATTTGTTTTTTAAGCAAATCATTATTTACAATGATTTGCTTTGCCGAAGAAATTTTTCCTGAAGAGTCATGCGGCAGTATTATTGCGGATAATGTTAATATACGCAGCGGCCCTGGATTAAATTTTGAAATTATAAATAAACTCAAATATGGGTCGTTGGTGTTAATTTTAGGTGAACAGCTTGATTGGTATAAAATTGCTTTACCGCGGAAAAGCCTTATATATATCAATGAGCAGTTTATTGCTCCGGAAAATTTTTTGAGAGGTTCGATCACTGCCGATAATATCAATGTTCGTGCCGGAAAAAGTACTGCTTTTAATATTGTCGGGCAATTAAATAAAAACGACACTGTTGAAATCATCCAAAAATTTAATGAATGGTATGAGATTTTTCCTTATAATAATTGTTACGCTTGGGTTAACAAGAATTTTGTAAAAATTATCGGGTCTAATCAGCTTTATGTAGATGCTGAAAACAAGCAAAGGGAAGCTATTGATCTATTTTTTGAGGCATATAACTTTGAGCAAAGTGAAGTAGGGAGGGGTAGTGCTGATTTGAACATTGAGGCAGTTATCCAAAAATACAAAGTAGTAATTCGGGATTTTCCTGATAGCCTAGTAGCAAACTCGGCAAGAATGCGTATTGAAAATTTAGGTCAACTGCTAAAAAAAGAAGTCACTCAAGATATAACAGAGCAAAAACAAATTAGCTCAACACAAAAAAGTCAACCATTTGGCAATGCGCTCGCAGAAGGCAAGCTGATGGAGTCTGGAAGGTCTTTTAACCGTTTGGGCACCCATAAATTAATTCAAGGTAAAACAATAGTATATTTTCTAAAAAGCAACTCGTTAAACCTGAATGATTATGTGTATTATAAAGTGCAGGTTTGGGGTAAAATTATCGAAGAGCAAAAATCCAAAGCCCCAATTTTAGAAGTTGACTATATTAAGAAATTAAATTAACCGCATAATTTTTCTAAATGAAGCAAATTGATGTAATATTGACCAAATCCCGTAGTTATCCTATCTTTATTACAGATAAGGATTTTTCAGAATTAGGAGAAACGATAAAAAACTTTACATTAGGAAGCGATGCGTTTATAATTACAAACGCCAATATTCATAAGTTGTATGCTGACGATTTGAGAAAGGCTTTTAATCGCAACGGTATTCAGTCACACTTTTATAAAATAAAAGATTCCGAACAAAGCAAGTCTGTAACCGAATATATTAAAACTGTAACTAAAATTTCTTCGATTGACGTTAAAAAAAAATTATTTTTAGTTGCTTTAGGAGGCGGAGTAGTAGGTGACCTTTGCGGTTTTGTTGCTGCGACTTATAAGCGAGGAATCCCCTATGTTCAGGTCCCCACAACGCTTTTAGCTCAAGTTGATTCAAGCATCGGAGGTAAGACAGCAATAGACCTGCCTTCTGGGAAAAATCTAATTGGAGCTTTTTTTCATCCTGTATTAGTTTACTCAAATATAAACTTACTAAAAAGTCTTCCAATTCGTCAAATTAAAAGCGGACTAGCGGAGGTAATTAAATATGGAATTATTCTTGACCCGAAATTATTTGAATTCCTCGAGAAGAATCAGCAAAAAATTCTCAACCGTGATCATGACAGCTTAAAATATATTATTAGTCAGTCCAGCCGTATAAAAGCTTATGTTGTAAGTGTAGATGAAAAAGAAACTAAAGGATTTCGAACAATTCTTAATTTCGGGCATACCATCGGGCATGCCCTTGAAACTGCTAATAAATATTCTAATTTAACTCATGGGGAAGCTATCACAATGGGTATGGTTGGCGCCTGCGAAATAGCTTCTGAATTAGGGCTTTTAAGGCAAAGTGATCTATTTCGGATGACTTCACTGCTGCAACTCATAAAATTGCCTGAAAAGGCGTTAAAAATTGATTTAAAGGCCATTTTAGATGCCTTTTCTCGTGATAAAAAGTTTATTCATGGTAAAATCCGTATGGTTTTACCTACTAGAATCGGCCATGTAATCGTTGCGGATGATATCCCTTTTAAACTAATCAAAAAAATCATACAAAAGCAGGTGAGAATATACAATGGAAATTAAAATAAGAAAATTTAAAGAGCAAGACCAGCCTCAGGTGCAGAAATTAATATCAACAATTTTAAAAACAGAATTTGACCATGCAAAGGAAACTTTTACGGATTATGATTTGACGCATATAAAAGAAATTTATTCAGGTAAAAGAGATGTGTTTTTTGTAGCAGTTATTGGTAATACTGTAATTGGAACTGTTGCCATAAAAGAAGATGACGGGAATACAGCACTTTTGCGCCGAATTTTTGTCTCGCGTGAATTTCGCGGTATCGGATTAGGCAGAAAACTTATTATAAAAGCTGTTGAATTCTGCGAAGAAGAGCAATTTCGCGTAATTAATTTTTGTTCAACAGATAAAATGGAGGCTGCAAATAAACTCTGCAGGAAAAATGGTTTTCTGCGCCGAGCTTGTATGACTCTTGGGCCAGTTAAACTTTTAAAATTCACCAGAAGGCTGCGAGCAACAAAACGATAACATATATGAAATTACTTTCAAGAAAAGTACTGTATAAAGGCAATTGGCTCACCTTAAAAGAACTTACTCTCGCAACAGCTACCAATCAAACCATAAAATGGGAAGTCATCGAACGGCGCAATTCTAAAAATCTTGTCGTTGTTTTAGCGCGCCTTAAACATGCAAAAAAAATTATTTTAATTAAACAATTTAGGCCAGCAATGAATAAGATTGTACTTGGACTGCCTGCAGGAATTGTTTATGCAAGAGATATCAGAAAAACTGCTTTGAAGGAGCTTAAAGAAGAAACCGGGTACACAGGTACAGTTAAAAAACTAAGCCCCGCATTGGCTTTTAATCCTTCTTTATGCGATGAAAAAATCACTTTAGCCTATGTTGATATTAATGACAAAAGTTTCAAAAATAATTTGCCTAAACAGAATCTAGAAAATGAAGAGCAAATTGAAGTAGTGCTTGTAGATGAAACTAATATTAGTGCCTATATTTTTAAGGAACAAAAAAAGGGCACAGTAATAAGCGCGGCTATTTGGTATTTATTCATCTCAAATCCATGGCGTAAGTCATTAAAAAAGAATCTGCGCAGCCTTAAAAGATAAAACCTAACGGATAGAGCGGTAAACGCAAAAACCACCATATATTGAATTATTCCCAGAGACGCCTACAAATTCAAGTTAACATAAGATATATTATAGGAAGTATGGTAAATACCAAGATGTGGCCCGGAATCAGTTGATAAGCCTTGCTTTTGTGAATTAGGCTCAATAAAATACCTCGCTGGCTTATCCAAAAGTTATCCCCATGTTGCGCGGTGTTGTTGATTTTCCGCATTGTGTTTTTGTGTGGTGTTGAATATTTTAGATGTGCGGTGTTTAGATTTTTGAAAAGTTTATATCCGGCGTTGTCTCATGTTTTAATTATATATTTATGGGGATGCTTCTTTAAACCTAACCCAAGAACTATCGATTTCACCTGTTATATAATCAAGCGCCATATTACGGGCAGCAATATCCTTTTTTAAAACTATAGTTTTAGAATTTACGCAAAGGGTATTAATACCGGTTATCCCATATTTATCAGGCACTGCGTACAAAAAAAAATCAGAATTAGTTAGATTATTATTTGAAGCTTGGTTAATTTTAGGATAAATAAAAAAATAACCGTTTATTGCAGTGTTATTTTGAATAGAGAAATTTATAACTTCCAGGTCTGGATCGATAATTTTATAGGCACTGCCTTTTTGTTTAATTATTAGGCCAGCTGCATTTTTTGCGAAAACTCCATAAATGCTTTTATATTTAAGTTGGGCATATGAATATTTTTCTAGCAATTCAAAAGCATAAGCTTCGTTTTTCTTGATTTCTGCGGCATATTTACAGTTTAAATACCATACAAAAAAAGCATTTTTTAATTTATGAACAATCGATTCCCGGCTTTTCGGCTTATTTTCTGTTTTTTTGTGGATTTCAACAGGCTCTTTTTTATCCAGACCAGAAATACTCCGGTATGATTTTTCTAAAAAATCCAGTAAAAGAAACGTAGAAAGCGATATTATGATAAGCGCAATAATGGAAAAAACTGAATATAAACTTGCCCTAGCCACGCGTTTTAAGCTAAATGTTTCCCAGAAATTCATAATAACTTAGTAAGTTTTTTATAGAATAGCGAATTATTAAGCTAATGCCAATAGTAATTATTGCTACAATGATACTAAATAAAATTTTATTTTTTTTGTTTAAGCCTGGATTGAACCATACAAGTGGTAGCATGAACGGCCCGACCATTAAAAAAAGTATCAGCAGCGCTACTGGCTGAAAATACCATTTCTGCATTTTTTGGATAAATTCTCCACAGTAACGGCACTTTAAAGCATCATCTTGAATATTTTCCGCGCAAAAAGGACATTTTTTCACCGGTTACCCTCCCTTTGTTTTTAATTTTTTTTATGTTTGGTTATTATCAAAATAAATTTTTGGATAAGGTCAAAAAATAACATAAAGGAAGCGCTGTGAGAAAACTCAAAAGAAATCCCCTCATCCCCCAACTAAAACCACGGTAAAAGGGATGAATATAAGCCTATTAAAGTTACCCTAATGTATCTATAATGTATCTATTTCTAATTTTTAGAGCTTTTTTCTATTATTTCTTTGGTGGTTTGCTCATAGCTTTTCAAAAGTTCCTCTTCCGTAGAAAAATAAACTTTTTCCCTATCCGGGAAAGTTATCCACCAATATTTTGCTCCATATGGAGCATCTAAGTCAATTTTTCGGTCAACTTCACCATAGCAATTATAAGTTCTTATAAGATCATCCATTTTATTCTCGAATTTATAATTCGGTATAAGGATATTATCCAGTTTCCATTCCACACTATAACTAGCAATGTCCGCATACTCATCCGCAGTAAGCTCCAATATTTGTTCACTCCTTAAACTTCTGAACCGTCCTTTTTCATCAAATTTTTTATCCATGTCAAAAAGTTTTACTTTTATCTTTTTTAAAACATTTCCGTCTTTTCCTACCAACCTAACAGTAATCCCATGCCATTTACGCTGATAATACACATCCAATTCTTTTTTTTCAAGAATATCTTTTAAAGATGCATAGGGATATAATTCTAATGCAGCGTAAAGTGTATTTTTTTTCCGATAAGTCGTTAAAAGACATTTTAGGTTTTTCCCAGGCAACTGCTGTTCTTGCCATACTATAACATTATCATGCTGTTCTATTTTTCCGTCGGAAATCCTTTCTTCTGAAGAAAATGCTGGTTTAGCTTCGCTATGATTAATCTCTGAACGATTGTTCAAAGTAGGATCTTGAGTTAATTGAACAGGGATCAGCGTTTTCCCTTTTACAATAACTGTTTGCCCTGTTTTTTTATTTAATCGGTAAATTTCTCCATCTTGCGTCTGAAGGAGCTGATAAGCGGTTTCATCCGAGACTTTATTGCCGCAACCGACAAAACCTAGGCTAGTTAAACTAAGCAGGAAAAAAAATAGGATTCTTTTCATTTCTTTTTAGATTTAAAGACAGCTACAAAACATTTTTTTAGTGCTTATTAAAAATATTTACCACTACCATTCTATCCCTAGAGTTCTTTCAATATATCTGCTTATTTTTTCTATATTTCTGTCGTTGATTTCAGTAAACTCTATCCCGGCTTCAAAAAATCTTTCATCTTTAAATTTCTTCCACATGATTTTTCCATGGGCTAGAATAGGTTCTGGCTCATCCGGAATAGTAAAAGACATATGCATAAGAGTATTTTCTTCCGGCGCACTTTTCATAAATACTTTTAATCCGGTAGGGCTTATGTCTACAGTAAGGCAGGTGTTTTCAGCATTAGAGCCGTCCATAAGTCTGTATGATACCATTGTACTAAGATTTGCTCTGACATACTGGCGATGCTCTGCGACTCTGCCTAATGCTTTTTCTATATATTTTGCCAATTCCTGCCTTGATCCGTCTTCAAGCTTAGTAAATTCCATCCCCGTATCAAAAAATGACGACGAAAATTGTCTTTGCCAAATGACTTTTCCTTCCGCAGTAATTGGCAAATCAATATCCGGGATATTAAGAGCAAAAAATAAAACAGAATCTCTTTTAAGAAGTTCATTAGCAATAAATCGCACGCCGGCAATACTGATATCTTGTACCAGCACTTTCATTTCGTTGCCTGCCTGTAACTGTCTATATGTTCCTTCTACTCCAACATATAAACGTGCAAAACCTCGACGTTCCCGCGTCATGTTTCCCTCCAAATTTTTCGTGAAAATTAATTAGATATACTGAATTCCTAATATAACCTGTGACCAGAATTTCCATTTCCCGGATTCCTGACGAAAAACAAAAATTACGTCAAGAATATTATTTCTAAAAGCTGGCCCAGATATTTTTGATGTTTTTTGAGTAGCTCTGGCTAGAGCATATTCTCCGTCAATAATTAAATACTTAAAATTTAGCATTTCATACTTCAAATCATATTCAGGAAATATCTCGTTGCTTAACTGTTTTGTTGCCAAATAACCGGGAGATTGAGTGTGGACGGTTTCCATGATTTTACTAATATCTTCGTTTTCATAGGCTTTAAAATTTTCGAGTGCGACATTTTTTAAAGTTGTATTCATTTCTTCAAAGTTATCGCCCATTTCTTGCGCGCTTCCATTTGAATTAACACCAAATACTATCATCACAACAAAAAAAGCAATCAATTGGTTCTTCATCTTCCCTCCGTTCTTTTTTGCAAATAAAAATTAAATGTGTAATAATAACGTTCCTTAAAAGTCTCAAATGATTTAGGGGCTATCCTTTATTAAATTTTTTTATTTTCAGAAGGCGTTTTTATAATCAGCTGGTCAGCAAGTATTGCCCGAAAAAGAAGTCCTACGGCATCATATGCTCCATTAACGAATTCAGCACTTTTCCACTTTCTTGACTGGATAGCTTCCAGCGTAAATTCTTTTAATTCAGCCAGTTTTTCCTTATCAAGCACATATTCGCTATTCGGATTTTGGCGTAAAGCGGTAATTTGATTAGTTAGCTGTGATATTTGTTCATTCATTTGACAAAGCTTTTCAGAGGAAACCATAACGTTTTCTTTCAGCAACATATTTTCTTTGACAATATCTGACTTGGATTTTTTCAGTTCTAAAATTTCCTTCTCGGAAACTTCTTTATTATTTTTAAATGTATCTAGTTCACTTTTTTTTACTTCTTCAGTAGTAGCCAGCTTAAAACTTACCAGCTCTTTTTCGAGTTTTTTACAATTCTCTTCCAATTCTTTTATTTTTCTTTCTTTTTCGGAGTTTCCCTGCTCTAGAGAAAGCCGATTTTTGCTGCGCTGTTCAAGAGAAGCAATCTTTTCTAAAAGCTCTTTGCGCTCTTTATCAGATTTTTCCAACAGCTTTTCTAAACCATTTTTTTCTCGTTCAGCTTTTCTTAGCTCGCCTTCAAGCACTGTACACTTTTGATCTAAATACGGGATTATTTTCTTTTCATCTTCGGCTTTATGGATCAGTTCAAACAATTTATTTCGTTCCTCGTGGTAACCGTTTATCTGCGTTTTCATAGAATTGTATTTTTCTAATTCTTTTATCGAATCATTATAAAGCTTTTTCAAAGCCGCATAATCCTTTACCATCTGTTCTTTTTCAGTCTTGAGTTTTATAAGTTCAGCGGATAACTCTTTTTGACTTTCTTCCATCTGAATTATTTTTTTTGCTGTAATAATACTGTTTTTCTCCCAATCCACTTTATTTTGGGTGCAGTCATCGATTTCTTTAGCTTTTTTATTTAATAAATCAATATGACTGGAAAGGCTATGATTTTTGTCACGGACAGCTTTCAGTTCTTCCTCCAGATTATCCGATTTTTTCTCCAAATATGAGATTATTTTTGATTGTTCATCAGTTTTATTTTTGTCGCACTGGAGTCCCTGTCTAGATATCTCGAGTTCGGAAATTTTTTTGAATAATTCCGCTTTTTCAATACGCAAACTAGTAATTTCTTTTTCCATATTTTCGCGTTCTTTGGAAATAAACAGTGCATTGCGTGTCTTTTCTAGCTCATTAATTTTAGCAGCTAGGCTCGCATGGTTTTTCTTAAGCAATTCATTCTGTTCAGATAAAGCTCTGTTTTCTTTTCTCAAGCTTTCTTCTTTATCACTAATATCAGCGTTTACTTTCTCATTTTCCAATGAAACCATATTTTGTTCCTGTAAGGTAGTTATTTCTTCAAGCAAAGAGATGCGTTCTTCTTCAAGCAAAGTTATTCTCTCCATTAACTGTTGTAACTGCGGCCCCTGTGATTTTTCTAAAACTTCTCTTTCGTCATTAACCGCATCATTAACAAATTTACTCTGTTCTAATCCGCTCAATCTTTCAAGAATAATTTTGATCTTTTTCTCCAAATTTTCTATACGTTGCCTCAATTTTCCTTTTGCGAATTCAATAGGGAATTTTTGGCCAGCAGAAAAAGCAGATGCTTCGTTATTTGAAACGTTTTCAAAAACCTCTTTCCCTTCTTTTTCAGCTTTTATCCAAATTTCCATATCTTTGCCTTCAGGCATACCTGCTTCTTTCCATAAAAAATACGCTCTTTGCTTAATAAACTCTTGCATATCTTTTTGAGCAACCTTATCCGAATCAAAATAAAACATCTTTGACTCAAGAAACCCCTTTTTGTTTTCAATTTCCTTTTTATCTTTTTTGCTTTGCACTACTCTGCCCTACCTTTAAATATTATTCACCTTAAGAGACAAATTGCTCAAATTAAAATTTGTGTAAAAGTATACCATACAATCAAAAAACCTGCAAGGACTCAAGGAATCGCCGAATTGACTCACATAAAATGTTACCGAAAGAAAATTTCAAAGTATTCGTTGACTCATAAATAATGTTACCCAAATAATAACCCCTGAAAGGGGGGTTATTATCATGACATTAGGAGCGAAAATGGAATATCTT
>JACQZH010000067.1 GCA_016213925.1 Candidatus Omnitrophota bacterium | reverse complement strand
TAGAAAAAATTCATGTTCTTCAGCGTAAATTTAATTTTAAAATTAAACAGAAATTTCATCAAAAACAACTACAACTTCGGTAACATCTATTTTGACGCAACGATTACTCCGTTGGGTAACCTTTATTTATGAAGCAACGGGGTCCCGGATATAGCTTACGCACTAATTACGCGGAGGATACTTCTTTATAAAAGATGATTAGGTCATCATCTTGGGCATAAAAGTTCGGCAATTTACCCACTTCTTGAAAATCTACTCTTTTATATAAACCGCGTGCCGCGGAATATCTTTTTCGTGTCGAAGTTTCAATCTTTATTGCTGCCCTGGGCATTTTCTGCCGAATAAATTCCTCTGTCCTTACCAATAATGATTTTCCTATCCCTTTTCCATGTAACGATTTATTTACCACCACCCAGTAAATATCCCAGGTAAATTCCGTTAATGGCGTGCGGCCGAATAAAATAAAACCAGCCAAATCACCATTAACTTCTTCTTCGATTAAATGATAGGAAGTTTTCTTGTTATGTTGAAAGTCTTCCAAAACTTCCTTCAGGACATCAAGCTCGCTTTCCATGAAAGTCTCTGTATTTTTAGCAACGTCCAGATAATTTTTTATATCATGATTCATAGCAAGCTCCCTATTCTATATTACGCCTGTCGCTGTTTAAGCAGCCAAACAAACAATTTTATAAATAATCTCTTCGTAAGAATATCCGGCCGAATATGCCTGGCGGCTAAACCCGCTGTCAGTATTTATATCCGGATTTGGATTAATATCAATTATAAATAGTTTATCATTTTTTTGCCGCAAGTCTATCCTGAAATAATTTTCACAGCCAACAACACTCGACGCTTTGCGGCATAAATCCGCAATCTCTTTTTCTAATTCGCCATATTTATTCCTATCAATTACCTCTGGAATAAGCTTGCTGAAATCAGGGCTTTGTTTGACCCATTTTGCTTCATAACTCATAAACGGCTTACTCGCGTTAACCCGGGCATAATCCATTACTGAAATTCCGATCAATTCATAAGGCGGCTTTCCGATAAAAGAAACATTAAATTCTTTGCCCGGGATAAATTCCTCGATAATTACCCCTGCCGGATATTTTTTAAGCTTACTGCTTGCCTGCCTGTTCAAATCCTTTCTAGAAAAAACCAGCGCATCTTTATCAATGCCCACACTCGCGTCTTCGCAGCAAGGTTTAATAAATACCGGCAGCGAAGCCTGGTAGCTGTTTAAATCTTCCTTGCGCTTAAGGCAGACACCCACAGGAACAGGAATACCTGCTTTAACCAGCAGAGTTTTACAATAATTTTTATCAAGGCACCTGCCTAGCATTTCACTTCTGCTTCCGGTAAAAGGGATTCCGCTATTTTCCAAAATAGCGGCAAACTCTACCTCCTTTTGCGCGTCATTGCTAAAGCCTTCGAACAAGTTAAAAACGCAATCCGGTTTTTTTTCTTTGATTTGCTCTATTATTGCATTTCCTGAAAAATCTTCCGGT
Source organism: Candidatus Omnitrophota bacterium (assembly GCA_016213925.1). Taxonomy (GTDB): domain Bacteria; phylum Omnitrophota; class Gorgyraeia; order B26-G9; family B26-G9; genus JACQZH01. The sequence continues at coordinate 12,887 of JACQZH010000067.1, read as the reverse complement.
TCAACAAAGAGCGTTTCGGTACTTATGCCTTTTTTCGCTAAAGCCAGGCTGACGGAATCCGCGCAGCGCAAAGCATCCGCAGTATCCTCTCTGGCATTAACTTCTCTGTCGACTGTTATGAGTACTCTCACTTTTGGCTGATTTTATTTCTTTTCAAGGATATTGTTATAATTTTATCGACAACTTCGACAAATTTCTTATTGTGGAGTTTTGACATAAGCATAAGATCGCTGTACTTCGGAGAAAGGCCTGGAAGAGGGTTAATATCTATAATTTTCGGGATTCCGGCATTATCGACCCTGAAATCAATGCGTGCCACATCCCGCAATCCAAGAACTTTAAACGCAGCCGCGGCATATTTCCTAAGTAATTTCAATATACTTTCCGCAACAACATCTTCTGCGCGCTCATATCTTATCTTTTTTTGCCAATCTCTTTTATTTTCTATGGAATAAACAAATGCTTCTTGCGCCTTATGCGGCGATATTTTCATCATGCCCAGGATTTCAAGCTCTTCGTTGCCGCAAATCCCGACAGTTATCTCTTCCTGCTCAACAAACTCCTCTATTAATGCCGGCTGATTGTATGTGCTGATAATATAGCTGACTTTATCCTTGCACTTAGCTGCCGTACTTACAACAGAATCATTGAATATGCCTTTGGACGAGCCTTCCCATCTCGGCTTAACAATGTATTTACGTCCGTCAAAAGGGATTTCCATCCCCAGCGTCTGCGTCATATCTTCAACCGTAACCATTTGCGGAACCGGAATAGACGCGTTTTTCAGCAGAACATTTGTAAGCCATTTATCAAGGGTTATTGCCAAAGATACCGGGTCTGAGCCGTAATAAGGAATATTCAACCATTCCAGAACACATGGAACTTGCGATTCCCGGCTGCGGCTTTTTCCCTTGCCTTCGGCAATGTTAAGAACAAAATCAAGGGAACGGGAATACAGCCTATCAAATAAATCCTTATCCTGCTCGGCAAGAACAACTTCAAAACCAAAATGCTCGAGGCGTTCTTTAAGAAACTCTATGGTTTCTATTTCATCATACTCCTCATCCGCATCGCTGGAATGGCTTCTTTTTAAATTAAAGCAAATCCCCGCCTGATGTTTATCATTACTGCTGCCGGCCATAACGCATCTCCCCTTTGATCATCATTCACTATAAGGATTATGATATTCTATCACTTCGTTGTTGTAATTCCTTAAAGTAACTTTTGCCGGGGACATAGAGATCATATACTGCGGCCCAACAGGAATTTTTCCTTTGCCTTGCGGCCCGTCAATAACGAACGTCGGCACGCACATCCCGCTGGTATGGCCGCGCAGTTTCTCCATTACCTCGATTCCTTTAAATACCGATGTGCGAAAGTGCGATGCGCCGACAACTTCATCGCATTGAAAAATATAATACGGCCTTACCCGTATTGCCTGCAGTTTCTGGCAGAGCTCTTTCATTATTTGCGGTGTATCATTTATCCCTTTGAGCAAGACGGACTGGTTACTCATGGGAATGCCGAGTTTTTGAATTCTCCGGCAGGCTTCCGTAGCCTCCTGAGTTATTTCCGCGGGATGATTAAACTGTACATTGATCCACAGCTTATTGTACTTGCCGAGAATTTTACATAATGATCTTGTAATCCGCTCAGGAAAAACAACCGGAGCTCTTGTCCCGATACGGATCACTTGTATATGCGGGATATTGCTTGCTTCTTCTAAAATCCAGTCAAGCCTTTCCTGGTTAAGCGTCAGCGGGTCGCCGCCGGAAACGATGATCTCGCGGATTGCCTCATTTTTTCTGACATAATCCAATGACGTCTGGATCTCAGCCAATGTCGGTTCGACATTGTTCTCCTGCCATAAACGCTTACGCGTACAATGACGGCAGTACATAAAACATCTTGATGTAACAATCAATAGTACCCTGTCAGGATAACGGTGCACAAGTATATTTGTAACCGATGTCCCTTCCTCATCTAACGGGTCGATTTTTTCTTCCGGATTATCAAATAATTCCTCAAGCGACGGAACGCATTGCTTGCGTATAGGATCATTCTCATCGTTTGGATCCTTTATTAAGGAAAAATAATACGGCGTAATCAGCATGTGATACTTTTTTACGATCTCGCTTAACGCTTTTCGGGCCGTAGAATCAAAATTAACAAAATTGGAAAGCTGTTCGACTGTCGCAATCGAATTTTTGGGAAGAGATTTTGCTACCGTAGTCGTTGCTGCCGAAGTTTTTTCTATATTACTTTCATTCAAACAATCGCTGCTATCGATATCCGTATCCGGAGGTTTATCATTCTCCGAATCTCCGCACCTTGATGCTTCTTTTTCCATAAACAGCCTCACTCCTTTCATGGTTTCTGTTTGGAAGACTTTTAGTTGACAGCTATTCTTTCGTATCTATTCGTATGTATAATAGTACACTGTTAAATTTTGTCAATACTTTTTTATAGATGAAAAAAATAGGGCTTTTTTACCGACTAAATCACGCAAAACCAGATGATTTTTATCATCAAGCCGCCATATTTTTATAGCTGTTCTGTAAGCCGAAAAAAGTTCCTAAGAATCATCAAAAAAAATTTGTTATTTTTATTATCAATTATCTGGCTGTTACTTTCAATATTTATGAGCCGCAGCCTTGTCATACCACGCCCAAAAACCGCTTATCAACATTTCCCGCGTATTCTTTTGCGCTTCAAAAAGGTTAATAAATTCCTCTCCCGCTAATTCAGCCTGCGCGCGTTTTCCCTCGCTTGCCAGCAAATACATACGCAAATAATAATAATTATAATTAATCTTATTTTCTTTTTCCTTTGCCAGCCGGTAATAATTTTCCGCCTGGATATATTTGCCATCAAGAATTGCCTTTGCCGCCAGATGTTTGTAGGCATCAGCGTATTCTTCTTGTTTATCTACCCGGCTTTCAGATATGATTTTCTGCGCGTCCGCGTCGCTAACCAAAGCCCAAAGAATATATTTTCTCGCAAAAGGTTCCGCTAAACAATAATCCAGATTTTTTACCCAGGGCTGCAAGTTGTGAAATATTGAGTTAATAATCGTATTTGTTTTGAAAAACTCTTTCGCGCTGTAATGTAATTGCTGCGGCCAAATCGCTTTTATCTGTCTGCTGGCCGTGAAATTATCCGCGGCCTTTTCCGGATTCATAAACTCTCCATATTCGGCAATTACATCCTCTTCTTTTACCAAATACGGTGAAATACGGTATGGAAAATTGTCCTTTAATGGTTCGCTGTCTTTTATCCAGGAAAGAATCCTCTCTCTATCCGCGATAAAACAGGCGCTGATTTCTTCCGGGCTGTCAAATCCCAGCGTTGTCAATTCCCCGCGCACATCCGGTATATGCCACTGCCGAGAAAACAGTTCTTGAGAAACTTTCACATAAGGCTCTTTAATCCCCACCATCATCCATTCAAATCCCATTCCTGTCCATAACGAACAATTCTCAAACACATTGCTAAAAGCTTTTAATACCGCTTTAGTCTCGCAAACCTCAAGCCTGTATGAAGGCAGATAATATGTGACTACCCCGCCCGGCTTAAGCCGTTCATATATCAGCTGAAAATATTCTTCCGAATAAAGATTAGCCAGGCCGCTTCCCTTAGGCGGCGGAGGCTCTCCGGTAATAATATCGAATTGTTCCCTAGTTGTTTGCAAAAAGAACCGCGCATCCTCAATATAAACCTTCACCCTGGGATCTGCGATAGGATCGTCCTTTGGGTTATTATATATTGCCTTGCTTGTCCGGATAATACCTTTTGAAATATCCACAACCGAAATATTTTTCAAACTCTTTGTATCAGTAAGCGCTTTTGCCGTGCTGCCGCAGCCGTAAGCGATTAACAAAGCATCCTCTGCTTGAGGATGCATCGCGACAGGTAAAAAAACAAACGATTTCGCAAAGCGCCTGTTATTTACAGAAGTATTTCCCATGGGAAAACTGTTGGTAAATTGCTCATAATAGTAAGGCCTGCCGCATAAGCCTACCTGAAAGTATTGAATAGTTTCGCTTTCGCCCTCATAAAACCCGATCCGCTTTGCCTCTTTTTCATAAAATTCACCCAACTTCAAAGTTAAAAATGTTTTTTCCATCTTACCGTAAGGGAATATCAGCTGGCAAAATAAAAAAAGGCCCATTAGCGAACAATTAATCAGCAATTTACGGCGTGAACTAAAATGCGCTTTCCATTCAAATAACAAAACCATGATCGCCCCGTAAAAAAAAGCCAAAAGCGCGAATGATTTTTCAATACCCAGCCTCGGCAGCAGCAGCAATCCGCCGCAAAGCGCGCCGCACATTGCTCCAACGGTATTAAACAGCGTTAATAAACCGCTCGATGCCGTTTCCACCGGAATCTGCTGATAAAGCGCCCTGCCGAGCATTGTAAAGATCATACCGGAAAGCAAAGACACCGGAAACATCATGTAGCCAGCGCATATAATGCCCGCCGTGTATTCATTTGTTATACCGGCAACATAATATACCGCGTCAAACTGGCTATAAAGCACTACAATGAAAATCCCGCTAAGCGCTGCAACAGGAACAAGAAACTCATGGCTGTCCTTCTCCACGGAAAATAACCGGCAAGCAATTAATCCTCCGCAGCTGATTCCTGCCAAAACTATCGCAAGCATCATCGCGAAATTCCAGCTATGCCCGTACATGAACAGCAAAAGAAACCTAAACCACACAACCTCCAATGCCAGCATGCTCATGCCTGATAAAAAACCTGCCATAAGTAATTTCATAAAACTAAAATTAACTATCAGCTTTTTCAACCCGTTATCATTGGTTATGTTTTGTTTTGATATTCGCGTTTTTGATTTTTGAAAAACTGTCCAAGCTATGCCAGCTGAAATAATATTGCAGAAAGCGGCAAAAATTCCCGTGCCCTGAATTCCGAACCATTTAATGAGAAATAGCTCATTTAACAGCACTCCGGCAACAGCTCCCAGAGTATTCCATCCGTATAAAAGGCCAAGCGCCCGCCCAAAGTTCTCCTCTTTCGCATACAAAGCCTTTATGAGTACCGGCAATGTTGCGCCCATGGCTGCAGCAGGAACAACCATCAAACCTACAGCAAATACCGTTCGTACGAGATTAAGCTGTAGAGGTTTTTCAAGCAAGCTGCAGAAAACATTAACAAAAATTTGAGTAAGATGAGGAAACGCAAAAACCAGCGCTATTCCGGAAACAGCGATAGCGCATTCAAGCAAAGCGTAAAAACGCATGGGAAAGTTTATCTTATGGCCGAGAAATGCTATAAGCCCGCTGCCTAATCCCAGGCCGCCCATAAAACCAGCCATAACCACTGCCGCTGCAACAACACTGTTGCCGAATGTCAAGCCGGCAAGGCGAAACCAAAGCGATTCAAAAATAAGCGCGGCCGCGCCGGAAAGAAAAAAGATAAAGCATGGGATTTTTTTTGTTTGCATTATGGTTCATTGTACTTTAAATAAAAAACCCCTGCAACTTTTTTTACTGCAGAGGAGAGTATTTACTCTAAATTTGAGCATACTTGAAAAATTTTTAAAGATTATACTTAAAGAAAAGTATCCTTTGTCCGCAAGCAAATTTTTACCAGCATCAGCATTACCGGAACCTCTATCAAAACTCCGACAACCGTCGCTAAAGAAGCGCCGGAAGACAAACCAAAAAGCATCGTTGAAGTAGCAATAGCCACTTCAAAATGATTACTAGCTCCGACTAACGCCGAAGGCGCGGCGTCACGATATTCAAGTTTTAACCACTTTGCCAACCCGTAGGTCAGCCAGAAAATAAAGCATGTCTGAATAAAAAGCGGTACTGCTATTAAAAAAATCACCTGCGGCTGGTTAATAATCAACTCTCCTTTAAAGGAAAACAGCAAAACAAGCGTTAAAAGCAGCGCGGATATTGACACAGGGGTAAGATAATGCAGAAATTTTTCTTCAAACCACTTCAGGCCTTTTTTAGCGATTATGCATTTCCTGGAATGATAACCTAAAAACAACGGCAAACCAACATAAATCAAAACAGACAATAATATCGTCTGCCATGGGATGGGCATCCTATTTACTCCTAAAAGCCATCCGCCAAGCGGAGCGTAAAGAAATAACATTGTGAGAGAATTTATAGCAACCATTACCAGAGTATGGCCGTCGTTGCCGCGAGCTAAATGTCCCCAGATTAAAACCATCGCCGTACACGGCGCAATCCCAAGCAAAATACATCCTGCTATATAAGACCTGAATAATTCTACCTGCGTTCCCTCTTTTACAATCTCCATCCCGGGAAGCCATCCTTTAAATAATACTCCCAGGAAAAACCACGCGATAGCAAGCATGGTAAATGGTTTTATACACCAATTTACTACCAGCGTAAGAATAACCGGTTTAGGAGCCTTGCCTGCCTTAATGACCTCAGCAAAATCAATCTTGACCATAATCGGATACATCATAAAAAAAAGGCAAATAGCAATCGGAATGGAAACCTGATAAATTGCGATTTGATCAAGAAAAACTGCCGCTTGAGGAAATAATTTACCCAGTAAGATTCCACCCCCTATGCATAAAACAACCCATGCAGTAAGATATTTTTCAAAAAAACTCAAACGTTTCTCTTCCATATCACTCCTTAAATTTACAGCAGCCGCCCTCTATTTTAATTGCTTTGTTATTTACCAAAGCATCCGCGATCTTTTTACGCGCTGGCGCTAATATCCGTGAAATCGTTGAACGGTGGACCTTCATTCTGCCGGCAACCTGGGCTTGCTCTAATCTTTCCAGATCAATAAGGCGTATTGCCTCAAATTCATCAATAGTTAATTTTACCTCATCCAATACTTTTTTATCTTTGCACTTTGGCTTAAAATATCGTTGTCCGGGCATGCATTTTACCCAGCGCGTTTTCTGCGGCCTCATCTTATCTCTCCTTAGTTATGCACATATGTGCATTATGTGCAAAAGCTTATTTTTTGTCAATAGTTTTATTTCGATTATCGGAATATATGCTGCGGCACTCTCCCGTAATGCCGGCGCAGGGCATTCAGCTTAATAAACAGCTAAATCGACGTTTCGACAATTAACAGCTTATGTAACTGATTTATCTTCCCCAGAGGAATCTTTTCAAAATCATAACCTTGCATGGAAATCTGGCTATTAGTGAATATGTCTTTTAGGAACCAGTCAAAAACCCTTGCTTTGTCATCGCTGTATTTTGACCTGATGCTTTTATATGTTTGAAGCACTGCATCGCGCATATGCGCGTTTCTCTTTAAATCAAATATTACCGCAAATGTAGCTATTTTTCTTTTTAACCGCGCGCTGGGAGTTAAGTTCTCACCTGTCAATATCGTTTCCCACACAGATGTCAAAACTTTTGATTTTATATCCTGGCCTTTAAACTCGCTGTAGCGTTTGACAAATTTCAGCGCTATAGTTGCTTCATAAAAATCTTCCGAATTAAACAGTTTCAATACTTCATTAAAAATCTCCGGCCTATTCTCCGTAATTTCCACAACAACTTCCTGATAATTATATACCGCCTCTAAAAAACCGGCGAAATCTTCCCCGGGTTTTACAAGGCTCATCAACTGATCGCTTAAAAGCATTCCATAATTATTCGATGCCCCCTTCCCAGTTTCTTTGCCATAACCATTTGCCGCGTTTAAAATAAGCGCGTATTCAAACATTGATTTTACCTGGCAGCTTATATCCTGAAAAAGGCGTTTTATAATCTGCCGGGTGGAAACATCTACCTGTGAAAACACTAATCCCGGCAGGAGTTCTCTCCTTAAAAAAGCGCTCTTAAGGATCGTCCTATATTCCTTAACATCATAATATTCCGGCCCCTCTTCTACCACCTCATTAAAGATCGGCCCTACGCTTTCAGGAAAAAATAAATCAATCTCGTCTATTCCAAACGGATTTTTCTGCGCGTCTTCTATTATCTTTTGCTCGCTGGGAGTAAAAATTATCTGCGTCAATTTATTGGAAATACGCACTTTGTTTTCAAGCCAGGCGCTGTTGGGCGCAAACGAAACTTCGTATCCTGCGCCGGCAAATAGTTTCTGATACGGTTTAAGCGCCCTTTCGATCTTTTTTGAGCTTATTTTTGTCCTCATCTGTTCTTTTATATATCCGATCACCCTGCCTAAAACTTTCAAATATACTTCTCTGTCTTTTGGCTGTGAATACTTTATTGCCATAAGCCAGTGCATATAATTATAATAAAAAATGCAGTCGGAAGAATTAAAGATTTCCGCGGCTAAAGATTTAAATATTTCCAGATGTTCATCCCTGGCGCTCAAACCTCTTAAGAAAAACTGCCTGTAGTAATATCTTGCCGGATACCAGGGCAAAGTCAGCATATTCTGCGCAACGGTCCGATTTCCAGTATTTTTATAGATCAGGCCAAAAACCGCGTTGATCTCTGTCATTAATAAAAAAGCATAGTCCTTATCATCTTTTATCCTATCCATCCATTGATTAAGATTGAATAAAATCCTCATTTGGACGCTAAGATAATTTCTTTCCGGGCTAGCCATCGTTATCGCCCGGATATCTCTAAATCTTGTCCTTATCTCTTGGCTGCGGCTCCAATCGTAATCATAATATTTTTTTTCTAAAATTATTTTAAATATAATCGTTTTAAGAATCCTGTCTTTAGCCAAAAGATATTCTTCCGCCTGCTGCCAAAGCCCGCCAAGTTCTTTTTCGGGGCATGAGAGCAATCCTGTTAAAATTCCTTCTATTGTTTCGGCCATTTCCTGAGGATCGCAATCATCCATGCCCATCTGCTTAAAAAGGGCATCCACATCATCTAAATGATAAATGATCCCTGCGTCAATTTTCTGCGTAAGAGAAAAATTTTCAATTATCTTCCGGCACCTTGCCTCATAAGCCGGAGCGGCCCCACTCACCGAAACAGAAAACTGATTAATTTCTTCTGTAAACTTTTCTAAACGAATAAGCAGGCTCTGCTCTTGAAAAAAGGAAAACAGGTTAATCCTTCTTCCTTCTTTATCATGAAAAAAAAGTCCGTTATCCGCTCCAGGCTTATCATAAAGCTGAAAACCCCACTCATTGAAATTATTAAGTTCGACCAGGGCATGTTCCAGCCTGGACAAATCAATAAACTTTTTACCGGATGATACCTTCTCTAAGTAAACCTCTGCCATTTGAGCGATCATTATTCTAAAATGAAAATCTTCGGGTAAAGCGCCGATAAACTGCTGGATATTCATTTTTAACCCGTCACTTATGTCAAGGCCGTACCTTTCAAATACGTCTTTCCATAAGTTATTAAGAAAATCAATATCACCCTCTAAAAAATCATTACTTTCTCTCATCTGCCGCAACCGCGCTAAAGTATCTCCGACCCTGCCGCCTTTGTCAGCCTCGATAATGTAAAAATTATCTCCTATAAAATTTTTCTTTATAAAGAATCCATACCCTTTCATAGCCCCTTCGCATTGTCCGATTATCTTATCGTCATTCGGCAGGATAATTACAAGCTTTCCTTTTGTTTTTAAAATTTTTCTGGCATCTTCCAAATCATTATCCAGCAAAAAAATTTCTCCTTTCGAGTCCAGATCAAAAACAGAAAAAATAAAATCTCCGGTCTGCGCAAACATGTTTGCCGCTTTATCCTTCGGCATCTCCATCAAAGCAGCCGCTCTATTACGCGGAATAGAAAAAATTTTATCGAATATTCTCTCTTCCAGCAAAGACATCCTGCTTAGATATATATTTTTCCCCGCAACGCTATATTTACCAATCACATGCTGCAGCGCGAGCCACGCTTTTGTTTGGCGGATAAGCGGCCAGAACTCCTTAAAAGCCGCATCGATACAAACATTACCTTCAGGAGCACCCCATCTATTTACAATATCAACCAATTCTTTTTCCAGTGCCTTAATCTGCCCCTGTATTTTAAGCACGTTCCTGACAAGTTCTCGTGTACTTTCCTTGGCATATTCACTTTCATCTATTACGCCGTTACCCCAGAGTTCTTTTGCCTTTCCTATAATATCCGCCTCGTCTTCACGTAAAAAATCCCTGTTTATCCGCAGGAAATTAAAAATACTTTCCAGAACCTCTAAAAAATTACCCCCCTCATCAAGCTCATAAATGTTTTTTAAAAGCCCGACAAGATAATAATAAAAACTCTCAATCTCCTCAATTTCATAATATTCAATATTTTTCAGCTCATCATCCCCTGCATGCATCAGGATCTTGTATTTTCTATCAAGCAGCTCCTGGAGCCTGCTGAAGTTCTTTTCAGCCTTTTCCGTACCTTCATCCAGCAATACCCCATAGATCAGATTTTGAAACCGGAAAACATCCGTTAACATAGATTTGATCTTTTGAGAAGAAATAATTTTTTTATTACCAAAGCGCCCTTTTAAAAATACAAGCTCAAGATTATTCGGGTCAACTGTTTCGATCTGAGCCAATGTTTTTCTAAGGTTAAGCTCTTGATCCTGCGCCTGAACTCCTTTGCCTATCTCGAAAACACTCAGCTGTTCGTTAAGTTCAATATCCAAAAACCTAAGCTCCTTAAGCTGTCCTGAAATGCCTGCAACATCCGTAATCACATTTGATTCTTTTTGAAACACCATAAAGTAGAATTTACGTTTCTTTACTGCTTCGGATATCGCTTCTTTATCATCTTCTCCTCTTATTTTATAGATATCTTTAACCCTCTGCATTGCCAGCTGTTCGACAGTCAGCTTAAAACCAAGGTTCTTTTCTATAAACTCAACCGCGCTGGCGGAAAGTTCTTTATTATGCGGGACAGTGACAACAAAATATCCGTTTAATTTTAAAACTTCATTCGCCTGCTTAAAAGCATGGAACAAATTTTCCTGGTCAAGCTTATGCAGATTAAATATTGACGTTACAGCGTCAAATAACTCCGGCCCCAAGCTAATCGGTGAGCGTTCCTGTGATAATAGGACATCCGGATTAGTTGCTATTAAAAGCCCCCGGGGAGAACAAACAACATCTGTAATATCGGCAATTCGGCTTACCGCTTTTCCTTGAGATTTTTTTTCAAACCCAAGATAAACGCCGGAATAAAAAGAATCTAGATCCGCTACCTTTAAGCCTTTTATAGCGCCCATCCTCTCATTTATCCAGTCTACTGTTCCCAGCACAGAAAACCATCCTGCTGAACGCTGCAGCATTTTAAGATAATTCCATTCCCCGGAAACCCTCCTGCCCTGCCACTGCCACAGCCTGCTGTTTAAATAATCCGACACCGGAATAATTTTATCCTGATAAAATGAAGTAATGCCGCTGCCTGATTGCTCAAGCTGCGCTTTCAAAGCATATGCCCTTACCTGTTGTTTTGGCCAGAAAACATCAAGCCCGTCAATCAAGGCCTTTTCCTGCGCGTTAAGGTAATCCGCGTCTATAAGCCAGTCTTTTAAACTAAGTATTTGTTTGACCATGAAAAGAAAATCCGGACTCGGCAGATTTTTTCTAAGCAGAGAATAGACATTATTTACATCCTCGATAAATTCTTTATCTGTTTGCAGCACATTATCGGTTTTTGACTTATTATAAAATTGTATAATCCTTGCCAATCGGCTGATCTGAGTTTGCCTTATGGATAATTCCCTTAAATAAGGTTCATATTTATATATCTCTTCTATTTTAGGCATGACATCGCGCCAGGTAAAAAGCCTTACTACAAGCTCTGCGTTTATCCTTTCATCCTCGGTTGCCTCTGCCACCATCTGGCCAAAATTCAGCGCGTTTTCCGCAACTGTATTCGCGATTCCGCTTGTTGCGATATTAAGTTTCTGATACATTAAGGCGCTAAACGCAGCATCACTAAAACAGCTAAAATATAATTCGCCTTTTGTCACTAAATCCATTTCCGTAAAACGGATATCCCTTTTTTCAAAACTATTATCATAAGGGTTATATTGATACTCCTGTAAAAAGGGAATGATGCGCTCTTTTAAGAACCTTATCGCTTTTCCCCTCTCTCCCTTTTTCCAAAAAGGCACCCTTTGATCAAAACCCAATTGCTCCAGCATAAAAGAGACAACATCACTTTCTGTTTTCCTTTGAGCTTTTTTTATCATATTGAAGTGTTCATACAAGCCGGGGAAATGCCTGCGCATAAGCCGCACATTCAACACTTGCGGAGTTAATTCATGTTTTGCTAAGGTAGAACTTATTATGGCCCTAATCCCGGCATTTGAAAGCTCCGGCCATTTATAGTAGTTTTCTCTTTCAAAATTTGTAATACCCTGGAATTGATTTTTAAGAGCAAAAGCATCAATCTGCACTTGCGGACTCAAAGTGCTTTTAATGTCAAAACCGCCCCCCGCCCAGGTAATATTTGTAAATAAAAACACCTGCATAACTAAAAAAGCGCAGAACCTTAACAGCAAACTATTATTTTTTTGCTTTAAAATTATCATAATATCCTGTTTTAAAATAAGTTATGTAATTTTCCCCCTTTTCAGCTTAAAAAGGATATAAAAGTATACACGATTTTTCTCTTTTTTACAATATAGCATCAAGGGCCCGAATTGACTCACATAAAATGTTACCGAAAGAAAATTTCAAAGTATTCGTTGACTCATAAATAATGTTACCCAAATAATAACCCCTGAAAGGGGGTTATTATCATGACAATAGGAGCGAAAATGGAATATCTTAACAGTATTTTCTTACGGTATAAAAAAGCGAATCGTAAACAAAAAAGCGTTATTCTTAATGAATTCTGCGCCAATTGCGGATATCATCGCAAACATGCTATTCGCGTACTCATAACCTTTAAGCGTTTTGCCAAGCCTAAGCTTAAAAAACGAGGCAAACCTTCAATGTATAACACCCCTGCGCTTATCCT
>JACQZH010000066.1 GCA_016213925.1 Candidatus Omnitrophota bacterium | reverse complement strand
CTGTTAAGATATTCCATTTTCGCTCCTAATGTCATGATAATAACCCCCCTTTCAGGGGTTATTATTTGGGTAACATTATTTATGAGTCAACGAATACTTTGAAATTTTCTTTCGGTAACATTTTATGTGAGTCAATTCGAATAGCGACAAAATTTTGACAAAAATTAAGACATGTGATATACTTATTTATGAGCAGATTAAAAGCTTATTAAAAAAAGTTAAAAAGTTCATTGCGAAGGATAGAGGATAAGGGAAAATAATAAATTGCACTAATTTTTCAATTTCATTTTGTTGAATTACAGTTTCCTTTCCTGCTTCACGCCTTCCGATTATTAAATAGATACAATTTATAAAAAATTTAAAAAATCAAGTGGTATTATTTTACTTGATTTTAGAAATTAATAACCGAAAATTCGTCTTTAAGACGAAGCTGTTAATAGCGGTTTTATTAACAGTGGCAAACCTATCGAAAGATGGGGGCCTCGGAACCGCAGAGGTTTCCGGGTCCCGCCGAAATAGGCGGGAGCAAAGCCACGGGTCTAAAGGCTTAAAGCTATGATCGCCGGGCGTACCGATAACGAGATTATAAGCCAATGATAGCCGGGTTGTCCCAAATGATGTTTCCTTTTACGAGGAAACCTCGGGATCCTGAAAAGAAGCCAGGAATAGCAGCTTCATTCGGGGCCGAAGTTAAGGGAAATACGGCTTTTTTATTTTGAGAAAAGGAGGTGTGAAATGACTGCTTTTGGACAATTTTTTATAATTGAATTCAAATTTTCCTATTTTTTGAAAGCGATTTTATTCGGTCTTATATTTATTTTTTTAATTATATTAGTTTTAATTTAAGTTAAAAAAAAAGGAAAATATATGAAAAGAAAAATTTTAAATTTAATGGGGATGAGTTTATTATTGCTGTTTGCTGGTATTTTGTATAACTCTTATGCTCAGACGCCAACGGAGGATGAAATTGACAGAACCGTGTCTTATACCGAATCAGGTACCGAGGCACTAACTCTTCCGGTTGATGATGGCCTGACTTTTATGCTGACTTTAAAGAACTTTAGCGAACAAGAACAGATAAAACTTACTAGTGCGTTTTCGGCGCAAGATGCGCAGGCTGTACAAGACATCGTGACAATTTATCTTGATAATGGGTACAGTTTAGAGCAGATTGCTGCACTGTTAAAAGATGCCGGATTCGATTTAGAGGATGCGTTTACGGGAATGCTGGATGCTGTTGGCGCAGAAGAGATAACCAATGCAATCGCAGCACTGCTTGATGCCGGATATGACACTGGCGAGGTATTTCAGTTGGGAATAATATATTTAAAAACCATTAATCCTGCTATTACAGATGAAGAGCTTATTGAAGCGCTGCTTGGGCAGGAAGATGTAGATATGGATCTTTGGATGGCTGCAATGCAGGAAATTTTTATCGATAAAATGCAAGGGGTAGGATTAACTACACGCGCTCAAATAGTCCAGGCAATGGTTGATGCAGGGTTTAACTTGGCAGATATTACGGATGCGTTACTGGAAAATGGTTTTACTCTTGATGAAATAGCCGAAATTTACAAAAAATGTGATTATGACGTTGCGGCAACTTATGACTTATTGATTAATGCCGGAGACGGGCAGGATGTTTCCTTGGTTTTCAGCGCTTTAATTTCCGCAGGGTATAATTCAACAGAAGTAATCAGCTGTGTAGTGGATAAATTAATTACTGACCACAGTATCTCGGAAATTGTTAATTTAATAATTGGAGCAGTTGATCCTGAAGATGAGCCGACGCAAGAACAGGTTAATTATGCGAATATTTTAGCAGAAGTGCTGGTTAACTCTAAGGGGCAAAGCGTTCAAGAAGTTGCAAACGCTTTTGTCTCTCAAGGATTTGGACTTGAGGATACAGCGGATATTCTAAAGTCTTTAGATGTCTCGGTTGCGGATGCTTATACGGTTTTATGTAATACTTCTTTAGGGTCAGATAAGGTTGCAGTTGCAAAAGCATTGATTACTAGCGGGTATACGCAGGGTGAAGTGTATCCCATTGTTGTTCCGGAGCTGGTGACTTCTGGCTATAGCATGCAGCAAATTATAACTATGCTTGTTGGCGAAATCGATCCTGAAGATGGAGCAACTCCAGAGCAAATAAATTCGGCATTTATTATAGCGGATATACTTATATATAACGGTACAGGGACAATAGAAGAGCTTTGTGATGTTTTTCTAATACAAGGATTTAGTTTGTCTAACGCGGCATTATTTTTGCAAATGCAGGGTATCAATGATGAGGAACAAGCGTTTACGATATTAAAAAATGCTAACGGAGGGCAATCTGTTGTTGACGTAGTTTTTGCAATGGAAGATGTGGGCTATGATAAGGAAACGTCGTTTACTTTAGCTATAAATGATCTTAAATCTCAAGGAAAAAGTGTTGCGGAAATAATAAATATATTTGTCGGCACTATCGAACAGGGAAAAAATCCTTCCAGCACTCAAAAAACAACTGCCCGTTATCTTCTGAAAATAATGTTATCGCAGGGTGATTCTTTACAAACGATATGTGAAGGATTATTAGCTACTGGTTTTGATTTAGATGTTACTGCTTGGGTTATGGAAAACGAAGGAATCTCTTTAAATGACGCGTATAATGCATTGATTAATGCTAATGGCGGACAGGATATAAGAGATGTATGCAGCAGTTTGACTGATGCGGGATATAACGGAATTGATGTTTACACAATTGCAATAGAATACCTTGAGGGCAAAGGAGCTACTATAGAGCAAATAATAAATACACTTATCGGTGTTGTTCCGCAGGGAGAGTCGCCTTCAGATACTCAGCAAAAAGACGCAAAATATATTTTACAGATTCTTCTTGGAAAAGGCGAATCCCTGGTTTCAATTTGCAATGCTTTTCTTGCTATAAATTTCAGCTTGGAAGATACGGCGGATTTATTAAAGAATGCGAAAATAAGCGTAACCGACGCTTATAACGCGTTGTTGGATGTTGGCGATGGCCAGCAAATAACTGATGTGTGTAATGCGCTAATCGAGGGAGGTTATAAGGTAGCTGATGTATATGCTATTGCTGTCCCTGAACTAATCAATCAAGGATACACTACAGCACAAATTGTTACCATGCTTATCGGAGAAATTTCAGCGGATGACGGCGCTACAGGAACTCAAGAGTCGAATGCACGCTATTTACTTGTTGAATTACAGAAGCAAGGCAAATCTTTGCAGGAAATTGGCGGAGAGTTACTGAACGCGGGATTTACCCTTAACGAAGTTGCCTCTATATTTAAAAAAACTTCAATAAGTATACATTCTACTTATTCCGCGCTGGTTAGCTGTGGCCAGGATACTGTTGAGGTTACTAATGCTTTAATTGAAAGCGGATATAGCATTGGCGAAGTTTTTACTGCGTTGGTGCCTGAATTAAAAAATGAGGGTAAGACAACAGTGGAAATAATTACAATGCTTATCGGCGAGATAAATCCTGACACTGGGCCGACGGAAGACCAAATGACAAAAACTATTTTACTTGCCGGCGTACTGGAAGATAACGGCGATTCGAAATTAACTATATGTAACGCATTGTTTGATGCAGGATTTATGTTAGATGCTGCTGCTCTAGTACTTAAAGGCATGGGAGTTTCTCTGGAAGATGCCTATACAATACTTTTTGCTTCTAACGGAGGCCAGGATACGGCGCAGGTTGGTGTTGCTTTAATCAATGCCGGGTATGATACGGAAAGCGTGTTTAATTTAGTTGTGCCTATTCTTCAAAATCAGGGAAAGACCACTACCCAGATTATCAGTTCTTTGATCGGCGCTATAAGTACTACTGGCGGTCCAACTGAAGACCAATTGGAACAAACGATGATTTTAGTGGATTTATTTGATGATCAAGGCATACCGTTGACAACCATTTGTGATTCCTTATATGCGGCAGGCTTTAGTTTAGGCAGTATTGCGGAAGTGCTTAAAGGAGGAGGAATAAGCCTTGATGATGCGTATTTATTACTTATGGCTACTGGTGAAGGTACCCAGGATGTTGCAGATGTTGGAATTGCTTTGCTTGAAGGAGGCTATGATGTTGATGATGTTTTTGAGAAGGTTGTACCTGAATTAAAAGCTTTAGGCAGTTCAATTGCTGAAATTATTGATTTATTTGTCGGAGAAATCGAAACTGGCGGAGCAACCAGTCAACAGATCAGCTATGCTACAGCGTTAATAAAAATATTTATTGATGATGACGATGCAGTTTTAGATATAGGTAGTGCTCTAGAAACGCAGGGCTTTACCCTTAAAAATATCGCGAGTATATTTAAAAACGCCGGAGTAACTGCTGAAGATGCTTTTAATTCTCTGCTAGAATTTGGTTCAGGGCAAGATCCTGTGGAATTGGCAAAAACTTTAATTGACGATGGGAAGTATGATGGTGGAGATGTATTTACTGTTCTAACAGGGTATTTCTTAGGCCAGGGAAAGTCAATACAGGAAATTTTTGATTTAGTTATCGGAACTATTGATCCGGAAGATGGCGCGACTGATGAACAAAAGCAGGATGCGGCAAATGTATTATACGGCCTATTGGAAAATGATAAAACCTTGGAAGACGTAACTGTCGCGATCTTTAATGCTGGGTTTACTCTGGATGAGGCTGTCACTATAATGAAAGATGCAAACGTAGCATTAACTGATGCGTTTCCTGTTTTATTAGCTAAATATGTAGGGCAACCTGATGAGGTTATTATCCGGTCAATAACCACTGCTTTGGTTAAAGGAGGATATGACGACTTTGACGTATATTTGCTTGCGGTTAATACCCTTAAAACTACAGATCCTGAAATTACTGACACTGAAGTAATTGATATTCTTATCGGAGATTGCGATCCGGAGAATAAAGACCAGGTGCAAAATGCCGCAACGCTTACAAAAGTTATTTTATTTAAAGAAGTCGCGAGTACTGCTGATAATACTTTTGCTTCGTTTATGTCTCTTTTTGAAAAAGGTTATAACATCGAAGATATTACTGCAATGCTTTTAGATAAAGGCTTTACTCAGGAGCAAATAGACGCCACTTTAAATGATAATTATAATGCAATTGTTCATGACTTGGCAAAATCAGGACATACTGCAAGAGAAATTGTGGCACTTCTTATTAATTCAAGCAATAAAGCTGATTATGAAGAACAGCTTGCAGAGCAATTAATCCGTAATAACTTTGACTCCTGGACAACAAAATCCGCATTTTTCCAGATTGGAGTTACGCAAGCTGATTTGGTTTTAATTGATAAAGGGATTAAAGCGGCAAGTGGCTATGACATAACAGAAACTGCGGAAGCAGTGACATTACAGGAGATGCTTGATACCGGAGTTTCGTTGCAAGATATTAGCACGTATTTCGCCCAAGAGGGATATCAGCTTGAATATGTAGCGAAGCTTTTTGATGCGTTGGGAATTTCTTTGGAAGATTCATTTGCGGCATTAACATTAACTCAAAGCGAATATGCTAGTGGAATGATTACAAACGACAATGCTGTGCTGATTGCTTTACTGGATATTCACTCTGATGCGGATGTTTTTACTGTAGCTAGCGAGTATTACAAGGGTACTGGCATGAGTACGGAGGAAATTGTATACAAACTGGCAAGTGCAGTAGTGTCAATTGATACAAAAACTGTTCTTGCTGATACGCTTGCTGATCAATATTACATTTCTCTGGCAACACTTACTCCGCAATCTTTTATTACTTTATTCCATGCCGGATTTTCAGTAACATGGATAAAAGATACATTAATGGGGAAAGGTTATACGGAAACGGAGATTGAGGATTTTATACAGGATCATGATACTTTCGGTGAAATTTATAACGGGTTGCGTGATAAGGGTGAATCTGCTTTAAGCATTGTGGTGTCTTTTGAAATTTCGAAAAGCCCCGGAGAGTATACCGCATTATTAGCGGAATTCATGATTGTTGATGAGTGTACTGAAGAATATGTGCGAAGTGTTTTAGAATATTATGGCGGTAAAAGCAGTGATATTGAACGAGGCATTGCTAACGGACTAGAGCAATTATGAGCACGACTAGTTTTTAAGCCATACTGTGGCAACAAGAGCGGCTTTAGAGTACAAGCCGCTCATTTGTTTTGTCATTCAAGATGCTTTTTTGTTTAAATGCTTGATTTGTTAAAATATGCAGGTTAAAATAATACAGGATTAGTTTAACAAAAGGGGTTACATGGAAGAGCATAAAAAGAAAGCGGATATTTCTGCGGAAGGGGTATATAGGATAAAAGGTTCTTTTACTCCTCCAGTTAGCGTTAAAATTACATATTTCGACAAAAGAGAGTTGCGTTTTGTTACTACAGAAAAGTTTAGTGAAGGCGCAGAACTTGAATTAACTATTATGGTAACCCAAAGTTCAGACCCGATAGTAGTGACCGGTAAGGTAACTTGGCAGGGGCATGAAAGCTCTAAATTCTTGCTTGATACTACTCTAGAGTACACAGAGATATCTGCTAAAGATGAAAGCAGATTAACAAGCTTTTTAAATGATTCTGCGGAAAATATAAAGGCTGACCGTTTGAATATGCGTTGTGTTATGGTAGTTGAAGTAAAATATAAATATAAAGAGCGCCCTGACGATGAAAATAAATGCGTCAGTCAGGATATTGCGATAGAAGGAATAAAACTATCTTTAAAAGAAGACATGCCTATAAATGCTGAACTTGAGTTAGCTTTTGACCTGCCAAACGGGAGAGGTAGAATTTTTACAAAAGGCAAAGTTGTTTGGAAACACAAAGAACCGAATGATATTAATTTAGTTGGAGTAAAATTTATTGATATTGAAAACAGTGATAAAAGGAGAATTCTTCGATATATCAATTATATGCTCTCTCATCGAATGGATTCATAAAAAAGAGCATGTTAGAAATCTTATTTTAAAAATTTATAAGGTTATCCAAGTGAAAATGGAAAATAAAAGGACCAGGGTATTTGTTTCCGCAGAAGCAAATTATAAAATCAAAGGACAGGTTAGCCCGCCAGTAACGGTTTTAGTTAGAGAAGTAAGCCGCTTTGGGCTTCGGTTCGTAACTGCTGATGTTCTGGAAAAAGATACTGTCCTTGAGCTTTTTTTAAAACTCACTAATATTTCCGATCCTATTTATGTTGTAGGAAAAGTGTTATGGCAAAGAGTTGTTCTTTCGAAGTTCTTAAGAGATACATGCATAAAATTTTCTACCTTGGAAGCTTCTCACGAAGGCTGGCTTATTAACTATATAAGCCAGTTATCCGAGAGTAAGGGTGTGAGCAGAAAACACATGAGATGCTCTTTAATTACTGATGTGCTATTTTCCTGTACAAAAAATAACACCCAAGGTAAATGCGTAAGCGGTGATATCGGTGTTGAAGGCATGCGGTTGTTGCTGCTTGAAAAGATGGAAATCGATACGGAACTGCTTTTATCTTTTGCTTTTAATGACAAATCGAGCACTATATCGATTTTGGGCAAGGTTGTCTGGTACAGGGAAGGAAGTTCAAAAATGGCTGGCATTAAGTTTATTAATATTGCCGAGGAAAACCGAAAAAAAATCACAGGATATATCACTAAAAACTTTGTTAGCTAGGGTTATATTAGAAATTATTTTTTACTGGCGTGTTAGAAAGTTTTCTGAGAATAATGGTCCTTCCTAAGTTAAAGAAAATAATTAAGGATATATTTTATTCGTTAATTTGGCTACTCTGCTGGCTGTTAATCAATTGTCTTTATAGAATTAAATCCATTAACAACCAAAATATTCCCAAAAAAACAGGAGCGTTGATTATATGTAACCATGTTTCTTATATTGATCCGCTTATAATCAGCTGTTCATTAAAAAGACCTGTTCGTTTTTTTGTTCAAAGGGATATATATAACAATCTTTTTCTTAATCTATTTTGCCGCCTTTTGAAAGCCATTCCTGTTTGCGTTAAAGATAAGCCAAAAGTTATTCGTAAAGCATTGGAGACCGCAAGAACTGCAGTTAAGTCCGGTGAATTAGTTTGCTTTTTTGCGGAAGGCAGCTTTACACGTACAGGCAATATGCTTTCATTTAATAAGAGTTTTGAATTTATAATGGAAGATTTGAACGAGCCGGTCATCCCTATGCATATAGATAAGATATGGGGGAGTTTATTCGGCTTTCGCGAAGGCAGATTTTATTGGAAATTGCCTAAAATTCTCCCTTATCCAATTATAGTTTATTTTGGAGAACCTTTGCCGGCTGGAACAAAAACTGATCAGGTCCGCGCGGCTATCCAGGAAATTTCCGCTGAAGCTTTTAAGCTCAGAGGGAAAGATCAAAAAAAACTTCATATTGCTTTTATTGATGAAACTAAAAAACATCCACGCAAGTTTTGCATGGCAGATTCAAGTGGCTTAAAATTAAATTACCTTCAGGTTCTTGCAATGGTAGTACTTTTTTCAAAAAAAATACGTCAGATTACAGTTAAGCCGTTTGATGAAAATGAAATGGTTGGGATTTTACTGCCTGCTTCCTGTATTTGCGCGATAATTAACGGGGCAATCATGTTTGCAGGAAAAATTCCGGTTAATTTAAATTTTACGGCTTCAAAAGAATGCCTGAAATCATCCGTTGAACAATGCAGGATGAATACAATTATAACCTCAAAGCAATTCATAGAAAAACTTGGCATGGAATCTGACAGGAAAATGGTTTTTGTCGAAGACATATTAGCTGGGATTAAAAAATTTGAAAAAATTATCCATATTATGCTTATGTTATTAATGCCGGCATTTTTGATTAAAATAACTTATGTAAAAGGCGATAAGATTGATGTCAACGATATTGCGACGCTGATTTTTTCAAGCGGAAGCACGGGCTGTCCAAAAGGAGTAATGTTAACGCATGGAAATATTTTTTCTAATATCGAGGGATTGTACCTGATTTTAAATTTGATTCCTGGAGACATTATCATGGGCGTTTTACCTTTTTTCCATTCTTTTGGATTTACCGCAAGCTTGTGTTTCCCTTTGGGCGCAGGTATTGGCGTAGTGTATCACACGAATCCGTTAGACGCATTAACTATAGGTAAACTGGTCAAAAAACATAAAACGTCAATAATATTGGGGACACCGACATTTTTTGGTGCATATGTAAAAAAATGTACTGCCGAACAATTTAAAAGTATTCGTTATGCCATGGTTGGCGCTGAAAAAATGAAACGCAGTATTAGTGAAGCATTTTTTAAAAAATTCGGAATAATACCGTTTGAGGGTTATGGCGCTACGGAGTTATCGCCGATAGTTTCTCTCGGGATCCCTGATTATATCAATGAAAAAGAAGGAATAAAGCAGGTCGGGTTTAAACAAGGAACTGTTGGCCATCCAATCCCAGGCATAGCTGTGAAAATAGTTGACCCTGAAACTTTTGCTCCGCTGTCTTGCAATAAGCCAGGGCTATTACTAGTTAAAGGGCCGAATGTTATGAAAGGCTATTTGCGTCAGCCGCTCGAAACAAAAAAAGTTATAAAAAACGGATGGTATATTACAGGAGATATAGCTTCGATCGATGAAGATGGATTTATTTGTATTAGCGATCGATTGAGTAGATTTAGCAAGATAGGCGGTGAAATGATTCCGCATATCAGGATCGAAGAGGAAATAATGGATATTATGCGTGTTCCCGAGCCTTTTTGCGCTGTAACTGCAGTTGCCGACGAAAAAAAAGGTGAAAAACTGATAGTCCTCTGTAAAAAAGAAGTAAATATTGATAAGCTTTATAAGCTTTTAAGTGAGAAAGAAATACCTAGACTATGGCTTCCGAAAAAGGAGAATTTCTATGCCGTTGATGAAATTCCTATTTTAGGCAGCGGGAAACTTGATCTCAAACAAATAAAAAAAATTGCGGAAGATATTACCGCGGTCAACAATATTTAAAATAAAGCTTTTATAAGTAAATTAAATTTCATTCTCTAGCCGGAAAGCACAGTTATTAGTCTTGAATAAATGGTCGTTTTCCAGTGGCCTACACTTAAAGTATGTTTTTTTTCTAAAATTTTGGGTTTTATTTATTTTTGGGAAAGAAGATTGTACATTTCGAAAAATTATCGTCTAAATTACCCGGTTGACTTTTTCATAAAAAAATAGTAAAATATTACCTTACAATGAGTAAGAGTGATTTGCATTGCGTGAATATTTGTATCTCAAAGAGGAGATTTTAATTAGGAGGAGCTATAAATGCATAAAAATACTAAAGAAATGACAGAATTAATTTTAAAAGCCAAAGAAAAAGCAATTAAGGAAACCAGCCATGAACCTGAACCGGAATTTACTAAGCCGATTAGCTGGCCGATAACTTGTACCGTTGGCCCCGGGCTTGAAGGCGCAATTGCCTGTGAAACGAAAATCGGTTATGTTAACGGGGCAAAGGGGTGGTTAATATATAGGGGCTATAATATATTTGACTTATGCGCTTATTCCACTTTTGAAGAAGTTGCTTTTTTATTGCTTCATGGTGAGCTTCCGACTTTAAGTCAGTTAAATGTATTCAAAAAGAAGCTTGTGCAATATGGCCATATCCCACTTACTAAAAGACGTCTAATGAGTTTTCCTGTGGAAAGGATGAACGCTATGGCTGCTTTGCGTCTTGGGACAACTTTTATGCGGCAAGAATTTACTGACGTTGAGAGCCAGGAATATATAAATGATACTGTAAAAATAATAAGTGCAGATGAGGATTCAATCCCTATGGAAACTAAGCCTATGGGGGAAAAACATGCAATTTATGAATTCGATGAAAAAAAACTTTTAGAAATGAAGATTCGCGATAATCTTCAGCACGCAACAGGGATAGAATCATGTCATCATCTAGTAGCAGGAGTCAGTTCACTGGTAGCTGCGATAGCAAGAATAAAAGTTGGGCGCCTGCCGATAGAGCCGCATCCTGACTTAAGTTTTGCCTCTAATTTTATTTATATGATGACCGGTAAAGTTCCTTCTCCGATTGAAGAACGGATAATGGATATTTCTCTTATCCTTCATGCCGATCATGGAATGAATGCCAGCACTTTTGCTTCTATGGTTGTTGCTTCAACGCTTTCCGATATTTATTTATCGGTTGGCGCGGGAATCGCGGCTTTACAAGGACCTTTGCACGGCGGAGCAAATGAAGCGGTAATAGCTATGCTCAAAGAAATCGGCTCTGTAGAAAATACAAAAACTTGGTTCGAAAAAGCCTGTGCTAAAAAACAAAAGATTATGGGATTTGGCCACAGAGTGTATAAAGCTTATGATCCGAGAGCGAGAGTTTTGGCACCGTTGGCTAAATACATGTCCAGAAAAAATGACGAAGGTAAAAAACTGTTTAAAATTGCCGAACAATTAGAAAAAGAGGTTTTAAGAACGCTTGGCAAGGAAAAAAAGATTTTCCCTAATGTCGATTTTTATTCCGGGATAGTGTATACCTGTTTGGGAATAGATTCGGAATTTTTTACTCCGATTTTTGCCGCTAGCCGTGTTTCAGGCTGGACTGCAAGAGTGCAGGAATATCTGCTGAATAACCGTATTTTCAGGCCAAGAGCAATGTATTTAGGGCAATTTGATAAAGGATATATTTCGGTAAAAAACCGATGATATGCTGGCGGCTAAAATAATAATTTCAAAAAAAGGAATTATAGCATGAAAACATTTACAAAACAGCTTTGGTTTAATACCGGTTCCAGGCGTGCTTATTTAAACATTACTTCTAAAATCGAGCAACTAGTAAAAGAAAGCGCAATAAAAGAAGGGTTATGCCTGGTTAATTCAATGCATATAACTTCCAGCGTATTCATAAACGATGATGAACAGGGATTGCATCAGGATTTTGACCGTTGGCTTGAGAAGCTGGCTCCTCATGAACCGACAAGCCAATATGCACATAATAACGGTGAAGATAACGCAGATGCGCATTTAAAAAGAAGTATTATGGGCAGAGAAGTTGTTGTCGCGGTGACTAATGGCAAGCTTGATTTTGGCCCTTGGGAACAAATATTTTATGGCGAATTTGATGGCAAAAGAAAAAAGAGGGTCATAATAAAAATAATAGGGGAATAAACAGTTTGAGTATCACTAAATTTATAATAATTTTAAAGGGGATGTGTTATGGATTTTGATTTTAATCATGCGGGGATTTTTCATCTAGTATGGAAAAGAAAGCTCAGGAATTTTATCGACGGCGGAATTCAAGAGCCGGAAAACATTACGCATAAACGTTGTGAATTGGGAAATTGGATATATACTATCGGAGCAATTAGCTACGGGGATACTCCTGAATTTAAAAACCTGGAAAAGATACACTTGGCTTACCATAATGCTGCATTTAATTTAATTAATAAAGTAAAAGCAGGGGATAAAGAATCAGCAGAAAAAGAATATGTTAATCTGGATATGCTATGCAAGGAGATTGTTTCATCGTTGACGTTCATTAGTTTACATAACAAGGAAAAAGGAAAACTGTAAAATTTTATAAAAAAGGAGGAAAGTAATATGAAGAAAAATTTCATCAGTTTGATTGGGGCAGGAGTTTGTTTGTTTTTTATTTATGGTTGTGCTGGGACTAAAGTTTCGCGTACAGCGGTGGATAAGACGATTGATTTAAGCGGCAGGTGGAACGATTCTGATTCACGTTTTGTCGCAGAAGAAATGATTAAAGATTGCTTAAGCAGGGCATGGGTAAATAAGTTTGAAGAAAAAAACAAGAGAGAACCGGTAGTTATAGTGGGGACAGTAACTAATAGGAGTCATGAGCATATTAACTCTGCTGTATTCATAAAAGATTTGGAAAAAAGCTTAGTGAATTCCGGGCAGGTAAAGTTTGTAGCATCCAGCGAGGAGAGGCAGGAGATAAGAGAAGAAAGGCAATCCCAGCAGGAGGGCCTTACCGACCAAGCAACAGTAAAAGCCGTGGGGTATGAAACCGGCGCCGATTTTATGCTCAAGGGCTCTATAAATTCAGTTAAAGATGAAGTAAAAAATAAATATGTGATTCTTTATCAAGTGAATCTTGAGCTGGTAGACCTGACGACAAATCAAAAAACTTGGATCGGGGAAAAAGAGATTAAAAAACTGATTAAAAAAAGTAAGTTTTCTCTTTGAAAAGATATTTTATAGCTAAAATATAAAATGAATAATCTAATAAAAAAATCGAAATTTACTAAAGAAGCAGTTGTTCTTAGCCTGCTTCTTTTTTTTCTTTATTCATGCGCAGTTTTGCCGAAAAATATTATACAAGTGGATAACTTGGTTATACAAACTCAATATGAGAGTGCGTTGTCATTACTTGAAGCGGATAAGAATGCTTACGGTAAAAATAATGAGCTGCTCTATTTGCTTGATTTAGGACTTATTCAGCATTTTAGCGGCAAATACAAACAAAGTATCGATACTTTCGATAAAGCTAAACTCAAATATGAAGAGCTCTATACGGAATCTCTCTCAAAAGTTGCTGCAACTTGGCTGGTAAACGATTACTTGCAGCCTTATCAGGGAGAAGACTTTGAACGCGTTTTTATTAATATTTTTCAGGCTTTTAACTATATTATGCTTGGTGAATTCGAAGATGCAATAATTGAGGCCAGAGACGTTGATTCAAAGCTAACTGCGATAAATTCGCAATATAGTGATGATCAAAAGAATGTTTATAAAGAAGATGCGTTTGCGAGATTTTTAATGGGTATATGCTATGAGATAGGCGCTTCGAAAGAAGATTTAAATGATGCATTTATTTCTTATGCAAAAGCTTCAAATATTTACGATGATGATTTTGCTGAAAATTACGGGGTGCATTGCCCTGATATTTTAAAAGATAATATTCTGACTGCTTCACGTTTTATGGGCTTATCTGAATTCAGTAGGTTCAGGGATATTTATTATAATAGGCATTTTATAAGCTTGGCGGAAAAAGCGAAAAAAGCGGAAATTTATCTAATCCAATACAACGGTATTTCTCCAGCCAAATTTGCACAGGAGTTTTCGATTCCGACTCCTGATGGCAATATCATTAAAGTGGCTTTTCCCGAATATCGCGAGCGGCCATATGCAGTAAATTCTTCAAGGGTCATAGCAGTTGATAAACAGGGCAGGAGTATAAAAACTGATACTGAGCTTGTTCAGGATATTGGGAAAATTGCAATAAAAAATTTAGAGAGAAGAAAATTGCGTTTTATTGCTAAATCAATTATACGTTCAAGCGGCAGATATCTTATTGAAAAAAAACAGAAAGAGAATATCCAGAAAAAAGAGGGCAATGTCCAGTCTGGGCTTTTTGGATTTTTTAGTGCGGTTTACAATATGGTTGCTGAACAGGCAGATTTACGTTGTTGGCAAACATTACCGGATCAGATCCGTATTGGGCGTATTTTGCTTGATCCTGGCGAATATGAGATTATTTTAGAAAATTTTAACAATAGCGGCGCTATATTGAATGAAATGGAATTGGCAAAAAAAGAGATTTCTGCCGGGCAAAAGTTGTTTTTATTGACACATACGGCCCGTTAGATAATAATGTGATAAAAGGTAAAACCACTAAAAATATATCTTAATAGGATAACTTGCTCAAGATGGAAGAATATGTTTTAATTTCTAAGCTTATAAATCATCCTGTTTTTATAGAAAATTCACAGTTTCTTTTAAAGAGAATAGCTGTGGAATTTACTGTTAAGTTCAGCATAGAAGGGGCGTCTGATTTTTCCACGCGTGATTATGTGGATGCAGTGCGCAATGCTATCAGCAGAAACGTATCTGGAATTATGATTACAGGATGGGCAGATAAAGAAGTCATTCCAATAATTAATTTTGCGATCAAAAAGGAGATCCCTGTTGTTACTGTGGACTGCGATATACCGGAAAGCATGCGGTTGGCTCATGTCGGAACAGACTGGTACCGTATGGGGCAAGCTATGGCAGAAATGCTTGCGCAGATGATTAATGGGCCTGGAAAAGTACTGCTGATGGGGTTCTCCGGACTAGACAATATGGAAAAAGGATTTCGCGGATTTTTGCAAAGAATAATGCTGTATCCTGACATCCAATTGCTTGGCCCGGAAAATGTCTTTGACATTAACGCTGAAAAGACAGAAGCAGTGCTTACTAAATATTTGCAACTATATCCTGATTTATCTGGGATAGTAAGCTTTGATTGCAATAGCGGCTTATGGGTAGCCAGAACACTAAAGAAACTACAAAAAATAAAAACCGTTAATTTTATTTGCGTTGATGGCGATAAGGAGCATATCGATTTTTTGAAATCAGGAATACTTGATGCGATTTTTATGCAAAAAAGGGAATATTTTAATTATCTTGCGTTTCAACTGCTTTATGGGTATAACCATGGTTCAGTGGGAACCGGATACAAACCGGGAAAAATTAATATCCCTGGTAATATCGATACTGGGTATACGTTGCTTTTAAAGGATACCGTCGATACTTTACATCCGGTTTTTGATGTTGATGAAGCGACGCATCGCCATCATCTCTCTCAAAAGATAATGTTTTTTTCGCAAATGCTTAATAATGTGCGTGAGATTGTACTTGCTACAGATCCCAAAGGCAACATTATTTATGCCAATCCGGCAGCTAATTTCCAATTGCAGTACGAGCGGGCTTTTTTAGAAAATGCAAATATCAGTGAATTATTTTCTTTTTCCGAAACAGATTTTAGACTGATTTTAAAATGCGCAAATGCAGAGGTATGTCATAATTTAAGGACTCAAGCTAAGAGGAAAGATGCTTCGGTGTTTCCAGTTCAGGTAAGTATTTCTCCTTTACTGGGAAGCGAAAGCAAAGTTCGCGGATTAATACTGGTAGCAATGGATAATACTGATGAAGCTTCTGATAGACAGAAGCTTATGGAATCGGAGCTTAAATTCAGGGCGCTTTTTGATAATGCTGCTTCGGCGATTTTTATAGCTGATGCCGAAAGCGGAATTATCGTAGAATGCAATATAACGGCGGAAAAACTCATCGGAAAATCCAAGAAAGAAATTATTGGCCTGCATCAGACACTAATTCATCCGCTGGAAGAAAAAGAACGATATAAGAAACTTTTTGCTGACCATGTAAAAAATTTAGACTCTTGCGCTCTGGAAGCTGAAGTTGTACATGCTAGCGGCAGTAAAATTCCTGTAATGATTAATTCTAAGATCACTCTTATTGGGGGAAAACGATTGAACATAGTGTATTTTGTCGATCTGCGTGAAAAAAGAAGTATTGAAAAACTTTTAAGCAAAGAGCGAGACTTGGCGCGGCATATTCTGGATATTAGCCAGGTTATTATATTGGTTTTGGATTTAGGAGGGAACATAACGTTAGTTAACAAAAAAGGATGTGATGTCCTAGAGGCAGAAAACAGAGAGATAATAGGGAAAAACTGGTTTGAAAATTTTTTACCCGCAGAAAACCGCGAAAAAGTTAAACAAGTCTTCAGCTGCTTAGTAAAGAAACAAATTGCTGTGGCAGAGTATTATGTTAATCCGATTATCACAAAAAACGGAAAGATAAAGGTAATTTCCTGGCATAATGCATTTATTGAAGATGCTGATGGAAAAACAATTTCCGTGGTAACTTCAGGCACTGAGATAACCACGTAAACGAGGGTATCTTAAAATAAAGGTCTATGTAACTAAAACATAACATTGCGATGAAAGAGGTAGCTTATGCAGAAAAAAAAGGTCCTAATTGTAGATGATGTGAAAGTTATTGGAATTGCGCTGAAAATGATACTAAATGAAAATGGTTATTTAACTGATAGCGCGACTGATGGCTACGAGGCGCTTGAAAAAATTAAAAAAAATACTTTTGATATAGCATTAGTTGATATCGTTATGCCCGGCATTGATGGCATCCGAACCTGGAAAGAAATTAAAAAAATTAGTCCTTTAACACGTTGTATCTTTATAAGCGGATATTGCGAAGATGCTTTTGAAGGGGGAAAAAGATTTATTGAACAGATAGACAAAGACTGTAGCATGCTATGCAAGCCTTTCAGCGATGAAGAACTAATAAATACGATAGAAAATTCTCTTAAGGAAGCAAATTAGCTGACTGGTTTTAAACAGTAGAAAGACCATTTGAGTTGCTCAATAATCGGTGTTAATTTCGGAATCAAATGAAAATTTTTGTTTTAAAATTATTTTATTATAAAATATTATTGCAATATGGCAAAAGTTATGTTACGGTAAGCGTTATTGTAAAGCTTCTTGAAGGGAAATGGCTAGGATTTTAAAAAGCATAACACTATAGCAATTTTAAATGCGTAATTCAAAAAAAGGAGGTTAAAATGCCATACAATGCTGAATTAGACCATAATTTATTTTCTAAATCATGGGAATCAGAATTGCATCGTTTGACTGTAAGCGTTTTTTCTTATAATAATGGTCCTAAAAAGATGCAGATTTCTCGCAGCAGCCGAGATTCTCAAGGAGAATTTAAGTTTGCTAAACTGGGGAGAATGACAAAAGATGAGGTTGAAGCAGTATTCCCAATGGTTGAAGAAGCATTAAAACATATGGATTGAGTTTTTGGTTGTAATTTTTAATTTTAAAGAATTTCTTTAAGGGAACTTATCGCTTTAAATAAGAATAATCTTGACAACTATTTTAGAAAGAGTAAAATATCGAATAATTGCTTCAAAAACATAAAAGATATAACTTTAATTTGATTGACAAATAAAGGAGGTTGCTATGGCAGATAAAATTAAGAAAAAAACTTTTGGTATTAATGAGAGCGCTAGTGCAGTAACTAGTAAGGGTGTTAAGCGCGCTGAAAAAAGCTCAACAGCAGCCGCTAATTTTGAAGACTGGGTAAAGAACAGAGCCTACCATATTTGGCAGGAAACTGGAAGGCCAGAAGGTAAGGATATGGAAATATGGCTGCAGGCTGAAAAAGAATTTAATACCAAGAGAAACAAATAAATAAACTAAAAAAATAATAAACCCCAGCTAATTATAAATTAGCTGGGGTTTATTATAAAGGTGTTTTATAAATATCGTTCAATCTGCCCTTGTATTAGTTCAGGCTGAAAATTTAAATTTGCAGTTTTTCTTCCGAAGCATATTCCCATATATTCATACATAACTATTCGGTCAAGGTTAACATGGCGCTGTTTAATTGCTTCTTCAGTTTTCATATATTTTATCTTATTATCACTTATTCTGGCAAAAGTAACTCCTGTGATCCCCTTTTCAAGCAATAGAACGCAAGAAGCGCCTGCTTCTTTGCCGAAATTAACATCATAAGCAGTGGAATTGCCGCATCTTACCAGATGGCCAGGTCTTACTTCTCTGACTTCAGGGACCTCATAGAGTTTTTGAACAAACATTTTTGAATCTTTCATAAATTTAGATATTTCCGGGTCGTTTTTTAATCTTTTAGTTAATTCTTGACATACATATTTACCAGCTCCGGCAAGTTTTTTATGCCCGAAAGCATCAACGCCAGCTGACTCATCAACCAGTTCTTCTCCGTTAAGATTTTTAATCCCTTCCGCTACCATAATTAAATACGTTCCGGCAAAAACATCGCTTTGCAGTATTCTTTTCATAAATCTTTTTTTTGCATGAGAATATAAAACATCAAAGTTTATCGGGATTTCTGGAATCAGGATCGAGTCAGCATCTGCGGCTATTCCGCCACGAAAAGCAGTGTGGCCGGCATATCTGCCGAAAACTTCAAGCACGATAATTCTGTTATGAGTTCGGCCGGTAGTTTTTAGGTCTTGCCCAAAGGCAGCAATCCTGTTTATTGTAGAATCTGCGCCCACAGAATAGGTTTGCAGGTCTAGATCCATTGTTTTTGGAGCATGTACACAGGAAATGCCGTTGTTAGATAAATCAATAATTACGCTACCTGTATCATCGCCGCCGCTTATAATTAACCCATCAATTCCAAACTTTTTTAACCCCTGCTTAATCCGTTCATATTTTCCAGGTTCGGTAATATTTTTTATTTTTACCCGGGAATGGCCGGCTTCTGATCCTGCGGGATTAGCCTGTACCATATCAATTCTTTCTGGTTTTAATTCCACAAGCGAATCAAAATCAACTAAATTATAAAGCCCGGCATACCCATTAGGAATAATATAGCAGGAAATATTACGTTTATGTGCCATTTGAGCTGCGCCTTTAATTACTGCGTTTAAACCACCACAATCACCACCGCTAGTTATAATTCCAATTTTTTTCATATTTCCCTCCTTTTGACATTAAAATTAAGCTTAAATTTGCATGTTATTTTAGCATATTTTAAAGTAAATTCAAAATATTTTTCAAATTGAATAGATAGAAGCTTTACTCCGTTAAGGGAAAATCACAGGAGCTAAATCTCGGTTAATTTTTAACTGCTTAAAAATAAACGAGTTAAAAACCATAAATTCGCGATCCCGTTGCTTCATAAATAAAGGTTACCCAACGGAGAATCGTTGCGTCAAAATAGATGTTACCGAAGTTGTAGTTGTTTTTGATGAAATTTCTGTTTAATTTTAAAATTAAATTTACGCTGAAGAACATGAATTTTTTCTAT